>JBGSNV010000401.1:0-60117 GCA_041739485.1 Chitinophagaceae bacterium
AGAGTCATACCACCGCTTAAAACCCATTTTTTTCCAAGGCGGACCTCATCGTTATTAATGGATACTTTGGGGTTATTGGCATGAAACAAACCCACCCCCCAGTAATAACTCATCACTTCGCTTGCGGGGCCGGCAATTGCCAAACCACCACCAACGTCAAGATATGTCCGTCCGGTATTCCGGATAGGCTGTCTTGAAGTGATATTCGGATTGAATTGTCCATTCACAAACTGATCGGCCCATCGCAATCCGGATGGATCAAAACTGCTGCTTACAATCCCACCCATGATGGCACCAGACAAATAAACATCGCTGCCGGCAATGGGAACCTGATAACCTACTACGGGTAAAAAGTGTGTACGGGTAAGCTTGCTGTCCCCGGCTACATCATGCAACATTTGCGCACCTACAACCACTGCATGACCGTAATCATTTACGGGTAAAATTACCTCTGCACTCAAACCGGTTGTTTGATAAGGAACAGTTACACTCTGCCATTGATTACGGTGTACCGACTGCAAGCGCATATCACCTTTGAAAACCCCTGCAAGCGCAGGATTACGTAAGAGTGGCAGTTCATAGAACTGTGAAAAATTTAAATCCTGCGCTCTTAGTGAAAATCCACAAAGTATGCATAGACTTAACATGGTGCCCAGTTTAAAAATGGATTTGGGCAGGTATACAATGATTGGCTGTAAAAATGTTTTCATGCGCTTCCTTTTTATTTCTTATTAATTCTAAAGCTTATCTGAATACGGTAATATTTCCCTTATAAGTAAACGAAGAACCACCTGTGCAAAGTACTTCTGCTGTATAAACATATACATCAGGACTAGCTGGTACTCCATTAATTTTTCCATCCCATCCGTTGTTAGGATCGTTGATATCGAAATTGGCTTTTTCATATACGAGTGCACCAAATCTTGTGAAGATGCGGAAGCTCTTCACTTTAGCTACCCCTTTACCCATTACATATAATATATCATTGATTCCATCTCCGTCCGGACTAAATGCATTGGGAATAAATACCTGATCAGCCTGACAGAATATGCGATAACCAATGGTATCGGTTGCTGTACAACCATAGTTATTTGTAACGGTCAAACGATAGTTGATATCATTATCAATAGTAGCTACCGGATTGCGACAATCGGTGCAGCTGAGCAGGTTTGCAGGTGTCCATGCATAATCCCTGATAGGTCCGCCTGTTGTTACCGGGTTAAGCGTAACCCTTGTGCCTGCTACCACTAAACCACCCTGTCCAAGTTCGAGGGTTGGAATAGGCCCAACTCCGAGGCGTACAAAAACAGTATCGGTAAAACAGTTCACACCATCATAACCCACTACCCGGTAAGTCGTACTTTGGTTAGGTCTTGCAAACGGATTGGCAATATTGCTTGCAGATAAACCCGCTGCAGGTGACCACTGATAGGTGGCAGCACCATTTGCCTGTAATTGGATACCCTGTCCTACGCAAAGCGAATCAGAAGGGGTTGCTGTAACATCAATCGGCTGCGAAACCGTTACCAAAACACTATCCGTGCTGCTACATCCAAAGGCGTTGAAACCCGAAACAGCATACATGGTTGTTGTTGTAGGAGTAGCTACCGGCGATGCACAATCAATACAGCTTAATCCGTTTGACGGACTCCAGATATAACGCTCAGCACCTGCAGCAAATAATATCGTGCTCTGTCCGCGACAAATCCGAAGGTCATTACTTGCACCCACAACAGGGGTCGGATTGACGGTTACATTTCTGGTGATCGTACTTGTACATCCAAACACTGTTCTTACAGTCAGGCGGATGGTAAAGCTGCCTGCATTTACATAATTGGCCGTTACCCGTGCCCCTTGTGCCTGCTGTCCGTTTCCAAAATCCCAAAGGATTGAGGCAATACTATCCGTTGATACAATATCTGCTTCCAGGTTGTTGGAACTTCCCTCACAAAGAATTGGATTCCCTTTAATATTAATACCAGGAATACTTTGTACAGGGATAAATAAATTCTGTACAACCGAATCAATACAACCACTTGCTCCGGTTACCAGCAGTACAATACGATAAGTACCGGATTGGGTAACTGTTTTAGAAGCATTTGTTGTGTTTTGTACATCTCCGTTTCCAAAGTCCCAGCGACGTGCTGCAATTCCAAAGGCGGAACGGCTTGTATCCATAAAGTTTACCGTGGTAGTTCCACAGGATTGAGTAAGCTGATAAGTAAATCCTGTGCGAACCCGATCAATCTTTACCGTATCACCCGGCTGTGAAATAAGCCGGCAGGCACCATTTGACAAAACTACATAAGGCACAAAAGACCCGGTAGTACGATAAGTATGGTTTACCACGGTATTGGTGGTTACCAAACTGTCCCCATCTCCAAACACATAGATGTATTGCTGTGCACCTCCTGAAATAACCTCAAACCGAACCGGCTGATTATAACAGGCGATACCCGCATCATAGGTCAGGGTACCGGTAGGTCCGCTCACCCTGATGGTCTGTTCTGCCCGATAGTTACAACCACCTGATAAAGTAGCCACCATTACTGCCTGGAAGGTTCCCACGCGGGTATAGGTATGAGTAACTGTATTTCCGGTGGCCATGCTTCCGTCACCAAAATCCCAGGTTACTGCTGCAGCATTAGCAACCGTATTGGTAAAGGTTACTGTGAAGGGAATACAGGAGGATACAGAATCACTCACCCGCATTTGGGTAAGCAGCGTATCAGTAACGATCACATCTTTGTAAACACTGTCCGCACAAGCCAAACCACTCGCATACTCACGGGTTCCGGTAAGCCAGATACGATAGGTACCCGGGGCGGTAAACACCTTGGTAACATTGGCCGTATTGGCCGTAGTTCCATCACCTAGTCTCCAACGGTAAGTAGCCAATTCGCTGCTGTTGGTGAGCTTCACTGTATCACCGATACAAAGCTGGGTTTGGTTGGCTGTAAATCCTACCACTGGTGTTGCCTGAACAGAAATACTGATGGAAGAAGCAGTATCCGAACAGCCGTTGGTAGCTTTTAACTGAACCAGATATTCCCCTGCACTCGTATACGTATGCCGAACCGTATCGCGGTTACGGGTAGTGGTGGTGGTAGTGCCATCTCCAAAATCCCAGGTGAATAATGTAGCACCTGCAGAATTATTTATGAAATTCACGGTATGAGGAGAACAGCCTGCTCTCTCCGTACCGGTTACAGCAAAGTCCAGTACAATGGTGTTCGGCCGAACCACAATGGTAAAGGATGAAGTATCCGCACCACATTCATTTCGGGCAATCAATTTGGCATAGAAGGTATCGAGCTTATTGGTAGTATACAAATGGCTTACTATTGCATCGGGTGAGCTAAGTCTTGTACCATCACCAAACAACCACTCAAACTGCATATTGGTACCAATACTTGTATTGCGGAAATCAACGGTCAACGGAGAACAACCTGTTGTTTTGTTCGGTGTAAAAATTGACTTTGGCTTTGATTTTACCCGAATTTCCTGATAGGTAGTTACGGTATCACAACCACCGGTTACCCGAAGCGTTACCCGGTAAACCGTATCCATGAAGGTTGGATTGGCAGGGAAAATCACCGTTCCCGGATTCGCAGCATTGCTTGTTTGTCCCTGTCCAAAATTCCAGAAGTATTGGTAATTCGCCCTTGAATCGGTGGTGTTGGTAATTGTCACTGCCAACGGTCCACAACCCACGGTATCGCTCAATATGAATCCAGGTACCGGATCCGCAGTTGTACGGAACCATACAGAAACCGAATCGTTGCGGCAACCAAAACGACTGATCGCTACCATTTTAATCAGCACACTATCTCCCGGTAAAGCGATGGTGGTGCCTGGGAAGGTATTACCACTACCAACAAGCTGACCATTCACAAACCAGTTGTAACCACTGTTACGGGTGTTATCCAGGGTTGTATTCAATACTGCATTGGTAATATTCCAGGAAGCACAGTTCTCGGTGCGTACCGGATTCATCGCAGCCACCGCATCCGGATTCACCTGAATGGTGATGAGGTTGCTTGTATCTTTTTGCTGTCCGTCGCAAAGGGTGGTGTTCACTATGCGACGATAGCGGGTAGTCATGGTCAATACACCGGGGGCATAATCTTTGTCATTTGCTCCGGTAATCGTGGTCCACGCTCCGTTTCCTTCCCGTTGCTGCCAGGTATAGCGGAAATCATCACCGCCACCCGTTGGGGTAGAACCGGTGATTCCGGCAGGCAAAGTATTGATACAAATCGCCTGATCTGCAGCAATAAGGTTGTTAGCTATTTTACCCAATACAGTGATTTGAACCGCCACGCTGATAGATTCGCAGGGCTGCGAAACAGCAATCCGGCGATACCATGTAGATTGAGCAGGGTTTACAACCAACATGTTGGCCGTAGCACCGGATATATCGGTAAAGTTTACATTGTCGGTGCTTTGCTGCCAACTGTACTGATAGCTGCCATTACCGCCGGAAATAGTGGTGTTGGTAAGCGTAGCAGACTGTCCCTGACAAATGGTAGTAGCTCCACCAATTTCATTTACAATGGCCGGGAAACGATTGATAACTACGGTATCTGTATTGGCGGGACATACATTATTGGTAACTGTCCATACGAGGCGGGTAATACCCAATGGCAAACCGGTAATGCGGGTAGCCGGATCAGAATCGTCGGATACAGAAACTCCGGATGGTTGAATGATTGTCCAACGGCCGTTGTTGATACCGCTCACCGGAGTTGCACCAAGTGTGGTTTCTGTAATCGCACAGATTTGCTGATCAGGGCCTGCATTGGCAGGAGCCGAAGCAGGTGTGAGTGTGATGATAACCGTATCGGAAGTAACCGGGCAGGTACCGTCATTGGTAATTTCCCAGGCAAGGGCAATTACTCCAACCCGAAGTCCACTGATTGTTGTATTCGGTTGATTGGTATTATTAATAACCGGATTACCTCCCATAGTGCTGTTGATGATGCGCCATTTTCCGGTTTCAAAAGATTGTGGGCTGTTGCCTTTCAGCGCATAGCTGCTGCTGAACAATCCGCAAAGGATGGCATCACTGCCGGCATTGGCCTGTGTTACCGGAGGACGTAGCATCACATTTACCGTATCGCGCTTTTCAATGGCACAAACACTATTGCTTACGGTCCATACCAGTTGGTTGTTTCCAAGCGAAAGGTTAGAAACGGCAGTCTTTGGATCAGCAGGATTTGCCAATACAGCTCCGGATGGAGCCAATACGGTCCAGGCGCCAGTAGAAAATCCGGAAACCGCGGTAGCATTCAACACAGTTCCCTGATCGCTACAAACGATCTGATCGGGACCGGCAATCGCTGCAGGCGTGGTATCCGAAATCTGTATGGTTACCAGGTCGGAGGTAGGTCCGCAACCGGCCGCATCACTCTTGATGGTCCACTTCAACTGCAGGGTACCGGGACGAAGTCCGGTAATACGGCTGTTGGCAAAATTTACATTGGTAAAGTTTGGTGTGAAAGTAGAACCGGATTCAACCGTCCAGTTACCTACTTCAAAACTACGGGGCAGATTGCCGCTGAGTTGGTAAGAGTTAACACCGGTAATACAGAAAATAGTATCCCGACCTGCATCTGCAGGTGTGGTAGGTGGCCGAACGATGATAACTAAAGTATCGGAATTTACCTGAGCACAAAGAGAATCGGTAACTGTCCAGGCAAATATATTGTTTCCAACCGCCAGATTGTTTACCACTGATTGTGGATTTGCAGGCTCTGAAACAAGAACAGAAGTCGGATTAACAGCCGTCCAGAATCCTTTTGAAAAGCCAGAAACGCCATCTGCATTCAGGTTGGCTGTGGTGACATCACAAAGCAACTGATCAATACCTGCAAAGGCATCATTGGTAGGATTACCGATTGTAATCACCATATCATCCAAAGTAGGGGAACAACCCGCTGCATCACTTGAGATGGTCCACCGAAGTACCATAGTACCCGGCTTCAAACCATTGATGCGGGTTTTAGGATCGGTTGGATTTACAAAAGAAGGAGCCGGGAAGAAATTGCTGCTTACCAGCGTCCAGCGACCTTGTTCAAAAGTTTGCGGAACATTGGCATTCAGCGTCAGCGTTGTATTTCCGGTACTACAGAAAGCAGTATCAGCCCCGGCAAATGCAGGGGTTGTAGGCGGACGAACTGCCACCACCATCGTATCCCGGTTTATTTGAGGGCAAAGCGTATCGCGTACATTCCAAACAAACAGATGATTCCCCGGAACCAAACCCGCTACGGCAGATGCAGGATGTAGAGGTGCTGTAACAGTGGCTCCACTTGGAGCTACAACTGTCCAGTTGCCTAAAGAGGAACCGGCAACCGGTGTAGCTGCTAAAAGGGTGGAAGTTGCGTTACAAAGCAATTGATCTGGTCCGGCATTGGCATCCAGGGTACCGGTTCCTACTCTAATGGTAACCGCACTTTCCGTTGGTCCGCAATCAGGAGCATCGCTGCTGATGGTCCAGCGAAGCGTAATGGTTCCCGGGCGAAGTCCGCTCAACACAGCGTTGGGACTTGTAGGGTTGCTCAGCGAAGGCTGCGGACTGATGTTATTGCTTACAATGGTCCAGCGGCCGGTTTCATGGGCGAGCGGACTATTTCCTTTTAAGGTATAAGAGGGGTTGCCTGTTGAACAGAAAGCAGTATCCAAACCCGCAGAGGCAGGCGTGGTTGCGGGGCGTACAATCACCAAAACGGTATCCCGCAAAATTTGAGGACAAAGCGCATCGGTTACTTCCCATACAAAACCCTGAGTACCAACGATTAAATTATTTACAAGCGAATTGGCATTGTTGGGTTCAGCTACCAAAGCCGCTGAAGGTGACAAGGTGCGCCAGTTACCGGTAGCATTGCCCGAAACGGAAGTTGCATTTAAGGTGGTGCTGTTTACCGCACAAAGCAATTGATCAGGACCGGCAAATGCTTCAGGAGTCGGCAGACCTACTACCAATGTTACGGTAGCATTGGTTGGCGGACAATCTAAAGCATCGCTCGTAATGGTCCAGCGAAGGGTGATAGTTCCTGGTCTGAGACCACTCAGCAAAGCATTCGGTGCAGTCGTATTGCTGAAAGAAGGCTGCTGACTCATGGTATTACTTACAATAGTCCAGCGACCGGTTTCATGTGCAAGCGGGGCATTGCCCTGAAGACGATATGTTGGATTACCGGTACTACAAAAAGCAGTATCTCCACCGGCATTCGCCACTGTGGTTTGCGGGCGAACAACAACTAAAACGGTATCCCTGTTGGTTTGTGGACAAACCTGATTGGTTACTGTCCATACCAGGGTGTTTGTTCCGATGGCGAGATTATTAACCCCTGTAAGTGCATTGGTATCCGAAACAATGTTTAAACCTGCAGGGGATACAACTGTCCAGCGACCGATAGAAAAATTCCCTACCGGAATGGCTCCCAAAGTGGTGGAAGTAACATTACACAACAATTGATCGGGTCCTGCAGCAGCCAAAGGAGTAGCAGGGCTTACCTGAATGGTAAATTCACTGCTGCTTGGCGGACAGTCAGGAGCATCGTTGGTGATGGTCCAGCGCAACGTAACGCTTCCGGCTTGTAAACCCAACAGGTTTGCCTGCCGGTCGGTATTGCTGCTCAGCGTAGGAGCCGGAGACATATTGGAATTTACAATGGTCCAGCGGCCGGCTTCATTAGAACGAGGTGCATTGGCATTCAGTTTAAAAATACTATTGCCTGCAATACACAAAACGGTATCTCTTCCAGCAAGAGAAGTAGTGGTAGAAGGTCTTACAAAAACCTGAATGGTGTCGCGGTTGATAGCAGAACAGAGGTTATCCTGAACCGTCCATACAAACCGGTTACTTCCAACTGCCAGGTTATTTACAATACTGTTGGCAAGTGCAGGTTGTGCAACTAGCGCAGTACCCGGATTGACAACAGACCAGGTACCGACAGAATTACCGGAAACCGATGTTGCTGCCAGCGTAGTGGTGGTGGTTTCACAAAGAATCTGATCGGGGCCTGCATTGGCAAGAGCTGTAGCATTGCCGATTTCGATGCGGATCTCATCATAAGTAGGCAAACAGTCGGCTGCCTCGCTGGTGATGGTGTACCGCGCTACTACCACACCGGGCTGCAGGCCATTTAATGTAGTATTTGGAAGCAAGGCATTGGTAAAAGATGGGGCAGGAGAAAAAGTACTGCTGACCACTGACCACTGACCCCGCTCAAAAGATTGTGGGGTATTCCCTTTTACAGGAAAACTATTATTTCCGGTTGCACAAATAGCCGTATCGGCTCCAACTATAGCCTGAGTTGTAGGAGGCCTTACAGTTATCAATAAGGTATCTTTTGTTACCTGCGGGCAAAGAACATCAGTCACTGTCCAAACGATGCGGTTGGCACCAACAGAGAGATTATTAACCAAGCCGGAAGGGTTGGCTGGTTGAGGAACTATGGCGGTTGAAGGAGCCAGGACCGTCCAGTTTCCGCTTGCATTTCCTGAAACCGGAACTGCTGAAAGATTTGCAGTAGTTACATCACAAAGCAAAAGGTCAGGACCGGCATTCGCTGCAGGCGTGGCTGCACCTATAGTAAGCACCATCGTATCATTGGTAGCTACACAATCAGCTGCGTCGCTGGTAATGCGCCAACGCAGAACCACGGTTCCCGGCTGCAGGTTATTTACCTGAGCGGTGCGGCTGGTTGAGCTGGTAAGAGTAGCTGCCGGAGAAAAACTGCTGCTTACTACAAACCAACGGCCTGCTTCGTAAGCCTGTGGAGCATTACCCCCCAGGCGGAAGCTTGAATTCCCTGTTACGCAAACAGCAGTATCGTTGCCAGCATTGGCCTGAGTGGTTGCCGGGCGTACGGTTACGCGGATGGTATCGCGGCTTATTTGCGGACAAATGCTATCTGTAACGGTCCACACAAAATTATTGGCACCAAAAATCAGGTTGGTGACTGTAGAAATAGGATTGTTGATATCAACTACCATTCCTGTGGAAGGAGTCATAACTGTCCAAACACCTCTGGCTTTGCCCGAAACCGGCGTAGCAGAAAGGATGGCGGAAAGGTTATCGCAAAGCAATTGATCCGGTCCTGCATTTGCAGCGGGGGTTGGTTCTCCTATAAAAAGAATCAGGGTATCATTGGTATTGGCACAACCCGCTGCATCACTGGAAATCTGCCAGCGGAGTACAACCGTCCCGGGTTGCAGGTTGTTCAACCGGGCATTCGTTTGGGTTGCATTAGAAAGTGTTGGAGCAGGCGAGAAACTACTGCTTACCACAAACCAGCGACCTTGTTCAAAAGAACGGGGGGTATTGCCGGCGAGTTGGAAATTGTTGTTCCCGGTTATACATATAGAGGTATCCCTACCAGCCTGAGCAACTGTTGTTTGGGGCCGCACGGTAATCTGAACTTCATCGGCTGAGGTAGGACAATTTGCCTTGGGATTGGTAATGGTCCAGGTAAACCGATAAACATTGTCGCCTGCCAAACCGGTTACCTGCGTAATGGCAGCTGTTGGATCTACGATGTTTGCAGGCGATCCTGCCGTTTGTGTCCATCTGCCGGTTCCCACTGCGGGGTTATTTGCAGAGAGCTGAACCTGTGTGTCATTACACAACAAGTGGTCAGCTCCGGCATTGGCCGGAGTAATTACAGGTGCTACCACAATATCAATGGTGGTATCGGGTCCCGGGCAATTGCTTGGTGCAGAACCGGTTACCTGAATGGTATACCGAACCACTGCAAAACCACTTCCTGTATTGTTCAACGTATTTACTACCGGACCACTTACATTGGTGGCATTATTATTTCCGGTAACAGTACCGGCAATAACCGTACTTGTCCAGGAATATTTAGCCCCGGCCAAAGCACTGTTTAATACAATATTGGTTGGGGTACCTGAGCAAATAGAATCAGGCGTTGCCGTAGCAGTAAAAGTAGGAATAGGATTCACAGTTACTGTATAAGTAAAAGAAAATCCGTCGCAATTATTGGCAAACGGGGTTATGGTGTAGACCACCACAGCCGGCATGCTATTACTGTTATTAATCAGTAGGTCGTTAATGGAGCCAGTGCCCGAAAGGGTATTTCCGGAAAGGCTTCCGGATATAACGGTACTTGTCCAGGTATAAGTACTTCCGGTAATGCTCGAAGTGGGCACATAATTAATGGCAATACCCGAACAAACTTCGGCAATGCGGTTTACGCCGCGGTTGTCTGGTAAAATGCTGATGCGCAGCGAGTCAATAACTGCAGGACAAACACTTCCCGGTAGCGGATTGGCCTGTAACCGCAGGGTTACACCCCCGTTGGTTTTATCCGCATTGGAAAGAGTGTATGTGGTGGTAAGTGCATTATTGGGAGCAAAAGTACCTGTTCCACTCCTCGTCCATAAAACAGTCCCTGCCTGAATGGCTGTTCCTGTAAGCTGAATGGTATCCTGAGCAAAACATATGGTTCTGTCTGGTCCTGCATCCACGCTAACCGGCTCTGTAAGGGTAATCAGCTGAAAAGTATCGGCATTTCCGCAGGCATTTTCAAAATAAAGCCCTACCCGATAAGTACCATAGCCACTGAAGCGGATCTGAGGATATCTGGAAGCGGAAGTCGTTCCGTTTTCAAAACTATGGATGCCACCCGTGATGGTCCAGATGTACTTTTCGTTTCCATCATTGCTATTATAAGTGGGGCGGTGCGCTGGATCATTTCCAAAATGGATGAATTTATCATTGCCGCAATAGCTGGCATCCGCAGGCAATCTTACATCACCAGGTTTTATTACTTTTTGAACCTTAATAGGACGAGTCGATGCTGCGGTAATACAATAGGTTTCTATAACAAGCTCAATGCGGTAGTTTCCGGATCTTTCAAAAATAAATTCAGGATTGGCAGCCGAATCATTGGGGAGGATTTTATAATCAGCACCTGCGGTCAATAGTATTCCCTCTCCGTTATAAACTCTCCAACGATACAGAGGAGTAGAGCAAATATTTTCGAGAATGGTGGTATTGTTGATCTTAACATTGGTCACAGGACTTTCACACACAATCACCGAATCCTCCTGATTCACGGTGAATTGAGGAATGATAGGGGGCTCCACACAAAGCGTATGGATGGCTTCGGTGATGGTATTACACCCTTGCGGGTTTTGTGCACTCACCTTTATTTGCCACAACCCTACCTGATCGAGTACATTCTCCGGAATATTCAGATGGCCGCTCGGGTTGTTATACCAACTTTCCGGAACGGGAAAGAACTCGGAAGTTCCTGGTCGTCTGATCAACCAATTGACTAAGGGATCTGTCAGACAAACATTTCCTTCACCATAAACCCCTTTGAGGGTTTGGTTCAGGATGGATACAGCACTGTTTAAGCAGGTTCCGGGAGGGCCTCCCACGCCGGCTACAGGCGCAAGACTTGTATTAACCAGTTTGCTGGTACCATTACCATTTTGTACAAAATCGTTACACTGATTGTTTGTTCCCTGACGAATCCCTTTATTAAATAACAAAATTTCGGCCCGGAATTTACCGCCGATATTCAGGTTACTCGCTGACTGACAGGTAGGTATATTGTATCCATGGGCAAAAACGGAATCCCGGATGAACCGGGCATGCGTAAAGGTGTCTATCTTACTACCATCCCCATAATTTACCGTATAAAAACTACCGGGATAGTTTTTGAAAATTACCTGCCGGTCATTGGAAAACAATACATCAAGCCCCACACAAACATTCTCACTACTCAGGTTACCCAAAGAAGTATTACCTGTTGAAAAAAGGTAAACATAACTGAAGCTCGTGCTTCCGCTTGCATTCGATTGATTGATTTCGAACGTATAATAGCCGGTGGGACGTCCACCCGGTAAATTAAAAGAAGCAATACCGCCGAAAACATTAAGTGTAAGTGGATTCGTAGCACCGGTGATGTGATCTACGAAAGTGACGGTATACGTATAACTATTGCTATAATTGGTGATTTGAAAATTTAAATTATTGGGAGTACTTGCTATAATCGAGTTATTTACTGATCCAAAGTAATTGCTTTCAGAGAAGCATTGTATCTGCAGGATAAGCCCCGAAGGATTTCCTATGGCAGCTCTTGAAAAAGCCGGATTGGGGGATACTGCAAAAGCGGCAGAAACCGGAGAAGTTGCAATTACATTTGCCCCTTCAAAAGCCTGAATTCTTAAACGATAATTTCCGGCCGGAACCCCAGCCGGTATTTGTCCATTCATTACCGGAACAAAAAACTCTCTTGCCTCCCCGATGTTATCATTTACAACCGTGGTGCCATCCGCACTCATCAATTGCAATACAAAACGGTTATTAAAAGGGAAAACTTCCTGTGGATTTATGTGCATACTGATGCTTCCACCCGGCATATAGGTTGCTCCATTATTAAAATAAAGGATATTGATGGATTGCGAAAAAAGGTGGGAAACGACAATCAAAAAACCGATCAACAATCCTGTTTTCCTAACAAGTTGTTTTAATGGATGGGGTGCTTTTTGTTTCGTGCCCAAATTTACAGAATGATGTTTTGTGTACATTTTGCCGTATTTGGAAAGTTTTATGCTTATTAATTATTTCGATTTATTGCAGTGCTTTTTTAATTTTAACCAGCTTTATAACCGGCAAAAATCTTTGGCTCACACATGAAACTTTTAAACGCGTCATTTATTGTACCCAATTTTGAAATTTGGACTTCCCAGCCTAGTCCAGAAATTAGCAGCAAAAAATCGAGATTTTGGACTAGGCGAAATCCAATACAGATAAGGGTTTCAGAGAAACGCAAAAAGGTTCAGAAAAAAAGCCACCTACAAGTACAATAAAAAAAAATAGAATGAATTTGGGAAAATCAACCGCAGGACCAGGCCATTTCTTCCATCATTACCCGCCGGGGTTCAAAGGCAAAACCGGTATAAACCGATTGAATGTGGCTGAGGGATTCATCAATTTCTTCAAAGGATTTTTGGGTTACGAGTTTCATCCGGTACTCTTTTATATTGGGGAGACCCTTTAAATAATTGGCATAATGCCGGCGCATTTCAAGGATACCTAACGTTTCTCCCTTCCATTGTATGCTACCTAGCAAATGCTTCCGGATTACAGCTACCCGCTGCTCAATAGTGGGAGGAGGAAGATGTTCCCCTGTTTTAAAAAAATGCTTGATCTCATTAAATATCCATGGATAGCCAATAGCAGCGCGGCCAATCATGATACCATCCACACCATACCGGTTTTTATAAAGCAGGGCTTTTTCAGGGCTGTCGATATCTCCGTTACCAAAAATGGGTATTTTGATCCTTGGGTTGTTTTTTACTGCCGCTATAGGTTCCCAATTAGCCTCGCCTTTGTAAAGCTGACTTCTTGTACGACCATGAACCGCCAATGCACTGATACCAACATCCTGCAGCCGTTCGGCCACTTCCATAATATTGATGCAATCGTAATCCCAGCCGAGCCGGGTTTTGACCGTTACCGGCAAATTGGTGCTTCGTACACAGGCTGCGGTCAGGCGGGTCATCATGTCAATGTCCTTTAACACAGCAGCACCGGCACCCTTGGAAACTACTTTTTTGACCGGACAACCAAAATTGATGTCGAGCAAATCGGGTTGAACCGTATCAACGATACCCGCACTCATGGCCATCGCTTCTTCGTCGCCCCCGAAAATCTGAATCCCGACCGGGCGCTCTTCCTCAAAAATGTCGAGTTTTTGACGACTTTTTATGGCATTTCGGATCAAACCTTCGCTGCTGATAAATTCCGTATACATTAAATCCGCGCCATTTGCTTTGCAAACTGCACGAAAAGGCGGATCGCTGACATCCTCCATAGGAGCGAGCAATAACGGGAAATCAAGAAGATTTATCGGTCCAATTTTTACCATAAACACCGCAAAGATAGAAAGCCTGAGCCAACCACATGAATCCTGTCTGTTTTCTTTCCTTTACTTTGCAGCATGAGCAATGTTTTGGTGAATAAAGGATATACCCCCATGAGGCAGTTTGGGGTGCTGATCGGGGTTTGGGGAGGCTGCTTTATTCTCGCCAATCTTTTGGGGGCTTTTGTCCTTCTTTTATCGGGTATAAAAATAGAAAATACAGAATTTATGACCGATCCTGCCAACGCCAACACGCTCCGGCTTGTACAGGTGGTTGCTACCTTTTTCATGTTTTTTCTGCCAGCCTTGCTTTATGCCTTTATTTGTTTCAGAAATGGGTGGTTGGTTCTGGGTTTTCGTAAAAACAGCAGTTTTGCGCTTTTAGGATTGAGTTTGTTTCTTATTCTTGCGAGCCTTCCATTAACCGATAATCTCGGAGAACTCAATAAAGCCATTCCACTGCCGGGCTCCTGGCGCACCCTTTTTGATAAAATGGAAGGTGACTATGAAAAACAGGTAGAAGCCATGGTCAATATCAGGACAATTCCGGGGTTGCTGACTTCGATTGTACTCGTGGCCATTTTACCTGCTTTTTTTGAAGAGGTCTTTTTCCGGGGCGGGCTGCAGGGGCTTTTAATGCGGTGGTTGAAATCGCCGGTTGCAGCTGTAGTCATCAGTTCCCTGATATTTTCGGCCATTCATTTCAGCTGGTATGGTTTTATTCCCCGTTTTATGCTTGGCATGCTGCTCGGGACGGTGTTTTACCTAACCGGCAACATCTGGTATAGCATTGGTATGCATTTTGTCAATAATCTACTCGCCGTGCTTAGTTTATATTATATGCATATTCAAGGCAAAGAAGCCATCATACAGGACACCTCCACTTTTCCCTGGTGGACCGGATTATTGGCCATAGGAGTTATCTTTGTTTTGCTTCGTGAAATCTGGAAACGAAAAAACATTCAGCAACCGGAGGAAGTTTCAGACGACCGGTCAGATCCCTTTGTTAACCGGCTTTCCCGCTAACGGATAGCCCTCATACTACTTCTCATCAGCTCATGGATAAAACAGAAAAAGGACAAAACTGGCATAAAGTATACAGTACGCAATTGTATACCGAAGCTGCTATTGTACAAGGAAAACTGGAAATGAACCAAATTCCGGTGCAGGTACTCAACAAACAAGACAGTATGTATAATATTGCCATGGGAGAAATTGAAGTGTATGTACCACTTCATTTTCGGGAGTTGGCGCTTAATTTATTAAACCCGGGGTTTGCAAACTGATTTACAGGAGACCGCAAAGGGTCTCCTTTCTTTATACTTTTCTTCATGCCATTGAATCAAGCTGTTTTTCGGGTACGTGCGCTGAGCGCAGTTGTTTTTGCGGCCATTATGCTTTTGGGTATCTTTTGGAACCTTTGGAGTTTTCTGGTTCTATTTCTGGTGATCCATATGGGATGTTGGTGGGAATATATACGCCTTACTGAAACCATCGAAAAAATCAGGATCCATATTTGGATGAAGCTGGGGTTGATGGCAGCCGGTACCGCCATTTTGCTGGCTTTTTGTGGAAATCGCTTTACAATAGGCGGATATGCTTTACAAGCCAATGCCCTGCTTCCCGTATCCCTCGCCGGATTTCTGCTGATGGCAGCTGGTTTATTGCAAAAACAAACTCATATCCACTTTCGGGGGGTAGGCAGGCTTGCTTTTGGATGGTTGTATATATCAATGAGTTGGGGTATGATGCTTGGAATCCGTCAGTTTCCGGTATCCGAAACAGACCTGCCCGGCTGGCTTTTGCCGCTGCTTTTGATTGGTTCCATCTGGATCAATGACACGATGGCTTATATTGTTGGATCCTTTATCGGGAAAACACCGCTTTCGCCGGTTTCACCCAAAAAAACCTGGGAAGGAACCCTTGGAGGGGCTGTGCTCGCCATAGTAATGGTAGCGCTAATTGCCAAAACAGTATGGCACACTCCCTGGAGTTTTGCCATCGGTCTGCCTGCCATCGGAGCCATAGCCGGCACTTTTGGCGATCTGCTCGAAAGCAAACTCAAACGAATGGCCGGAGTAAAGGATAGCGGCAATATGATGCCGGGACATGGCGGATTTCTAGATCGCTTTGATAGCATGTTGGTTGCCACATCGGTTGCGTGGGTTTTTCTACAACTTTGGGGGTAAACGATCACCGGAAAACAGCAAAGGTCTCGCTGTGTAGACTGAGGTTCTTTGCGCTTACAAGTAAAACCACTACTATAGGCATATTCTTTTTAAAACTACATTACAGACTATATGTGCAGCGATTCGCAACCCTTGAGCACACCGGGTTTGCTTAATCTCTTAAAATCACGTTGAAAATGAGCCTCATCAGAATAAAATCCTTTGAAAACCAGATCGTTCCACGATACATCTTGATTCTTATGCATGGAGCGTAATATGTGATGATATCTTAACAACTCCAGAAAAGACTTGGGAGGAATACCCAGTGCATTGCGGCAATACCTTTCAAGGCTTCGGATTTTAATTTTTTCAGTTAAAAAATCTTCTACTCTTGAAAAGCCGAGACTTGACTCCATCGTATTTATGGCCTGTTGGAAAGCAGGCTTTCTCTTGCCCTTGCTTTTACCAAACTGGGTTTGCAGATATTGATCAATGGCTGTAGCCGAAGCTTCAACATCTTGTTCGGGCTGATGAAGTTTTTTCATGAGCGCGGATAATTCCTCCTCCCCAAAATGCTCAGATACTGGCAAACAACGATCCAATAACGAAAAAACCGTCATTGCAGTTAAATGATACCAGGCAGTATTGCGAAAAAGAACCGCCCACATCCGGGCATTTGCCGGAAGAAAATGGGGTACATGGTTAAGATGCGGACCAAGGATTCTTGCTTTACCTGAGGTTGCATCTTTAGAGCCCATTTCCATTTCAAACAAAATCATCACTGAGGACGCCGGTTCAAAATCAAAAATACGGGGAGCCTGATTTTCGCTTTCATTTCCATAATATATTATCTCGGTAATGCACTTTGAAAGCGTTCCTCCCTGTGACTTAAACACAAGCGGGTGATGCGTATGGGTGATTTCTTTAATCAATTTTTCTATTTTAAAGAGTGTTTAAGAAATTTCAGGTTTACATTAACCTATAAAAATAATATCGATTTTGCCGAAAACCACTATTGTTTTGACAATCAGAAAATTATATGGTTAAACGGTTGAGTTCTATGTCTTATTTTTGCACTTTCATTTAATCGTAGCTTTTTTAGCCAAAACAGGCCTTTTCGGGGCTTTTATCAACTATTATGACCATTCACAAAGAGGGATTTGCTACCATTGGACTTTCCGCGCTTGTATTAGGTGCCGTAAATGCTGTTTCTATCTGGTTCTTAAGCGAGCAATTTCCAATCCTTTCTGCTTTTCTTTTTGTAGGCACTTTTGGACTCTGGATTTTTCTGATCTCCTTTTTCAGAATTCCGAACCGACCACTAACCGTAGATGCCGGTAAACTGATTTGCCCCGCTGATGGTAAAGTGGTAGTGATTGAGGAAACTATCGATGTGGAATATTTTAAAGATAAAAGATTGCAGGTGAGCATTTTTATGAGCCCGCTGAATGTGCATGTAAACAGAAACGCAGTAACCGGTGAAGTAATATACAGCCAATACCATCCCGGTAAATTTTTTGCAGCCTGGAACCCTAAAAGCAGTACCGAAAATGAACGCCACAGTGTGGTGTATCGGGTACAAGGCCGCGAAATCCTGGTAAAACAAATTGCCGGAGCCCTTGCCCGCCGGATTGTCAACTATCTGCAACCGGGCATGAAGGTGAAGCAGGGTGAAGAAATGGGATTCATCAAATTTGGTAGCCGGGTGGATTTATTACTGCCTGTGGGTACCAAAATCTATGTGCAAATGGGGCAAATGGTGCAAGGTGGTGTCACGGTACTCGGCGAGTGGTAACTTGGGGAAATTCCGGGGCATTAGCCTAAAAAATTTCATTTAGTAAAATGGTTAGTTCTGGAAATAATACCGGTGATATCTCTTCATCGCCGCTATACATTTTTTCCAGTACAAACTTTTCGTCGTGTAAAGCAAACTGCAGGATGCTTTCGTGTTCGGGTTGTACAATCCAATATTCCTTTATACCGTTTTCCTGGTAAAGGGCATATTTATCGTGCATTTCAGTTTTGCTGTTGCCGGGCGAAAGAATTTCAATGATCCAGTCCGGAGCACCTATACATCCCCGGCGATCAATTTTAGCAGGGTCGCAAATCACGCAAATATCGGGCTGCACTACCGTGTAAATTTGGGCATCTTCGGTAGATTTTCTGCTGTCAGGCAATCTGACATCATAGGGGGCCGGCCGCACCTGACAACCGCGACGCTTGAAATAGTTGCCGATTTCAATATGTAAAGCAGATGAAATCCTTTGATGCTGATCAAGTGGGGCAGGACTCATTTTGTGAATCCAACCCTTTATCAATTCTACCCGCTCTTTAAATTGCCAGGTAAGATAATCAGCGTAAGTATATCGTTTGGTGAAATCGAGTTCATTAATATCCGTAATCATCCTCTTGCCATTTTTAGCTAAATTACAAAATATTATCCGGCAGACTTTCATGTGTTCATTTTTACTGTTTTTTAATTGACACATGGAATGCCCAATGATCATTTATGCTCGGGTGTGCGGTGGGTCCGAATCTTCGGACGTGGGCATTTCAGATCAAAATGGCATTCTTCTATTTAAAGCTAAAATATCTCTTCCAGTTCTTTCAGGTGGGTAATGGTATAGGTTGGTTTTATATCGGTGGTTTCTCCAATGTGGTTTACAAAAACAGTATCCATTCCAAATCGCATGGCCCCGCCAATATCGGCATCAAGGTTATCGCCAAGCATGATGCTTTCCTTTATATCTGCTTTGGCGTGGTGCAAAGCATATTCAAATATTTCCTTGTGGGGTTTTAGTGCCATTGCCCGCTCACTCGTTACCACCTGTTGAAAATAGCCATCAATACCACTGTTGCGCAGTTTGCCCCATTGTATTTCTTCAAAACCGTTGGTGATCAGGTGTAAGATGTAATTTTTCTGCTGTAAATACCCGATAATCTCAATGGCATGTGGGAAAAGCGCTTTTTTGAGGGGTAAAATCTGCAGGTATTCGCCGCTCATTTTGCGGGCTAGTTTTTCATCTCCGTTTTTATAGTCGAGCAGGGCATGCCACATACGTTTCCATCGCAGCTCTTCCTGCCGGATGTAGCCATGATTGTACCGATCCCACAATTTTTTGTTGTGGTAGCTGTAGCGCTCATAAAAACCATCAAAATCGGGGGTCAGTTTCTCATCCAACTGATTGTCGAAGTACACTTCCCGCAGGGTTTCATGACTGTTGGTTTCAAAGTCCCACAGGGTGTGATCAAGATCGAAAAAGAGGTGCTTGTATTGTTTTTGAGCTGCCATAATGCGAAGATGTAACAAAATATGCAATAGGTTTGTTGCTTTAACAAATGCAGGAAGCGGGGCTTAAGTCATAAAAATGGCGGGCTGGGAAGCAAAGGATTTCTTTTATCCGGATAGTTATACCATAGTTTACAAGACACCTTGCGAAAGATCAGATTTTATAAAAAAAGATAAAAATGGCCATGAAGATAAAAGGACCTACACTCGTAGTAACCGGTGCAAGCCGTGGGTTTGGCAAAGCAATTGCCCATATGTTTGCGCAAAATGGATATAATATCATATTGATCGCGCATCGCCCTACCACGCTTTACAGCACCCTCGAGGCTTTCCAACAAAAATATCCGGATATTGAGGTAAAAGCAAGACCTGCTGATCTTTCAAAAAAAGAAGAAGTACTTGCCCTTGGTAAATGGCTGCTTGAAACCGTGGAAGAAATCAGTGTATTGGTGAATAATGCCGGCAGTTTTATTCCCGGATCGGTGCATAACGAGCCCGACGGCGCGCTGGAAAACCTGATGGAAACCAACCTCTACAGTGCTTATCATCTTACCCGGGCGGTATTGCCCCGCATGATGGAGCAAAAAAACGGGCATATCTTTAATATGTGTTCAATCGCCGGTTTACAAGCCTATACCAATGGCGGAGCCTACAGCATCAGCAAGTTTGCGCTGATTGGTTTCAGCAAAAATCTGCGTGCCGAAATGATGCCGCACGGTATTAAGGTTACCGCTATTTCCCCGGGAGCCGCTTTTACCGATAGCTGGAAGGATAGCGGAATAGATCCACAGCGCATTATGGAGGCAGAAGATATTGCCAAAATGGTTTGGGCCTGCAGCCAACTGAGTGTACAGGCCTGTGTGGAAGAAATTGTGATGCGGCCGCAGTTGGGGGATTTGTAATTTTCAGTCCCTGCTTTTGTTTTTGGGTATACATAGTATCCATGCTGCAAAGGAATTTACAGTGGTAACGGTTATACGGTAATTGCTTTGCTGAGAGCCGGTTCAGTACCTGAAAAGCCAACTTGCGCACTGTAGTCATTCGGGTTATCTTTGCCGCATGGAAGCCTTGTTGCAACAAATTGAACAATACAAAACAGCACTCGAAACCGAAACGGTGGCCGATAAAACCGCCCTCGAGGCGTTCAGAATCAAGTACCTGGGAACCAAAGGCCTGGTAAAATCGCTGATGGGCGAAATGAAGCAGGTACCGAATGAGCAGAAAAGAGCCTTTGGACAGGTGATGAATGATTTTAAGGTGTTGGTGGAGCAGAAGTTTGAAGGATTTCAGGAGCAGGTGGATTCGCTGAACGGTACTGAAACCGGTGCTTCCATCGACTTTACCCTTCCCGGAGATGCCCTGCCACTCGGAACCCGGCATCCTATCTCCATTGTACGCAACAAGATCGTTTCTATATTCAAGAGGCTTGGTTTTGCTGTGGCAGAAGGTCCGGAAATTGAAGATGACTGGCACAATTTCGGGGCACTGAATCTTCCCGAAGATCATCCGGCCCGCGATATGCAGGATACCTTTTATATCAATCAGGATCCGGCCTGGCTTTTGCGTACGCATACGAGCAATGTGCAGATCCGCGAGATGGAAAAGGGGCATTTACCGATCCGCATGATCATGCCGGGTCGCGTTTACCGCAATGAAACCATCAGCGCAAGGGCGCATTGTTTTTTTCATCAGGTAGAAGGGCTTTATGTGGCAGAAAATGTAAGTTTTGCCGATCTGAAGCAAACTTTGTACTTTTTTGTGAAAGAAATGTTTGGACAGGATGTGAAAATCCGTTTCCGCCCCTCGTATTTTCCTTTTACAGAACCAAGCGCCGAAATGGATATCAGTTGCCTGATTTGTGGCGGAAAAGGATGTAATGTGTGCAAACAAACCGGATGGGTGGAGATTCTGGGCTGCGGTATGGTTCACCCCAATGTACTCAGCAATTGCGGTATAGATCCAAATAAATACACTGGTTTTGCCTTTGGAATGGGTATTGAACGCATAACCATGCTCAAGTATCAGGTAAAAGACCTTCGTTTGTTCAGTGAAAACGATGTTCGTTTTCTAAATCAGTTTACCGGAGCTATTTAATATTTCCCCGCTACCTTGGTTCACTCCGAAATCTGGTACACTATATTTCTTTTTTGTTAAATCTAATCGATGTTTAAACATTGTTTAAACGAAACCTCCTTATATTTGTAGTATAATTCACAAAACAAAAAAGAACTTTATGAAAAAGATTTTAACCATGATGACAGGCGTAGCGCTTTTTTTTGCCGCATGTCAATCAGCACCCGATGCCGATACGGCGGTAACAGACGATGCTCAAACGGCCTCAGGTACAGAGGGAACAACTTACCCTATTGATGTTACCGCTACCAAAATCGGTTGGATTGGTACAAAAGCCAACGGACAACACAATGGTACTTTCGGTGTAACCGATGGAACTTTTACAGTAAATGAAGGCAATCTGACTGGTGGTAATTTTACCATTGATGTCTCTTCGCTTGCTGTATCAGACCTCGAAGGTGAGGATAAGGGCAAATTGGAAGGGCACCTGAAAAGCGGTGATTTTTTCATGGTCGACTCTTTCCCTACTGCCAAATTTGAAATTACTTCAGTGGTTCCTTATGATGCAGCTACGGCTGCAAGTGTACTTGACGGGGCTACACACACCATCAGCGGCAACCTCACACTCCGCGGTGAAACTAAAAATGTAACCTTTCCTGCCATTGTAAACATGGAAGGCAATTCCATTAATGCAAAAGCAGATTTCAATATCGACCGCACACAATGGGGTCTTAACTACAAAGGACCTAATAACCCCGCAGATTGGTTTATTGCTAAAGAAGTAAACCTGAAGTTGGATGTAAAAGCCAGCAACGGCACTCTTTAATTCTATTTCTCACACGCACCTCATACAAAAGCCGTTAGCCTCAGGGTTAGCGGCTTTTCATTTTTCACAAAAGCAAAGCAGTAGGTTTTGTACTTTTGCAATTATGCGGATTTTAAAAAAATACAAACAATACATACTCAATACAGGCTTATTCTTTGGGATGTTTTTCTTGAGTTTGTTCACCGCAACAGCTCAATGTTCGATTTGCACAAAAACAGCTTCGCAATTAGGTAAAGAAAGTGCTACCGGATTGAATAACGGGATTGTTTATCTGATGATTCTTCCTTTTGCCATTGGAGGTTACATTGCCTGGAGATGGTGGAAAAACGAACAATCCATCGAATCCTGATTACTTTTTTCTCTTAAACCGGTTGATCCGTTAAATTTTTCATACCACCGTCTATGCTACTGCGAAATATATTTTTGTCCATTATAATCTTCATGATCGCAGTTTCAGCCACCGCACAGGAAAGAAAAATCCTCAATGGCCTGATGCTGGATAAAATTACCCGGAAAGAAGTTCGGATGGCAAGTGTATCCAATATTACCACCGGAAAAACAGGCGTAACCCGCTTCAATGGTGTATTTGAGGTGGAAGCAGCACCGGGTCATATACTTGCTTTTACGGCCAATGGTTTCTATGCAGATACCGTTTCTGTAAAACAGAGCTGGTTTGATGAGGGCACCCTCGTTTTATTTATCCGGCCTCTACCCTCTACCCTTACGAATGTAGAGGTTGTTGGAAATTTAAATGCTTATCAAATTGATAGTATTGAAAGACGCAAAAGCTTTTTACAGGATGTGGGTGAAAGACCAATGCCTGCCATCAGTCAGGCAACTGACCTGGGCTTTGGAGTAGGTATTAATATCGGCCGGTGGAGCAAAAGAGAGCGTCGGGAACGGAAAGCAAGAAGCATATTTGATTTGATGGAAGAGGAGGCTTATGTGAATTTTCGGTGGAATGAAGACCTTTTACAGAAATACACGACTTTTCAGGGAGATGAGCTCATTGCTTTTATGGAACGTAACCGTCCGGAGGTTCTTTGGCTCCGGAAACATCCCGACGAAGAATCGCTGAAATACTACATCAACAGTTCGCTTAAAAAAGAGCGCCGGGAAAGAAATTGATCTCTAATCTTCTATTTCAATCACCATTTCTATTTCAATAGCCATCCCGTTTGGCAATGCATTCATGCCAACTGCGCTGCGGGCATGCCTACCCTTTTCCCCAAATACAGCGACCATCAGATCGCTAAATCCGTTCATCACTTTCGACTGATCTTTAAACTCCGGAGTGCAATGCACCATGCCCAACACCTTTACGATTCGTTTTACCTTTTTCAAATCTCCGAGGGCATTTTGTACCGTTGCCAACAACTGAATACCCGCCACCCTTGCTGCCTCATAACCCTGCTCCACGGTAAGATCTTTTCCCAATGTTCCTGTAATCAATGTTCCATCAAGCTTTGTCGGGCCATGACCGGATGTGTAACCAAGGTTTCCGGTTTGTACAAACCTTACATAATTAGCCAGAGGGACTGACTGAGGAGGTAGTACAATTCCCAGGGAATCCAGTTTTTCAACCGGACTTTTTTGTGAAAAACCATTTGAACACAGCATCATAAAAAATCCGAGAGAAAGCAAATAAACGCTTTTAAACATATAATAATCAGTTATTTAAATATTAATACTAAGTATAATATTAAAAAGAAGTGCCCTACCTTCCCATATATACCATCAAAATCTGAACATCACTCGGATTGACTCCGCTGATCCGGCTTGCCTGACCCAATGTGCGGGGGCGGATTTTCAGAAATTTCTGACGTGCTTCATTGCTGAGTGCCGAGACGCGATCATAGTCGAAAGTATCCGGTATTGCTAGCCCTTCGAGTTGACTCATTTTCCCTACAAGTTCCTTTTCCTTATCTATATAGGTCTGATATTTAATTTGTATTTCGGCTTGTTCTATCGCTTCCGGATCAAACCCTTTCAACTGCTCTGCAAGATTTGGGATTGCCTGCATCATTTGCAGCAGCGAAACATTCGGACGCAGCAATAGCTTGGTAGCCTTATACTTCTCTGAAATAGTAGCTGAACCAATAGATTCGAAAAAAGGATTGATCTGCGAAGGCTCTACAGAAAGCGACAGCAGGTACTTCGTAATCTCTGCAACCTGCTCCTGCTTTTTCAGCACTTTTTCCATACGCTCCTGCGAAGCCAAACCAATGCGATAGCTCTTTTCAGTCAAGCGAAAATCTGCATTATCCTGTCTGAGAAGCGTCCTGAATTCTGCACGGCTCGTAAACATCCGGTACGGCTCGTCGGTTCCCTTATTAATCAGGTCATCAATCAACACGCCAATGTAGGCATCACTTCTTGAAAGGACAAACGGGTCCTGACCAGTAGCGCTTTGGTGCGCATTGATTCCGGCCATAAGTCCCTGACAAGCAGCTTCTTCGTAGCCTGTGGTCCCATTAATCTGACCGGCAAAAAACAATTGTTTGATCAGTTTGGTTTCAAGTGTATATTTCAACTGTGTGGGTGGGAAATAGTCGTATTCGATAGCATAACCCGGACGAAACATCTTACAATTCTCGAAACCGGGCACAAGCCGAAGCGCCTTTAATTGTACTTCTTCGGGCAAACTGCTGCTAAAGCCATTCACATAGATCTCTACCGTATTCCAACCTTCGGGCTCTACAAATAGCTGATGTCTTTCTCTTTCGGCAAACCGACTGATTTTATCTTCAATACTTGGGCAATAGCGCGGACCTGTCCCCTGAATACGTCCCTGATACATCGGACTTTTATCAAATCCACCTCTGAGAATTTCATGAACTTCGGGATTTGTATAGGTAATCCAGCAACAACGTTGTTCTTTTGACTTGATTATTGGGATATCGAGATAGGAGAATCCGGTAATTTCGCTATCCCCGTCCTGTATTTCCATTTTGGTATAATCCAAACTCCGCCCATCTATCCTTGGGGGTGTACCCGTTTTCAGCCGATCGGCCTCAAATCCGAGTTCAACGAGTTGTTCGGTGATCCCAGTAGCGGCCTTTTCGGCCAACCTGCCTCCGCCCAATTGCTTTTCCCCGATATGAATAACCCCATTAAGAAAGGTGCCGGAGGTTACTACCACAGATTTGGCCTTTATTTCGTGGCCCAATCCGGTAACTACCCCGTAGCATCTGCCATCCTTCACCAACAATTCGCGAACCATATCCTGGTAAAAGTCAACGTTTGGAGTATTTTCAAGCATTTCGCGCCAGGTAGCGGCAAAAAGATTGCGGTCGTTTTGTGTTCTTGGACTCCACATTGCAGGACCCTTGCTCCTGTTCAACATACGGAATTGAATCATACTCTTGTCTGTAACGATACCGCTATATCCACCGAGTGCATCAATTTCCCGAACAATCTGCCCTTTGGCAATACCACCCATAGCAGGGTTGCAACTCATTTGGGCAATGGTTTGCATATTCATGGTTATAAGCAGGGTTTTGCTGCCCATGTTGGCGGCGGCGGCGGCGGCTTCACAACCGGCGTGCCCCGCCCCTACTACAATTACATCATATTCTGGAAACATGGTGCGAAATTACGACATTCGTCCGGCATCCTGCATTTGATCGCATCAGCGAAACCGAAACCCCCTCCACACCCATTATTCCACTTGTTTCACGTGAAACAGGGAAAAAAACATAGAAGCAGTGGTTTTCAATATTAGGTATGTTAAAATTGAAGACTATAGATAATACTATGAACTAGAGCAGGGAAGGCTTGAAGTTTCCTATCCTTACGAGCAAGTAAGCTAAAGAATACTCAGATTATGTTACACCATCTACAGACGGGAAGACAACAGAGGAACTACGGAAATACAGATTCAAGATGGAAATTAAAACAGATGACTACTAAATAGTTAAACAGTGCAATCAAAAAACCATTACTCATCACTGCACTGGCCGAAACCTTAGATTGATAACACTATAAACATTTCACGTGAAACATAAATAGATATTTATACAAACTATAAAACTATCAATTCTTTTAAGCAGAATTATAAGACTATAACGAATAAAGGAAATCAACACTCTAGATAATATAGCCAAAAAATAGTAACATTCCAAATGTAAATTGAGAAAAAAGAGCGAACAAGATAATAATCAAGAGGAAAAGCAACTTAAAATCCTTTAAAAACCAGACTTATCAATGGCACAACAACCACGTATCATGATGCAATACTTAACTAAAAAGACAAAATAGTATAAACAACAGATAGAGAAGGTAAGTTATAAAATAAGCAGGATTAGGAAACTATAACCAATGACAAAGCTAGGTTTCACGTGAAACAAAGAAACACAACTGAGATTCAAGCGCATACGAGACAAAACATAAGGAAAATCAAATTTAAGAAAGCTTGGAATAAAACATGAAAATCAGGCTTCACGGAAATATAGAGCACTTACATAGCATAGGAAGCATTAAAAAGCTGACCCATAAATATGCGAAATAATGAAAAACCGTGGTCCATTGAAAAGAACCCATCAGCTTGGAACATATTCTGCGTAAATGAAGGAAGACCTGATAATATCAGCCAATAACAATGAACAATCATATGACTAAAGCAAAAAAAATAAAAAATAGTTATCCAATGAAAAGTAATGAGAAAACAACTTTACTAACGCACTAGTTGCATACAAAGCTGAGAACCTGACAGAAAAAAAGAAATAACACCACTGAATGAATACAACACTACTCATTAAAATTTGATCAACATGATAAGCGAATGCTCAATGTTCCACGTGAAACAAGCTATCTAGAAAGGTATAAATTCAAATACTCTTCTTCTTTACGTCGCATTTCACTTTTTTGAGCTATTGTTTTATCTCCATAACCGCAAAGATGTAGAGCCCCATGAAAAATAACCCGAAGAAGCTCCTGCAAGAAAGACACGTTATAAAGTTTAGCATTTGCTTTTACACGATCCACTGAAATGTAGATCTCTCCTTCTATCCAATTATTCCTATCCTCGCTTAAATCGAAAGTAATGATATCTGTATAATCATCATGCTGTAGATAAGAAACATTGATATCAAGAAGAAACGTATCACTACAAAATACATATTGAAGCTTACAGGGTACATTCAATTCCTTTGCAAAGATTTCAGCAACAAAAAACTGTATATCCCGCTTTCCCGTAACTGATAGCGTGCTATCCGCATATCCAAATCTTACCAAAGACTTTGCCATAATCAAAATTCAAACCCATTAAAATGAAATACCTTCGCAAGATAAACGGAACCATGATAAAAAAATTGACAGAGTTACAACCCGGACAATCCGGAATCATTGACTCCTTTGGAGAAAATGAAATAACAATCAAACTCATGGAGATGGGTTGCGTACCAGGTGAAATTGTACAAGTAGATAAAATTGCTCCACTTGGTGATCCAATCAGTATCATGATCGCTGGATATCATTTATCTCTACGCCTTAACGAAGCAGAACATATTCTGGTAGAATACACACCAAACTGATTTCTTAGCATGCATATAGGTCTTTATTTCGGATCCTTCAATCCCATACATATAGGTCACCTGATTATAGCTAGTTACGCCCGTCATACCACAGACCTCGATCAAGTATGGCTTGTCGTGTCGCCGCAAAATCCATTTAAACAAAGTAAAACTCTCTTAAACGAATATGATCGATTACACCTGATTCATATTGCTATAGAAGAAGATCCAAACTTAAAAGTAAGTGATGTAGAGTTTAAATTACCAAAACCAAGCTATACCGTACATACCCTTACCTATTTACAGGAGAAGTATCCTCAACACACTTTTAGCATTATCATGGGGAGCGATGGATTCCAAAACCTGGATGGGTGGAAAAACTTTGAACAAATCATCAAAAACCACAAAATCTACCTTTATGAAAGACCAGGGTTTAAAATACACAATCCGCTAAGTGCAGATATAATAATCATAGAGGCACCTTTACTCGAAATATCAAGTACCAAAATCAGACAAATGATTAAAAGCAGTATCTCTGTAAAATACATGGTACCAGAAAATGTAGAAAAAGAAATAGAAGACAACCGATATTATAAAGATTAGATATTATTTAATCTTTTAATATGAATACGGGCTTTAAAAAAAATAACCAAGGAACAAGCAAATCAGAACAATAACCGGAGATGGTAACCTACTAAACCTTAAAAGTAAAAAAGTTCCTGCCATCACTACAATATTCATAAAGGTTGATAAGTTGCCTCCATCAAATGAAATATCACGCAATAAATAAATACTCGAAGCAGCCATAATCCCTACTACAACCGCATTGATTCCTTCCAGCGATCGATACACGACAGCATACTTTTTAAGATTATGCCAAATGGGATAAAAGAAAAGAACAAGCAATGCAGAAGGTAAAAAAATAAAAAGCAACCCGGCCACACACCCAACAATCTGCCATGCAATCCCCCACTGCCGCATTGCCATACCTCCATGAAAAGCAGCAACACTGAAAACAGGACCAGGAATTGCCCGTACCATTCCGCTACCCGTTAAGAATTCATCACTCGACATGTACTTATTATCGCCTTTTGGTCGAACAACAAACTGCTCATACATAAGGGGTACCAATACATCACCCCCGCCAAATACAAGGCTACCAAACCTGTAAAAGTTTTCTGAAATATTGAGCACCCGATACTCAGGCTGCTGCGAACCAATCTTCACCTGTTTTACCCGGGCCCATTCACTCAGCGCACCAAGCAAACCAAAAAACACAAAGAAAAATATCAGATTAGTCCACCCTATTTTTTTCGGGCTCATTTCTACATCAGGGATACGTTTTTTACTAAAATTGGTAATTACCCCGCCTATAATGAGCAACATAGGAAATACCCACGGAGATTGAAAAAAGAAATAAGTAATCACTGCAGCACAAGCAGCAATAATATAGGTAATGGGATTTTTTAAAGAAACCCTACCGGCACGTAAAGCGGCATAGCCCAAAAAACCAACAGCCATCGGCAGTACAAAATGAAAAATATCTACCTCTAACGCATTCTTATCGATATACTGCAACAAAAAGCTCAGCAAACTCATAAGTATACCGGCCGGCAATACCCAAATAAGTAAAGTAACCAAAGCAAGTGGAACACCCCCTCTTTTATACCCAATTAAAGTAAGAGTCTGTGTACTGCTCGCACCCGGTAATAACTGACAGAAACCCAGAAATTCTAGCAGTTCGGATTCAGTCAGGTCTTTTCTTTGTTGGACAAAACGACGAACCATCATCCCATAATGGCCCTGAGGACCACCAAATGCAGTAAGACTATGCAATAAGACAGCCTTTAAAAACGGTATATGTCGTATGTTCAGCGCCATTAAACCAGAAAAGCTAATATAGACAACCCCAACTGATTTCTAAAAAATATAATAAAACAAAAAGTACAAAGCAAAAAAGGAAAGAGAAATACAACAAACCAAAGTACATTTAACCATAAGATATAGATCCTATGAATACAATTGTAAAAGGCGCTAAGTTGGGAAAAGATGCAGTAAATAGTTTACTCCACACCTTTTTCAAAGAACGAACAAGAGCGGTGATCCATCCATTTAAGGCACCAGAAGAAGACGACAAAACAGAACAACCCTTTCATTTACAAGTTTTCAGTTATAACAAAGAAATCATTGAAGATGCGGAATATTCCGAGGTAATACAATGCCTTTCCTACCGGGATAAAGCCGCAATATCATGGCTAAACCTTGATTCATACCACGGTCATGAAATGGAAGTATTGGCCGGGCATTATGGAATACACCCATTGATTCAGGAAGATATCATGAGTTATGGACAGAGACCAAAAATGGATGAAGTCAATGATATTTTGTTTGTACTCCTGAATATGCTCTTCTATAATGACAAGACCAATAATATAGAACAGGAACAAATCAGTATTGTGCTAGGTACCAATTTTGTCATATCGTTTCAGGAAGATGCATTAAGGGATGTATTCAATCCAATAAGAGATAAAATAAAAAATAAACAAAGTAAAATCAGGCAGTCTCCCGCAGATTATCTATTCTACACCATGATAGACATCATCGTTGACAGCTACTTTCATGTAATTGAAAAAATAGGCGATCGTATAGAAAAGGTGGAGGAAGAACTATTGACACAAACGGGAAAACGGGCTTTCAACCATATCAATGTGATCAGAAAAGATTTGATTCTTTTAAAGAGAAATACAACACCGGTAAGAGATTTAGTAGCTGCCATTCTCAGATCAGACAGCGAACTGTTAGAAGATAACACCACTAAATATTATAAAGATGTTTATGACCATATCATGCAGGCAAATGACCTTGTAGATAACTACAGAGATCTTGTGAATACCCTACAGGATATGTATTTCAACAATGTAAACCTGAAAATGAATGAGGTAATGAAAACCCTGGCCATTGTAACAACAGTAATGGCACCTGCAACAGTTATCGGTGGTATCTTTGGTATGAACTTCGACATCATTCCATACGCACATCACAAATGGGGATTCTATGCGACTGTCGCTTTTATGTTTCTAGTCCCGATCGGCATGATCTGGTGGTTCAGAGGAAGAGGCTGGTTCTCAAGAGACGATCCTTATTATAAGCCTGAATAGAAAATATCAACCCTTCCTTTTATAAATGGGAACGGTGCTACAGGGTTCACCATACATAATAGATTTTACAAAAGGTCGAAGTTTTAAGGCGATAGATAAATAAGCAGCTTCTCCAATAGGCTCGTCTCCACAACCTTTAACTACCACTCTTTTATCAGAGAAAACAGAAAGATCCAATTCGTTGATTTTTGCAAGTAAATGTTGTTGCCTGGCTTCTTCAATATTTCCGAAATATACGCCAGCTGAGACCGGTTGTAAATAAACAGCAATAAGTAAATAAGCCCACATAGGGATAATAGCATCAACAGAACAGGATACACCCACGCATTTATTTTCGTATTGCGCCCAATCATGATCCTTTAATTGTTCCCGGAAAACCTTCTCTTTTAATATAAGTTCCATGAAAAGAAAACCTTTCATATCAAATAAAACCCATTCCTTTTTTCCGGCTAACTCTTCAAGATCTATGGTAGTTAATAAACTTTCAGCAACTCTATTGATAATTGGCTCACTCATAATACACAAAATTAACCATTCTCCTTTTTTATCACCGTTAAAAAATAAAGGCAAAAAAAAAGCATAAAAAAAGCCGGATCTTTTAAAATCCGGCTTTTAAATAAGAAATATGAAATCCTATAGAAACTTACTTCTTTTATCTACGATACTACCATTTTCACGAAGAGCCTGCATACTACCGGAAACAGCAGTACTCTTACTCTGATTGGTTAAAGAAGCACGGAGTTCATCCATACTACCTCCCATATTTTGACTGGCACCAATAAATAAGGGCTGAATAACAAATACGCCACTGTTTCCTTCAATCGGTCCGCTCAACTTATTCAAATTCGCTTTATAAAAAGCATATCCACCTACTTTCGGCTCAAAACCAACCCCATTAATAATAGGACTTGCAAAAGAAATACTATCGGCATTTAGAACCGAAGTGTTATTGCCTGCCGCAACTTCCTGAAGACTTTTGGGGGTTCCAATTTTTTTAATAAGAATACTTGCCTTCAACTGATTACGTAGAATAGATTCAACCATAGGTCTTGCTTTAGCCGGACTCATCAAACCCTTTTCTTCAGCACCGGTAATAGCAATAACCACATATTGATTATCTAATTCAACCGGATCCAATACCTTACCAACAGAAGCTTCAAAAATATCCTTTACCAGTCTTCTATTGTTACCAAGACCCATGATATTATAATCATTCTCACGAACCTCAGGAATGACCAACTTATTCAAATTATCTTTAATGACATTTTCATCGAAAGCCTTGGCAGTCCTGCTATTACCAGCAAAAACATTCGCAGCATTCAAAGCTTCGTTAACCGTTTCCATACTAGGATCGATATTTCTCGACAAATAAGCAATCTTATAAGCAGGTACAAAATTCTTTTGATCTGTAACTTCAATCAAATGGTATCCGAACTGGGTTCTAACAACACCCATGGTACCCTTAGGTTTTTCAAATGCAAAATCATTGAATTCCTTCACCATCATGCCACTCGCAAAATATCCAAGATCTCCGCCTTTCTCAGCACTACCCGGATCATTGCTGAACTGAGTTGCAAGATTTGCAAAAGAGGAACCAGATCTTATAGCACTTTCAATACTATCGATTTTGGCTTTACCAACACTATCTGACATGCTAGGCTGCTGTGTAGCAGGATCTATCAAGCTAATCAGGATATGCCTTGCTCTAACACTATCAGGAAGGGTCTTAACAGAAACCACCCGGCTCATTACATAGCTGTCCCCATCAATATAGGGTCCATAAACATTATCCAAACCTGCGCCAATAATGCTATCCTTTTGTGCGATCTGAATCCGCTCTTTACTGAAATAGGCATCTGCAAAAGGCATAGCAGAAGCATTTCTATTTACAAAAGTCGCAGGATCGGCCGCAACTTTAAACTCTTCTTTAAGACTCAACAAATTTTCATAAACCTCAGCAGAATCAGAAGCAGAGGGAAAAAATGGAAAAGCAACATAGGCAGCACTACGTACGGCATCTTCCTGTTTGAACTGATTCGGACGCTCTTTTATGTATTGAGAAATCAAGGCGTCAGAAACAACAGCCTGACTGTCAGGAATATTGCTATAAGGAACATTTACAAATTGGATACTGGCAAGGCCTGAATTATCTGCAAGCGTTTTCTCTACCAAAAACTTGGGAACAAAGGCACTATTCTGTAAAAGACTTGTGTATTTGCTACGTTTTGTGTTTTCAACAAGAGGTTCAAGATAAAACTCCTCAATCACAGCCGTATTTGGATTGTTTTTAGCCTTTTTCAAATCAAGAATGGCTTGCCTGGCTGCAGTGCCATCATAAATACCGGTTTCAGGATTGGTGAACTGCTGTTTCAGAAAATCCGGTGGATTATCCCCAAATAATAAATCATTGAACTCTTTATTGGTAACTTCAATCCCAAGTTTCTCATATTCGTCCTCAAGAAGGTTCTTTTCAACCATCTGACGCCATACTTCTGTATTGATTTGCTGCCTGAGGTCCTCATCAACAGCCCGACCATTCATCTGCTGCATATCTTCAATAATGGTAGTCTTCTTAACGAAAGAAGCATAACTAACCTTAGTTCCATTTATTTCCCCAATGGCGTCACTCGGATCAACTCCACCACTAGCGCCGCTTTTAGCGCTATCCATCAAAATAAACCCAATTAAACTAAGGGCAATAAATCCAATGCCAATTGCGGCATATTTTTCCCTGATCTGTTGAATAATAGACATAATAAAAAATCCTCGCTTTAAGAGGAGGGCAAAAGTAGGGAAATCCCCTAAGGGAACAAATTGTGGAAAACAAAAACACCCTAAATCAGGGAGGTATCTTTGATAAAAACCAAACAATGTGAAACAAAACCGTGAAACTACAATCCATAAACCCTGTAGACAACCACTTATAATTGTGGAAAAGCCAATAAAGGCAAAGCAAAATATGAAGAGAAATATAGAATAACTAAACCAAAAAGTTTACCTGAAAAAGACATTAAAAGGAGCCAATGGTGAAAAACGGAATTAATACACATACTTTCCCTTACCAAAGGAATAACTTATTTTACACATAATAAAGTACTGACAGCATGTGAACATCCTACCAAACACCAGCCTGAATTGAAAAGAGGATGTGTAAAACCCTGTGTGAAACGTTTGTAACTAACTTATCTTTGTTTCACCTTTTAGTTATACAGCTAATAACACCCGTAATAGTAATAGATTTTAAATAAATATAGTTTTATAAATACAATTATGACAGTTATTGACATAGCAGAAGCCAGGCAAAGAGTACCGGAAAATGGATTTTTAAATATCGAACTCGATCCGGCTCTCGATCTGTTTGCAGCCTTAGAAAAACTAAAAAAAGAAAAAAATGCCATTATTCTGGCTCACTATTATCAGGAACCGGATATACAGGATGTAGCAGATTACATTGGAGATAGCCTTGGACTTGCTCAAATGGCGAAAAATACTGACGCTGATATCATTGTATTCGCCGGAGTTCATTTTATGGCAGAGACAGCGAAAATTCTGAATCCTACCAAAAAAGTACTCCTTCCTGATTTAAAAGCCGGATGTAGTTTAAGCGACAGTGCCCCTCCGGCCCTGTTTGAGGCATGGAAGAATAAAAACTACCCGGAACACACTGTTGTGTCTTACATCAACTGTAGCGCCGGTATAAAGGCCTTAAGTGATATTATTTGCACGAGCAGCAACGCCAAAGCAATTGTTGAGAGCCTTCCTGCCGATGAAAAGATCATATTTGCTCCGGACAAGAACCTTGGTGCCTGGGTAAATAAAGAAACCGGCCGCAATATGGTGCTGTGGAACGGGGCTTGTATGGTTCACGAAATTTTCAGTCTCGAAAAGATTACCCGGTTAAAAATCCGGCATCCGGAGGCCAAATTCATTGCCCACCCTGAATGTGAGGAGCCTGTGCTTCGAATTGCTGATTTTATAGGAAGTACCACACAATTACTCAAATACACACAGAATAACCCTTCCCAATCGTTTATTGTGGCTACAGAAACCGGGATTTTACATGAAATGCAAAAAGCAAGTCCCACCAAGGTATTTATACCGGCGCCACCTAACAATCACTGTGCCTGCAATGATTGTCCACATATGAAGCTCAATACTTTAGAAAAATTATACCTGTGTCTTGAGTATGAAACCCCTGAGTTAATTATGGAGGAAGGGCTGCGTTTACAGGCGTTAAAACCCATTGAAAGGATGCTACAGATAAGCAAAGATGCCGGTCTTCTAGGGTAAATCGTGTAGCAATTGATGAAATCCCCATAATATTGTAGCTGCCATATATGGAAAATATCGATAAGATATATGAAGATTTTTTTAATGCGAGCCCTGATTTATTATGTATCGCAGGCTACGATGGATATTTTAAAAAGGTAAATCGATCTGTTTGCTATGCTTTAGGCTACGATTTCGATGAATTGTATAAAACACCGATTAATCATTTTATTTATCAGGAAGATAAATCCATAACTGATAAGGTCAGGGAACAACTGCGGCAAGCAAAACCCCTTTTCAATTTTGAAAACAGATATGTGAAAAAAAACGGGGACATCATCTGGCTCAGCTGGACATCGCTGCCCATCCAAAACGATGAACTCATATTTGCAATTGGTAGAAATATAACCTATAAGAAAAAACTGGAAGAAGAACGGACAGCCCTTCTTACAAACCTCACGGCTATCAATAAAGATTTAAAACAGCTCAATTATACCACTTCTCATGATCTCCGGTCGCCCGTAAACAACCTTTTATCCATTCTTAGCTTTATTGATTCAGAAAAGATCAGGGATAAAGACACCGCAGAATTAATTGATATTTTGAAATTATCCGGGCAGAATCTCAAACAAGCTTTGGATAACTATGTAGATGCAATCAGCGAATGGAGCAACATAAGTACCAAAATTCATTCAGTAAATTTTGATACTGCGCTTCATTCAGTCATCAAATCGATTCATGCCCTCATTTCAAACTCCAATACCACATTGAAAGCAGATTTTGAGGCTGCTCCGGATGTTTTTTTCAATAAAACGTTTATGGAGAGTATTTTTTTAAATTTGCTGACCAATTCTATAAAATACGCCCGGCCGGGTATAGATCCTGAAATTCATATTTTATCTTACAAAAAGGCAGACCATATTTTTCTCGAAATAAAGGACAATGGTCTGGGTTTCGATATGGAAGCCGTAAAAGATAAAATTTTCGGACTTCATCAAAATTTCCATAACCATACAGACAGCAAGGGTGTTGGCCTGTACCTCGTATATAATCATGTAACCAACCTCGGTGGTACTATTAAGGTGGAAAGTAGTCTGAATAAGGGAACGAAATTTACGATCAGTTTTGCCAAACAATAGATCCCCTTTTATTTCGTCGTGTATTTTCAAACAAATTTAAAGGTGAATGGCTATTTTCTTCCTTTTGTAAGGATCACCGGGAAATCAATCCTGGCGCCTGGCTACTCCCTGAAAAAATAATTTCTCTCAAAAAAGATAGTTCTCCTTACAAAAGTAAGTCTGTAAATAAAATCTATGGGGTTCTTTCGAATTATTTCAAAAGCAAGATGAGATATGAAAATAATTCCTCAAAAAGAGGCAAATACAAAGAAACTGTATCTTCAAAATCAGTTTTATCTCTTATTATGCCTCCATCGGGAAATATTTTCTCAAAAGAATCAGAATACCACTAAAAAGACGCCATATCAGCCATTTAGAAAATATATAAAGGGTTCCGGACAATAATCCACAAAAAAAATTGTTTAATGTTTTAGGAAAATAAGAGATATAAAATGAATCATATGTTTCGATATATCCGAAACGCTAACAATGATTGTCTTTATTTAATGGCAATGAAACGTTGATCTAATTCAATCCAGACCTGCAACAAAAAAAAGGACATTTACTAAAAGGATGGATGGGAGATTCAGGGCATGATGGCTAATTTTGATAACCAAAGGATTGAGATACTGGAGTCGCTCAGGATCATGGACACGCTTCCTGAAAAGGAATACGATACCATTACCGAGTTAGCTGCCACCATATGTGATGTCCCCTTTGCCGTGGTGAGCCTTGTAGGTAAGGATCGGCAATTTTTTAAATCTAAAGTTGGCCTCACGGATAAGGGAACTCCTATAGATGAATCTATTTGTTATCAAGCAATTCAGAACAATGATTCCATATTTATAGTGGAAGATACCCGAACGGATCCAAGATTTAAATATTTTCCATCTGTGGTGGGAAACCCACATTTAGTCTATTATGCAGGCGTACCTTTAAAAGCAACCAATGGAATACCGGTGGGTACTTTGTGTGTTTTAGATGACAAGCCCAAGCAACTTTCTAAGCGACAAATCCATGCTTTAAAGAATCTTGCTTATCAGGTAGAAAAAATCCTCACATTACGCAAAAGTTTATTTGAGCTGGAAGAATCCCATCAGGAATTGGAGGTTCAAACCCAGAAGATGCAGACTATAATAGAAGCAACCAAAGTTGGAATTTGGAACTGGAAGATACAACCCGATCAAATTGTGGTTGATACCCGGTGGGCAGAAATGCTAGGATATACTGTAGCGGACTTCTCAAATACGAATATTCAACAATACATTGATCTCATACACCCCGTGGAAAGGAAAGAGATAGAAGCCGGTATCTTCGGTTTTTTAGAAGGGCAGGAGGATTATTTTAAATATCGTTGCCGGATGGCTCACAAATCCGGGCATTTTATCTGGGTAGAAAATACGGGTAAAATCATTTTACGCGACCCGGATGGTAAACCGATTCAGGCAACCGGCACCCATACCGATATTACGGAAAAAACAATCCGTGAAATCCATTTTAAGGCGCTGTCCAATAATATACCCGGTGCAGTATTCAGATATCGGAAATATACTGATGGGACCGACGGTATGGAAGTAATTAGTGGGAAAGCTTTTGAACTGTGGGGTATTCAACCCAAGGAGGTCATCGGAAATGTGGAGTTGATCCGTATTAATTACAATAAAGAAGATTTAAAAAGTTATAAAGAATCCATTGAAGAATCTGCCCGGATGCGATCTACCTGGAATCATGAATGGCGATACCACCATCCTGATGGATCCACACGCTGGCACAGAGGTTCAGGTAACCCTACCGTTCAACCGGATGGATCGTTTATATGGGATTGCATTATTACAGATGTTACCAAAGATGTAGAATCGAAGCAGCAGTTGATGCTTGCTGAGGAAAAATCGAGAAATAATGAAAAATTGATGCTCGAAGCACAGCATCTTGCAAAAATGGGCAGCTGGAAGCTCAACTGCCTTTCCAACACGATGGAATGGTCTGAGCCGCTTTCTAAAGTCTATGAAATAGACTATCTGCCCGAATTGGATTATTTTGATTCTTTTTTTAAATTCGTGATTCCGGAAGACAAAAGCCGTGTTCTAAGACTTTTCGAAAAAGCCAGAGAAACCGGAGAAACCTTTTGCATTGAGTTTGAGATACTGACCGATACGGGTAATCGCAAGTATATAGAAGCGATGGGGTACAGTCAAAAAAACACAGAAGGGACCGTTCATACGCTTCTTGGTACAGCACAGGATATCACCCAAAGTAAAAATTTCCAAAATGCGCTGGAAGAAAGTAATCAGCGATTCAAATATGTTACCAAGGCCACTTTTGACGTAATCTGGGACTGGAATCTTGAAACCGGAGAAGTATATTTTGGTGAGAATTTTACCGAGCATTTCGGTGATATCTCCTTTCCGGGTTTATCCATGGTCCATTCGGTAATTCAGCGGTTACATCCCTCTGAAATCAATGAGATAGTAAACAAAACCAAAGAGCATCTTGATGGAAATGACACCAATTGGTCGCATGATCACCGATTTTTAAAGGCTGATGGTTCTTTTGCATTTGTAACCAATAAAGCCATTATCATTCGCGATGAGCATAGAAAGGCTTGCCGGGTCATAGGCGCCATGCAGGACATTACAAAAAGAAAAGAAGAAGAACACAGATTGAGGTTGCTTGAAAGTGTAGTAACCCATACTGAAGATGCTGTGATCATAACCGAGGCGGAACCATTTGAACAACCAGGTCCAAGGATTCTCTATGTAAATGAATCTTTTACAAAAATGACCGGGTATAGTATGGAAGAGGTACTTGGTAAAAACCCCCGGATATTACAGGGGGAAGCTACGAATCCGGAAGTTTTGAAAAACTTTGGAAAGGCATTGCGCAATTGGCAGCCGGCAGAAATAACGGTACTCAATTATAAAAAAAACAGGGAACCCTTCTGGGTAAATATCCGGGTAAAACCGGTTGCCAATGAAGTAGGATTTTTTACTCATTGGTTTTCGCTGCAAAGAGATGTTACGGATAAGATTAATGAAGAACGGCAAAAGAAATTACTTGCAGAAATCAGTCAATTATTAAATAAGGGTTATCCCACTAAGGATACACTGGAGAAAGTACTGCATGAAATTGTGAAATTTGGAGATTTATTGCTTGCTGAAGTTTGGTTGGTGAGTACCGATAAAAAAAGTATTAGCCTTAATTCCTATTCTCCCAAAAACGAAGAAACTGATATCTTTTATCTTGAGTACGCTCCCATAGAAGATTTTTATTTTGGACAGGGAATTCCCGGAAATCTTTGGCTGGAAAAGAAACTTCATATTTGGGAAGATCTGGATCAACTTGATTTTATAAGCCGAAAGAATTCTTTTTATAAATTAGGTATTTATAAAATCATCGGTGTTCCAATGTTTAGTAACGACGAGTACATTGGTTGTTTGACACTGGGATTTAAGAAAGAGGCTTATATACCTTCCTTTTATCCCGAATTGTTTGAGGCATTAAGTAGCATGCTTGGGAATGAAATTATGCGGAAGAAGGCCGAAACCGAATTGGATCAACTTTTTTTGAATGCTCCCGACATCATAGGCATTGCCGACCGAAATGGATTTTTTGTGAAAGTAAATCCTGCTTTTTGTAAGATGCTTGGGTACACTGAAAAGGAAATAACCACAGCCCCTTTTGTAAATTGGTTGCATCCGGATGACCTTGTAAAGACTAAGAAGGAGTATAAGGACAGGCTCTTCAATAATACATTGTCAAAGGGATTTATAAACCGCTATCGTACGATTACCGGAACTTATCGTTGGATCAGTTGGAACATTTCTCAACTTGAGGAGGACAATCGTTATTCTTTTTGCTATGGGCGGGATATAACGGAAACGATAGAACTACGGAGGCTTTTAGATACAGCCAACCGGATGGCCCGAATCGGTGGTTGGGAGATCAATCTGGAAAACAGAACCGTTTATTTATCCGAAATATCCTTTAATATTTATGAATTACCGGAAGGCAAACCCATCTTTTTAGAGGAGCTGATTCATTTTTTCCATCCCCAAAGAAGGAATGAATTTGAGGCTCATTTGAAACTTGCTATTGAACAAGGGTTATCCTGGGATATTAAATTACCTGTAATTACCACCACTGGAAAAGAAATCTGGATAAGAACGATCGGACAGGTAGAATGGCAGCAGGATAAGGTATTCAGAATTTTTGGAAGTCTTCAGGACATTCATTCCAGAAAAATGGCAGAGCTTGCCTTTGAAAAAGAGTACACCGAAAAAAAGGAAATTCTCGAAAGTATAGGAGATGTTTTCTTTACCATAGACAGGGAACGGGTAGTTACGTATTGGAATAAACAGGCAGAAAAAATATTAAGAATCCCTGCCGATCAGATTATTGGCCATCCGCTGGAAAAAGAACTGGAAATAAAAGGACTGGAACAAATACATTACCAATTAGCAACACAAGATCTGGCAACAGTTTCCCGTGAAATATACCTGGATAAGTTAGGCAGGTGGGTAGAGATGACTGCATATCCTACGGGAAAAGGACATTCTGTTTATTTAAAGGATATCACTTATCGGAAAGATGCTGAGGAAAAAGTACGGCTCTATAACAAAAGATTTGTGATGGTAAGCAAAGCCACCAACGATGCTATTTGGGAATGGGATATGGAAAATGATTTGCTTTATCAGGGGGATGGCTTTTTAAATCTTTTTGGATATGAACCGGGTTACATTCAGGGGAATAGCCTTAGTATATGGCAAAACAGAGTTCATCCGGAAGATTGGGAAAAAATGGATGGCTATTTCGAAAAAGTGATTAAAGACAAAGGACTTTTCAAATTTTCAAGTGAATACCGATACATAAAATCAGATGGCAGTTTCGCCTTTGTAATAGATCGGGGTGTTGTAGTACGCAATGCTGATGGAAATGCGATTCGCCTGATTGGTGCTACACAGGATATATCTGACCGAAAGAAATATGAAGAATCCTTGATGCTCTTGAATAAAGAATTGGCCAATCACGCCAAAGAATTAGCCATTTCAAATGAAGAGTTGGAAAAATTTGCCTTTGTGGCTTCACATGACCTTCAGGAGCCGTTGAGAATGGTTTCCAGCTTTTTGATGCAACTTGACAAAAAGTATGGTCATCTTCACGATGAAAAAGCCAAACAATATATCCATTTTGCTGTAGATGGTGCTAAGCGGATGAGGCAGATTATTCTGGATTTACTCGAATATTCAAGAGTGGGAAAAGAACAGGAACAGCCGGAATATATTTCTTTAAATGAAGTTGTTGATGAAGTAAAACTCATGCTCCACAAATTGATTGAAGAAAAAAGAGCAATAATTCAAACACATCATTTACCTTCCGTTTGGGCTTTCAGAAGCTCAATTTTCCGCGTTTTCCAAAACTTGATTGGTAATGCTGTTAAGTATTCAAAGGAATCGGAATTGGCTAAAATTGAAATTAATACCAAGGAGGATACGGATGCATGGGTGATATCTATTAAGGATAACGGAATTGGGATAGAGGCATCCTATTTCGAAAAAATATTCATTATTTTTCAGAAATTGCATCCCAAGGACGTTTATGAAGGTACAGGCATGGGACTGTCTATTGTAAAAAAGATCGTCGAATCTTTTGGAGGTCAAATCTGGTTGGAATCGACTCCGCAAGAAGGTTCTACCTTTTATTTCAGTATTCCAAAAAAAGAAAATTAGATGAACGGAATTCATATACTGCTTGTTGAAGATAATGAAGGGGATATCCTGTTAACCACCGAAGCATTGGAAGAGAGCAGGATTATTAATAACCTGAGTACAGTAAGAAATGGAAAAGAAGCGCTTGATTTTGTTTTTAAAAGGGGGAAATATGAAGAAAGGATTGAACCAGATCTTATATTACTCGATATAAATTTACCATTGAAAAGCGGACATGAAGTATTGCAGATTGTGAAAAATGATGAGCATTTCAAGCATATACCGGTAATCATGCTTACCACCTCTTCTTCTGAAAGAGACATCCGGCTTTCTTTTCAGCATCATGCCAATTCTTACATAACAAAACCAATAGAGGCTAAAGACTTTCTGACAACTATTATGAAAATAGAAGCTTTTTGGTTAAATATTGTGCATTTGCCTAAAGGATAAAACTATGCACAAAGATAAAAAGCATTTTCGTCTGCTGGTAGTTGAAGATAATGAGGGAGATTTTTTTCTTATTAAAGATTATCTGGAAGAAATGATTCTTGTTCCCGAGGTATCCCGAACAGTCAGTTTCAGTCAAGCCTGTCAGATTTTAGGGGATCCAATCAATTCTTTTGATGTCATTCTTCTTGACTTATCCCTACCGGATAAAAATGGTCTTGAACTGATAGAAGGGATGCTTGCACTCGATTTATCTATCCCTGTAATTGTCCTGACCGGGTATACCGATTTTAGTTTTGCGGTAACTTCATTGGCTCTTGGCATCTCCGATTATCTGCTTAAAGATGATCTTACTGCTACAACACTTTATAAAAGCGTTGTATATAATATAGAAAGGAATAAAAATATAATAAGTCTCAAAGAATCAGAGCAACGTTATTCTGATCTTTTCCATTTAAGCCCGCAGCCGATGTGGGTAATAGCGAAAAAAAATCAACAGTTTCTAGATGTAAATGAGGCTGCGATCAGAGATTACGGATACAGTTATGAAGAATTTCTTTTGATGAGTTTCTCTGACCTGCTTGCAAGGGAAACTATAACCGAAGCGGATACACCAACTCTTTTACATAAGGATGGCTCAAAAGCATTACTTCAGGGAACTTTTACCTTGTGCAACAAAAAGGAAAACCTTGTGCTTGCAGATATATGGAGCAATAGCATCAAATTTAAGGAGGAAACGGCTACGGTGCTTCTTGCACATGATATTACAGAGAGATATAATCATGTAAAAGCCATTGAAAAACAAAACAAACTTTTAAGGGAAATTGCCTGGACCCAATCTCATGTGGTACGTGCTCCCCTTGCAAGAATGCTTGGATTAATCAATCTCATTTCGGAGGAGTCCATTGTAATAGAAGAAAAGATAACGATGATTAAACACCTGATTAATTCTGCACATGAATTGGATGACATCGTAATAGACATTACCAAAAAAGCACAACAAATATTACCTCAATCTATTGAAAATGACAAACAGGACCCTGATCATTGATGATGACCCGGTGGTAATCATCATGCTAAAGAAGCTGATACAGTTAACGGATTTTGATGAGAATCCTCTTACTTTCGACAGTGGGTTAACAGCTATCAAATACCTGAAGGAAAACTACAACCAAAAAGATGTTTTTTCCATTTTTCTTGATATCAATATGCCGGTCATGAATGGTTGGGATTTTCTGATGGAATTGACCAATCTTGCCAATCCTGCCAATACTTTTGTTTGTATTGTAACCTCTTCTACCGATCGCTTCGATGAATTAAAAGCCTCCCAACATCCTCTTGTTTCTAAATTTCTTATCAAACCTATTTATAAGGATACCTTAATTGGTCTTAAAGAGTTGGCATACTCAAAAATGAAAGAAAGACCCCATTTTTGACCCCTCAATTCTATGACTTTACAAAAAACGGCAAGTAGCTAACTAAGAATTTATAATATCTTTATACACTAAGGATTATTCTTATCCTTTTTAAAGAAGGTGGCTATAAATTTTGAGGTATTGTGAATTCGGATATTTTACTAAAAATATTAAATCAATCCGTTGATTTAATATGCACAATCGATCGGGAAGGTCGATTTACCTGGCTTAATGAAGCCTGTTTTTCTGTGCTTGGTTTTCAAAGCAATGAATTGACAGGAAGACCATTTATTGAAATGGTGATTCTATCGGATCAGGAAAAAACAAAAGAAATCGGTAATCAGATCATTAATGGGAGGCTTGTTTCTGATTTTGAAAACAGTTATATACACAAAAATGGAGATATTATTGCATTGGAATGGTCGGCCAAGTGGGACGAATCAGACCAAATGATGTACTGTGTTGCCCGCAATAAGACAGAAATACAAAAAGCAAAAAAAGCACTCCAATCCTCTGAGGATAAGTATAAATATCTTTTTGAAAACAATCCATGTCCTATGTTTATCTGGGATGCTGTATCCCTCGACATTCTGGATTGTAACGCCGAAGCACTCCGAAAATATGGTTATTCAAGAGATGAGTTTTTGCAGCTCAACATTTTAGATATCCGGCCTGTTGAAGAGGTACCAAGAATTTTACATGCTGTGGAAAATGCTAAAGAAATCGGCCCTGTTTCAAAAAATACCTGGAAGCACTTTCGCAAAACCGGTGAGCTGATGCTGCTTGAAATTACATCGCACCTAATGATTTATAATGGTAAAGATGCGTATTTAGTCGTAATTAATGATATTTCGGAAAGAGAAAAATACCTTGAACTGCTTAAGGAAAATGAAGAGAAACTATTAAAAGCTCAAAAAATAGCAAGATTAGGCTTTTGGCAATATAGTAGGGAGGACCAAACTTTTTACTGGTCTTCCGAGGTTTTTAATATATGGAAACAATCACCCGATCACTTTTTGCCCGACCTTTCCGCAGTTTTAAAAACCATTCACCGGGATGATGTTACCTTTTTCGAGAACAGGCTGAATGCTTTTTTTGGGCAGGCATTGCCGGAGGAGTTCGAATTTAGAATTATTACGCCTGAGGGAGATTGTAAATGGATTTTGTTAACCCCTGAGCAACATCAAAACCGACCTTCCTTCGAAAAAAAGCTCAATGCCACAGTTCAGGATATTTCTGAAAAAAAGCAGGTTCAAATTCAATTAGAAGAAAGAAACCGCTTTATTGAAACCGCCATCGAGAATATACCCATAGGAATTGCAGTTAACAAAATTGATGATGGGTCGGTAACGCTGCTAAACCGAAATTTCACCGAAATTTATGGTTGGCCCAAAAACGTCCTTACAGATATTTCCTCTTTTTTTAGTAATGTTTATCCGGATGAACAATACCGGGCAGAAATTTCAAGCCGGATTCTGGCAGATATTGAGAGTAACGATATCAACAGGATGAGCTGGGAAAATATCAACATTACCACCCAAGCCGGGGAAGAACGCATTGTAAATGCCAAAAATATTCCGCTTTATGATCAAAATTTGATGATCTCTACAGTAGTGGATGTAACCCATCAGAAGAAGGCCGAAATGGAAACCCGGATTAGCTATGAAAGGTACAATTATGTTACAAAAGCTACTTCTGATGCTATCTGGGATATGGACCTTATCAACAATACCATTGTTTGGGGTGATGGCTATCAGCAGATATTTGGTTACGAAAACCTTAAGGATTCAGAGGTTCTTGAGAAATGGAGCATGTCCATTCACCCCCATGATGTAGATCGGGTGATGAATGCCTTTCAACAAGCCATACAGGGTTCAGAAAATCGTTATAATGCTGAATATCGTTTTTTTAAGGCCAATGGAACTTATTCCTTTGTTTCCGACAAAGGATTTATAATTCGGGATGCGGAAGGAAAAGCTATTCGCATGGTGGGCGCCATGCACGATATCACCCAACAAAAAAATGAAGTCCTTCAAAAGGAACTCTTCAATGAAATTAGTCAGGTTTTCAACGAAACCCATCAACTGTCCGATAGCCTGCAAAAGGTTGTTGATTTAATTGGAAAAACGGCAAACAACTATGCGATGGTTGAGTTGTGGATGATTTCCGAAGATGAATCTGAAATTAATCTTGTGGCAAGCTATTGGGGAGATAAGCTTACCAAGGAGGTCTTTGAGAATGCTTTATTTTACAAAAGATTGAAACCCGGAGAAGGATATCCCGGCAAGGTTTGGCAAACAGGATCTGTTATTTCATGGAATACCACCCAAAATGACCCCGATTTTTACAGGTCCAAATATGCCCGGATGGCTCAGTTACATTCAATTTTTGCTATTCCGCTTTTTAATTTTCAGCAAAAAGTAGGCGTCCTTATTCTGGGACAGAAAGAAGACCTAATGGCAGAAGACAGGTTATTTCCTTTTGCTGACAAATTAGGTAATCACCTTGGTAGTGAAATCAAAAGAAAAAAGCTGGAGTATGAATTGCAACAGGTTTTCACTTTTTCGCAGGATATCATATGTATTGCGGGTTTGGATGGTACTTTTAAGAAAGTAAATCCTGCAACCTCAAAAATTCTTGAGTATTCTGAAAAAGAGCTACTGACGATTTCTTTCAGTAAAATGATTCATCCGGAAGATCTGGAAAGAACCAATCAGTATTTGAAATCTTCTGATTTTCATTCCGGTAATGATTATTTCGAAAACAGATACCAAACCAAATCCGGGAAAATTAAATGGATTGCATGGACTACCTCTTATTCACCGGTAGATGAATTGCTTTTTGCAGTAGGAAAAGATATAACCGAACAAAAAAACCTTCAAAGACTTTTAGATAATGCGACCAACCTTGCCCGGATTGGAGGATGGGAAATAGATGTGGTTACCAAGGAGGTATATTGGTCACCGATGACCCGTTCCATTTATGAAGTGGATGCTGATTTTCAACCGGATTTTGAAAACACCTATCATTTCATGGCTTCAAAAAAAGATGAAATCCTCTTGCGGAGAGCTTTTGAAAATGCCATACAAAAAGGAATTAAAATCGATCAGGAAATTCAGATCATCTCCGGAAGGAAAAATCACAGATGGGTCAGAATTATCGGGGAACCCGAAGCCGTGGGAGGAGTCTGTTTTAAAATATCCGGTAGTTTTCAGGATATCCATGATTTAAAAGTAGCTGAAATACGAAGCAATCAAAGCAAACAGCGCCTTATTAGTACTTTGGAAAGTATTCAGGATGGTTTTTATGAACTCGATAAAGACTGGATTATTACCTATTGGAACAATGAGGCGGAAAAGCTTCTGCAAAAAAAGCGCGAAGAAGTTCTTGGAAAAAATATATGGGAATCACTATCTGATGCCATTTCGCTCCGGTTTTATTCTGAATATCAGCGGGCCCTTTTGGAAGGTATTCCGGTGAGGTTCGAAGAGTTCTATCCCCCGCTTCAGTGCTGGTACGATATGAGTGTATTTCCTTCAGAAAACGGACTAACTGTTTTTTTCAAAGACATCACCGATCGGAAAAAGTCTGAAAAGGATTTACTTATGTTCAAAATGGTGATGGACAATTCAATAGATGGTATCGGCATTTCAGATGCAGAAGGAAATGGTATTTATATCAATCCGGAATTTCAGCAAATGCTGGGATTACCCAATGAGCAATTATATCAGGGAACATCCCCCGGGCATTTATATCAGGATCAGGAAAAAGCAAAAGAAGTTTTTGAAACTTTGCTTTCCGGTAATTACTGGAAAGGAGATGTAAATTTACTCAATACAAAAGGAGATATTCTTCCCTTTTACCTGAGCGGAGGTCCTATTTTCAATCATAGAAATAAACTCATCGGGATCTATGGTATCCATACCGATATAACGGAGCGAAAAATTGCCGAAAACAAACTCAGGCAAGCTTTCAATGAAAAAAATACCATTCTGGAGAGTATCGGGGATGCCTTTTTTTCAACAGATCTGGAGTGGACAGTTACGCATTGGAACAGGCAGGCGGAGACTTTATTGGGGACACCCCGCGAATTGATTGTAGGTAAGAATCTTTGGGAAGTTTTCAGCGATGTGATAGATACTATCTTTTATAAAAATTACCACAAGGCACTCGAGACCGGGATGAATATTTCTTTCGAAGCGTTTTACGAGGGGGTAAAAAAGTGGTTTGATGTTACGGCCTACCCATCTGTGAGAGGCTTGTCAATTTATTTCAGAGATATAACCGAGCGAAAAAAGGGTGAGCAGGCACTTAATGAATCCAATGAACGCTTTCAAAAGGTGTCGGAAGCAACCAACGATGCTATATGGGATTGGGACATTCTCAACAGATCCTTGTATTGGGGTGAAGGATTCAATAAATTATTGAGAAACGAGCATGCTACCCTTGTACCTGACCTGAATATTTGGCGAAATTTTATCCATCCCGACGACCGGGAGGCTGTTCACAATAGTTTACAAACCGCACTCAATGACTCCTCTGTTTTTGAATGGCAGTTCGAATACAGATTTCTCCGCCTCGATCAGGAAGATGCTTTTGTTATTGATCGGGGAGTCATTATCAGAAATGATCGGGGAGAAGCCATTAGAATGGTAGGAGCTCTTACGGATATGACGCAACGAAGAATATACGAAGCGTCTTTGGAAAGATTAAATATCACCCTTGATCAGAGAGCCAAAGAACTGGCGCTTAGCAATCTGGAACTGGAGGAATTTGCTTTTGTGGCCTCACATGATTTGCAGGAACCCCTGCGGATGGTAACGAGCTTTTTAACTCAATTGGAGAAAAAATATGAAGCACAACTCGATAGCAGAGGGATTCTTTACATACAATTGGCAGTTGACGGCGCAAAACGTATGCGGCAAATCATTTTGGATTTGTTGGAATATTCCAGAATTGGTAAAGAATCCTTCAAATTAGAAAATATTGACTTGAATCAGGTTGTGGAAGAGATTATTTTACTGAATAAACAGGTTATTGAGGAAAAAAATGCTGTTATTCAATTCAATGAGTTACCCGGCATTTATAATCACAAGCATCCTGTAATGCAGATTTTACAGAATCTTATAAATAATGCTATTAAATACAGTAATCCCAAAAAGGCTCCTGAAGTAACGATCGAGGCCTCTTCCGAAGGCGAAATATGGCTTTTTTCAGTGAGGGATAATGGAATTGGTATCGATGAAGAGTATTTCCATAAAATCTTTGTGATGTTTCAGCGTTTACATGGAAGAGATGAATATGAAGGGACTGGAATTGGTTTAGCAGTGGTTAAGAAAACGATTGATAGAATGGGTGGTCGTATTTGGGTAGAGTCACAAAAAGGAGTAGGAAGCACCTTCTTTTTTACACTTCCACAAGCGCCTCAAGAACTTTAAATGAGGAAATTTGTAATATTATCAATTTAAAAAGAAAACGAATTTTTAAAAGCATTCAATTTTTCTCCAACACCAATTGGCTAATTCAAAAAAGAAGCTTAATATTCTGGAGCAAAAATATTACGTTAATTTGCCACAATACAAGTACAGATCTGCAAAAGAACAATAATACCATCGCTGTTTATCATGGAAAAAGATCAAAAGCAATACAAAATACTTTTTGTTGAGGATAATCAAGGAGATTTCATTTTAGTCGAAGATTTTCTTTTGGAACACATGGAACAAGTAGAATTTGTACATGCCAAAAACTTTGAAGAAGTAAAAACTTTAATGGAGCTACCACGCAATACCGATGAAGGTATGGACCGGTATGATATTGTTTTGCTCGATCTTACTTTACCCGATAAAAGTGGTAAAGAACTCATTGATGCTATTAAGGATTTTGGTATTCCGGCTCCGATTATTGTTTTGAGTGGTTTTGCCGATCTTGGTTTTGCCATTAAATCGCTTTCGCTCGGTATGTCAGATTATCTCATTAAGGAAAATATCACTTCCTTAAGCCTGTATAAAAGTATCCTTTATAACCTGGAGCGTTATAAATTTATGCAAACGTTACAGGAGTCCGAAAAAAGATATAGTGAATTATTCCATTCGAGTCCTATTCCCATGTGGGTGTATGATCGGGATGCTATAAAGTTTCTGGATATCAACCGGGCAGCTATAGAGCATTATGGGTATTCTTTTGAAGAGTTTCTGGCAATGACTATCAAACAAATCAGGCCACAGGAAGATATTCCGGGCATGAATAGTTATGAAGCAAACAGCGACAATAACAAGTATTTTTTTCAAGGCGTTTTTAAGCACGAGAAAAAAAACGGAGAAATCATTCATGTGGACATCCGAAGTAATATCATTTATTTCAACGGAAAAAAAGCGGAAGTCATTCTTGCCAATGATATCACCGAAAGACTCAACCACATTGAAGCGATTGAACAACAAAACGAAAAATTGCGCGAAATTGCCTGGAAGCAATCACATGTTGTCAGGGCACCGCTTGCCCGAATGCTCAGTTTAATACACCTGATTTCTGATAAAGCAACACCGAACGATGAAAAAAATGAAATGTTAGATCATGTCATTCAATCTGCCAATGAACTAGATGAAATTATCCGGGATATCGTGAATGTATCTCAACAAATCATACCCAAAACTAATAAATAAATTCTGTCATGGCTTTGCATACGCTTATTGTGGATGACGACCCGATCATTTTGATGATCATGAAAAAAATGTTGGAAAGAAGTGATTTTCATTCCTCACCGCTTTCTTTTGAAAATGGACTCCTTGCTTTAAATCACATGAAAGAAAACTATATGCCTAATGATCGGTATGTAGTGATGCTCGACATCAATATGCCTGTGATGAATGGCTGGGAATTTCTCGAAGGACTTGAGCAGTTTGCAGATAAAACAAACACTTTCGTGTTTGTTGTCTCTTCTTCTATTGATGAAAAAGATGTACAAAAGGCCACAAAAAACGAGTTCGTTTTGCGTTATCTCACTAAACCGGTTTATACCGATACCCTCATTTCATTGAAAGAAATGTTGGAAATCAAAAAGGAAAGAGCAGAAAAGGAAGCACCTTAAAATACCGTTTCCAAAGCCACTCTATTTTTAAAATGAGTATTGGTTTTTTTTGTGGCAGGCCATAAGATAAAGCAGGCTGTTTTTAAAAAGCAATGCCGGCTTTAAATACCCAACGGCGGGCAGTTAATTCCTGTTGTCTGTAAACAGGTTCCCATGTTTCAAAAGGCAGGATGGGTCCTAGCCATACTGCAAACAATTCTTCATACCGCGATTGTTTTACACTGTACCCTATGGAGGTTAAAATTTTTAGTTTACCCACCGGTATCTGATACCCAATTCCTGTCTCAGCAAGCCATCCTGTTTTCAATTGGTACCGGGGGTTTCCCAGAATAGTTTCTTTCCACTCGTTTTTTCTCCAGGGAATATTAGGGCCACCCTGCAAGTAGCCAAAAAAGCCGGAACTCTTTTTTCCTAACAGGTACTGTCCATGGGCAACTACCGGAAAACCCGGTATCAGATAGTTGTCAATTCCAATCCCAATCCCTGCCATCATTTTGTTTCGCTGAAAACCATGGATTGTCTGAATCGTATAAGTGCTTTGATTCGCCCCGGCTATTACGCCACCCTGTAACAAAGAACTATAGCGCCATCTTGGTTTGTCATCCGGTTGGGCTTTCTGAGCAAAAATCAAAATAGGGCAAATCATCCAAAAGATGCATCCGAAAAGTTTCATTATTTACTTTTTATAGGGTTACTTTAATCTGGCTCAGTAGAGCTATTTTATTTACATCCTTGATGTCGAATTGGTAAATACCTCCGGCGGCACTCACTATGGCTACCTCGCCCCAGCAAATGACATCGTAAGTATCTTTCAAAGCAATGGTTTTTTTAACCGTGACTTTGCCAACATCGCTTGCATCAAGCACTTTCAAACCATCTCTTCCATCGCAAACAAACAACCAGTTCCCTTTTTTATCGAGGCCATGCGGGTTGGTAAGCGGGTAAGACCGTACAAGTTTTGGGCTATAAATATTTTCTATGTTTATCACATCAAGCTGATTTGTAAATCCCTGACAGGCCATCCCCGACCTTAAGGTAACATAAGCATAATCTTCATCGGCAATTACCGGATCACAAACCGTTGCATGCGTAAAAATGGCGGTTTGCTTTGGATTTGCAGGGTCTGAAAGTTGAAATATATACATCCCGCTGTTGGAGCCGATAAACAGTTTATCCTGAAAAGGATAGATGGTTTCAATACCCCAACCCATCGATTGATTCGAAGTGAGATTGGGTTTCAAAGGGTTGGAAAGGTTGAGTGCCAACAAGCGTTTTTGGGTAACTGCATATAAATATTCGTGGCTCAGGGCAAACCGGGCCATACTGCCTGCTTTCCCGCTTTTCGTACCATTCCCGCTTCCTGTAGAAAAGGAAGCAAAGGATTGAGGGGAGTTAAACAGGAACCCACCGGAGACCGGGAATTCCTCACTCAATTTACTTTTTGACCGGATCGTGGTATCTTTTACAATCCAATCCACTATAATGCTCAGACTATCAAGGCCTCCCCCCAGTCCGTACAGCCTTTCCGGAAAAAGGTTGGGAATGACTTCTTTTAAGGAAACAGCCCGTGGGTTGCTGATATCAATGACCATCAGGTCTGCGTAGCAATCTGCATAAAGGGTCTGACCCTGCACTACCATGTCTTCACAGCCGGGGATAGGGATAAAGGATTCATTAATGGGTTTGGATGGATTACTGTTATTGATCAAATGGATTCCCTTGTTTCTTTCGTTTAAAAAAATATAGGAACCAGAAACAAACATTTTTCCCGGATTTTTTAAAGCAATTGCCGACTGATTTTTCATGCTATCAAATACGGCTTGCTGCAACATAAAAACAGGCTTGCCAATTGTGTAGGTAAATGTGGTCTCAAGGGTATCTTTTACACAACTGCTGACCAAGGTCAGAATCAAAACAAAACAGAAGGATGTTTTTAAGGAATACATGATTTTATTTTTTAACAGATGAAGGAATATTGTAGAAAAACCGGAGCTCGAGTCCCCGCCAGTATTGTTTGGGAATGCCTTTGTACCTTGCCGATGCGCTAAGATTATACTGCGCAAAAATGCCGGTGCCCCATTTTCCACGTGCATATTGAAAGCCGGTTTCAAGGCCGGCAAACGATTTCTGAACCAAATTTTTGGAGGCAACCCAACCTGGCGTAATGGTTTGAGGATGCAGGTAATCGGAGGAAAGGAGGATGCCACCATAAATGCGGTTTTGCCAGCTCCAGTTTTTGGCTTTATCTAAGTATAATTGAAGCCCGGTATAAATAGCTATGCGGTGTTGAGAACCGGTTTGAGACTGGTTTTTTCCGGCAAGGTAATATTCCGATGCACTGCCGTTGGTTCGGTTAGATCCTCTACGGCTGTTTTCAAATTGTATGCTGCTGTCTACCAACCCTCCGGTATACGTCCGAATGCTTTGGTACTGATATTGAAATCCAGCAACCCACCCAAACCGTTTATTCCTTTTGAAGCTACCATATTTCTCGAGGCCAACTGTAAACCCCATTCCGGCCCTTGTGGGTTGCAAAGACAAAGTAGAATCCAAATTTCCAGGTGAATTCACTAAAAAACCACTGTTAAATGCAGTTATACCTGCATTCAGCCCGATGCCCTTGCTGCTTTGATTGTGCAAACCCGTTCCCGCAATAATCCGCCAGCTACCCTTTTCATTTGGGTCCTCTTTATTTTGAGCCTTTTGTTTGATAACCGCATGCTCAGAGAACGCTGCGGTAAGGCCGCCATGCAGCGAATCCAATATTTTATTAGATACTCCAGTCGGTAACGGCAGGTCAATTTCAGCAGGAGGTGGGAGAAATCCAACAAGGGGTTGTGTGATGCCTGTTAGCCGATCGGTGTTAGGTGAGAGGTGATTGGTGTAAACGCTGTCTTCCTGTGTTGGTTTCTCCGCTTCCTGTTGTTTAGTAATAAGGGTTATAATAGATTCAGAAAACTCCTTTGTTTTTTCGGGGGCCACAAAAACCGGTGTGGCTGCCTCTTTGAAAGGCGATTGCATTGTAATTTCTTTTTCGCTTGCAGCAGGAGGCATTTGACCGGGATGCTTAACAGGTACTTCAGTTATTGTATTATTTTGGCCGATAACTGTTTTTACTTTTTCTTGTATATTCTCCGGATGAGGTAATAAGTTGGTTGTCATCGTTTTTTCGGTGATAGCGGGAGGCATTTGACCCGGATCCTTTTCTGTCACTTTTGCTACTGTATTTTTTTGACCGGTCGTCTTTTTTGTTTTCTCTTGCCTGTTTTCCAGAGGCGGTAATAATTTGGTTGTCAATGATTTTTCAGGGATTGCGGTTCCCTTCTCAGAGAAAAAAGCCCAATAGGTAAACCCGGCTACCAGAATGAAGGGCAAAAGCCACCACAGCCAGAAAACAGGTCTTTTCTGGTTTTTTTCATCCAGCTGTTTTTCAATCCGGTTCCATATTTCCGAACCGGGTTCCATCCGGAAGTCCGCCCCTTTTTCTTTCATATTTTCATCGAAACCGTCCATTTATATTTTTCTTTTTGGTATTCAGTCAGGAATTTATTTTGCCCAGACGAGTCTGCATTTCCGATGCATCCACCCATTTTATTAAAAGTGCCCGTGCCCGGCTATATTGGCTTCTGCTTGTTTGTACACTAATTCCCAAAAGTTCGCTTATCTCTGCGTGGTCGTATCCTTCAATGCCTGCCAGATTGAAAACGGTTTGATATCCGGTTGGAAGCCGCCGAACCAGTTCCATCAAATCTTCGGTTTGCAGATTGGAAATCCCTCTCGGGTCTACGACAGGATGAATGGTTGTTTCCGAAAATTTCATTTGACTGCGGTACCGCTGATGTCTGCGTAAATAATTAATGGCAGTTGTAACCATTATCCGGTAGATCCAACCCTGTAAAGAACCTTTTTCATTGAACTGATCTATTTGTGTAAAAACTTTTACAAATCCTTCCTGAAGAACGTCTTCCGCATCATCCCGACTTTTGGTATACCGGTAGCAAACACCAAGCATAAAGGGTGCATGCTGCTGATACAAGCTTTGTTGCGCTTTCCGGTTGTTTTTGCGGCACAAAGCCAGGATGGTTTTTTCGTCCATAGGTGAGTGACCGAACTTCTCCGGTCAAGGTCATATGTAAAAGACGCAGCCTTTCTTGCAATCATTGCATGGCCTGCAAAAAAAACAGCTCCCGAAGGAGCCGCTCTCTTTACTTACTAACCCATATTTTTTGGAAAGGATTGAATCAACGCATGTAGGGGACGATTATCCGCCCTGCATTTCTTTCACTTTCGATCTGATTTTTTCTTCAATCTCATTACTCAATTCCGGATTGTCGCGAAGCAGGTCTTTGACCGCTTCCCGGCCTTGTCCCAGTTTATTGGTTTCGTAACTAAACCAGCTACCGCTTTTTTGTACAATACCAAGTTCCACGCCCATGTCTATAATCTCACCCACCTTACTGATGCCCTGACCGAAAATGATATCAAATTCAGCCTGACGGAAAGGGGGAGCTACTTTGTTTTTTACCACTTTTACCCGGGCGCGGTTACCTACCGCATTATCGCCATCTTTAATCTGACTGATGCGGCGGATATCCAAACGTACCGAAGCATAAAACTTCAGGGCATTACCACCTGTAGTGGTTTCCGGGCTTCCAAACATAACCCCGATTTTTTCACGCAACTGATTGATGAAAATACAAATGGTATTGGTTTTGTGGATCGTGGCAGTTAGTTTCCGTAGGGCCTGACTCATTAATCGGGCCTGTAACCCCATTTTGCTGTCTCCCATTTCACCTTCGAGTTCACCTTTTGGTACAAGAGCGGCAACCGAGTCAATCACCAATACGTCGATAGCACCACTTAAGATCAGACGGTCGGCAATTTCAAGTGCCTGTTCTCCATAATCCGGCTGACTGATGAGCAGATTGTCCACATCCACGCCCAATTTTTTGGCATAATTGCTGTCGAAAGCATGTTCAGCATCTACAATCGCGCAAATACCGCCCTTCTTTTGGGCTTCGGCAATTACGTGGGTGGCAATTGTTGTTTTACCACTCGATTCCGGTCCGTAGATCTCAACGATCCTGCCTCTTGGCAGACCGCCAATACCAAGGGCTACATCGAGCCCGATGCTTCCGGTACTTATTACATCTATATTTACAACACCCTTTTCATTCATCATCATCACACTGCCTTTGCCAAAATCCTTATCGATTTTGTCAATCGTCAGTTTGAGTGCCTTCATTTTTTCTGAGGGAACTACTCCGTTTGTTTCTTCGGTTTGTACCGTTGCTTTTGCCATAGGGGGTAAAATTATTAAGGCTGCTAAGATAGTGGGAAAAATGTTTTGCACACTAAAATAGTTAGCATTTTTGATAAAAAACTTAGGAATCGAGCTGCTGAGGTTCCGGTAAGTCCCATTTATAGGTTTTTGTTAGCAGGCTTACAGCAGGGATGTCTGCATCTGCCGTTCGTGGAATATCATTTACCATTACCTTTGCACCCCCAAAATAAGGGAATCGGTCGATAAATGCAAGCATGCATTCAAAAAAAGTTTCATCGTCCAAAAAGAAAAAAATCTACAAAAATGGCTCAGGTAAAAAGGGAAAAAGCAGCGCCGCTTGTTGATCATGTAACGGTAACCCTGCAAAAGGAAGACTATTATCCTGCGTACGAAAAGGCGCTCAAAAATTATAGCAAGCAGGCCAATATCCCCGGCTTCAGAAAAGGGATGGTGCCCACCGGTGTGGTTAAAAAAATGTATGGTAGTAGTGTATTTACCGAAGAGGTACTTCGCGCTGCCGAAAAGGAAATCAATGGATTTCTGGAGCAGGATAAGCCGGCTATCTTTGGTCAGCCTTTGCCTACCGAAGCCAACAACGAAACCGTTCGCACACTCAATCAGAACGATCCGCAGGAATATCATTTTACCTTTGAGCTCGGGCTTCAGCCCGAAGTAACCCCTGCACCGCTTGATCAGGCTACTATTTCCCGCAAGAATGTAGTTGTAACCGACGAAATGCTTGAGGAAGAGATTGTTCGTTTGCAAAACCGCTACGGTAACATGAAGGAGCCCGAAACCGTAGACTCCGACGCCTGTGTACTCAATGTAGTATTTAATGAAGTGGATGCAGAAGGCAACGAACTTGATGGCGGACTGAACCATGAAACCAACAGCCTGCTCGTTTCTTATTTCGCTGAATCTGTAAGACCACAGTGGATGGGGTTGAAAGTAGGCGAATCGCTTACGTTTACCCTCGGGGAAGCTTTTGAAGAAAAAGAATATACCTGGATTTGTGAAGACCTGAAGGTGGATGAGGATATTTCAAAAGAGCGTCGGTTCAGCATCAGGATTGCAAAGATCGGATTGGTAGAAAAGCGCGAACTCGATACGGAATTCTTTAATCAGATTTTCCCCGGAAAAGCAGTTGGCACCGAAGCAGAATTCCGCGAGGCGCTGAAGGCTGATTTTGAAGGATACTGGCGCAATCAGGCCCGTGCTCAGGTACAGGACGAAATTTACCATTACCTCCTCGACAATACTTCTCTGGAATTTCCGGAAGAATTTCTGAAGCGGTGGTTGCTGCAAGGTGGCGAAAAGCCCAAGACTGCAGAAGAAGTGGAAGCTGAATTTCCTGCTTTCAAAAATCAAATGAAGTGGACCCTCATCAGCGATTACTTCATAAAAGGACAGGATATTAAAGTAGAACCCGAGGAACTGCGCAACTACGCCAAAATGCAGATGATGAGCTACATGGGCGTTACCACACTTGATGAGAGCACTGCCTGGTTGGACAGTTATGTAGATCGCATGATGCAGGATCGTAAGTATATCGATGAAAACTACCACCGCCTTTTGACTGAAAAATTGTTTACCTGGACCGAAGGACAGGTACAATACAAAGAAGTAGAAGTAAGTGTGGATGAGTTTAATGCAACTCAGCACAATCATCAGCATTAATAGAAAGTCTGTTTATAGAAAGAAGCGTCGGAATCTATTTTTCCCGGCGCTTTTTTTATATTTACCGGATGGATCTGGAAACCTACCGTGCTTATTGTTTTACCCTTGCTGCGGTAACCGAAGGGTTGCCCTTTGGAGAAGAAGTGCTGGTATTTAAGGTGGCCAATAAAATATTTGCGCTCGCCGATACGGTTGTGTTCGCAAGTGTCAACCTCAAATGCGATCCCGAAAGAGCCATAGAACTCCGGGAACGGTACCCGGCTATTATACCCGGATACCATATGAATAAGGTACATTGGAATACCTTGGTAATGGATGGCAGCCTGCCGGAGAAGCTCATCCTTGAACTCACCAAACATAGCTACGACCTGATAGTACAATCGCTTTCTAAAAAGCAAAAAGAGCTGCATGGACTCTAAATCAGTTTCCAATCGCTATTTAGGGCCTGCTGAATAAGTCAAGCCGAGCATAAATTTTGTTTTCCGGCGTGGCCTTTGTAGTTGGCAAACGAAAACGCTTTAGTTATTTGATGCAAGATATAGCTTTGGATTAGGCAAAAGGGGCCCTGCCCGATTAATTTAATCAGGTTGAGCACCAATACAATCGAGGCTATCCACGACTCGCTAGTTTGGCTGAGCCGCGCTTTAATCCGATTCATGCCATAGGCTGTTTTGGCTTGGCCAAATTTTCCTTCGATTGGATTGCGTTCCCCAGGTCTTAAGTGATTGTCCACTGCCTTTGCCGAAGGACGGCCTAGAGGTTTTGCCATCAGTTTTATGTTTAGTGCTTTAAGCTTTGATCGGTTTTCCCGGTTACAATAAATTTTATCAGCAAATACTTTTTCCGGATAATATCCAAACCGCCTTTTATAGGCTTCTATTGCTCCCATCAATCTGGTGCCTTCGTTAAATGCATCCCAGGAAAGCTCTTCCAGAAACACCATGCCATTCATAATACTTACTTGTATTTTGGCACCAAATTCCACATTGGCATTTGTTTTACCTCTCACTATGGGGCGTACGTGAGGCTGGTGAATACTCACTATTCGGTCATCTACCTTGTGTACTTTGTTATCATACATCCATTGCTGTTGCTCATACAAGGTTTGTATTACCAATAGATACTTGTGTTGATGCTTGTTTAATGGTATACGCCTAAAGCATGAGAGTAGTTCGTGCAGATAGCGAATGTTTCGGCTTAGATAACTCAATTGCTTGCGAATACCATTCCTGATTTCTTTATGGGTTTTACGCTTCTTCTGTGCTATTTTCAAATATTCTTTGCGCGCTACTTTACGATAGGTGCGTGGCTTACTCTTTGTGTACTCTTTATCCTGTTTTAAATTTTCATAAAGAAAATCTATCAACTCCTCCGATTTTTCCCTCGCGTCATTAATCAAATTCAGGTCGGTTGGGTATGCAATATCTTGGGGGCAGGCAGTTGCATCTATCATCATTGTTCCTTCATTAGATGGAGTTTCGGATAAAATCAATTCTTCAGACCTTTGTTGCTCTGTACCTATTATCCCTTCAATTGCAGCCCCAGCATTTGGCATTCCATCATCTGGCTCATTTAGTAAATCATCATCACTTGTATCTTTTGTTATCTCTGGCTCTTCCGGCTCATCAACAGTAGATTCCTGCTTTTCTATAGCTTGAAGTGGAGGTGCTACAATACCCATAATGGATTCAGTAATCTCATTAATCTGTTCTGCACCTAATCGCTTTCGCAACTCTACGAATAAGGATGGGTCAAAAACAGGATCTTTACTGAAACTTGAAAATCCAATAAAATACTGCATATAAATGTTCTCCTGAATCTGAAGAATAGTCTCCCGATCACTTAGGTCACAGATATGCTTAATCATAATAGCACCGCATGCTACTCTTGGATTAATACCACTTGCTCCAAAATTTCGATTATTGAGTTGAAGCTGGTAAATGCTATAAAGCTTATCCCAAGGGACTTGCTTGGCCAACTTAACCCACCTGTTTTTTGGATCAAGATGCTGGGTGAAAGGTGATTCAAAACCTGGTAATTCCAGTTGCTGAGGACTGATGTAAGCGGCTTTTGATGCACGGCTTTTTTGAGCTTTTGGCATATATGTTTGCACTTATTTCAATACCAAGATACTTAAAACTCAATATTAATAAGCTTACAGAGATAATCAGCAGACCCTAT
>JBGSNV010000015.1:0-3060 GCA_041739485.1 Chitinophagaceae bacterium
TATCCCGGTTATTTACAACACCTGAGCTACCCGTTTTCTCTGGAAAATATCATGCTTTTTTCCCATCCCCCAAATTCACTCATTCAGCGCAGCAGTTTCTGTTTCATCTAATCTTCCCACATCTACACTAATTCCATGAGCTGTGTGTTCTATAATGTAGGTGAACTTTTTGCCCCATTTTAGTTCAGATCCCTTGTATGAGGAACGGGAGTAAACTGTTTGTGAAAAGGATTCATCAAAAGACTTAATCATTATAATAAATTCAATGTCTTTGGCAATCACTTCCTCTTTATTGAGACCGTAAAGCGGACTGCTCTTATCAATCGGGTGCACAATTGTCCACACCGAAGGTAAAAACACCACATTCGATCTTTCGAGGTCAAGCAGATAAAAATCCCGTAACTCCGATTCGGGTTTGCGAACAGTTAGGGTAACGGTGACCTCTAACTCCATCAGATGATTGTCGTGTGGATTGATGACCCGGAACATAAATGCATTGATTTGCTGATACGGAGCTATGACGCCGGTCTTGCTGTAACGTAGCCTTGCTGTTGGTTTTGAGAATCGACCGTATAACAAACCTGTTGCAAGCGCAAAAGAAAGCAAGCCCAGCATAGATTCAAAGGCAGTGACTACATTGGCAAGCGTGCCTACCGGTGCTACCCGCCCATATCCCAATGTTGTGATGGTTTGTGAACTAAAGAAAAAGGCTTCCTGGAATTCCTCCGATTTATTAGATGCCCGGATGCCGGTAAGATGCGCTACACCAATACTATAATACAGGTATCCAAATATTAAATTGATGAGGAAATAACTGAGGAAAACCACTCCAAAAAATTGAAGCCAGGACATATTCACCAACCAATGATAAAAATTCAGCCGGGCAAAAAAGGGGATATTGGTTTTAACAACATTGAAGGAGCCATCCTTATTCAGGGCCCTGTAACTGCCACTTGTCGCTTTTGTTCCAAGCCCGAGATCATTGTATTTTTTGTTGCTGTGTTTTGCCATAATAAGGGTAGTAAATTTTAATCCTGTCAAACAGGATCCTAAAATTAAGCCGGATAAAGATAATGGCAACTAATGATTTCATTATAGCCTACCTGCCATTCAATTCCCCAAACAAGCCACTTGTCCTAATCCCTGTTTAAACTTAAATTGCTTTTTCTACTTTTATATAACCCAATTTTATTTTATCGCCTTATAGGGTACACACACACACACATACACAACCTTCCACACACAGGGTATGATACAAGTTCGTACATATTGTTTTATTTCAATACTTTGGCAAACCTTGGGTAGTTTTTCAAACGCCTTTGCTATCCCGGATTCTACGATTGAAAAGTCGATTAAAGCAACTCCTGTAGAGGAGCATGGGGATTATGATTACTACATTTCAAGCGATCCGCAGTCAGATGTAATTCCTTTTTCAAAAGCTGGAAACCTGATCATTATTCAGGCCTCGGTCAATAACGTTTCCGGGAACTTTATACTAGATACTGGTGCTCCCGGCCTTATTTTGAATGCCACATACTTTAGGAATTTAAAAAAAGCAGCTTCTTCAGCGGGAGAGATAGGAGGCATTACAGGGGCTGTACAAGTCCACGATCGGGCACTTGTCGATTCTTTCAGCCTTGGAGGTTTCCTTTATCAGCAGGTACAGTCCGACCGGGTCAATCTGGGTCATCTTGAAAACAGCAAAGGCATTCGGATTCTTGGTTTACTCGGTGTAGCTTTGTTCAAGAGGTTTGAAATGATCATCGATTATCCCTGCAACCGTATCTTTTTACATAAAATCGGCAAAAAAGAACAAAAGGATACCTTTCACCCCGATTTGGAGCAGAAAGATCAGTATCAGAGCATTCCTGTTTTGGCAAAAGATGGAAAAATTATGGTTGAAATGCGGGCTGGCAAAAATAGACTGAATTTTGTACTTGATACCGGCGCTGAATCGAATGTATTGGACAGCCGGTTATCGAAAAGGATTTTTGAACTGGTAACCCTTGACAGAAGGGTAACTATTGTTGGTTCGGGCAATAAAAAAACGGATGCCTGGTATGGTATTATGGAATCTTTGTCGCTTGGTAATCAATCTTACGATAAAACAGAAGTACTGATCACCTCGCTGGAAAGTATGGCACTGGCATACGGACGAAATATTGACGGCATGCTGGGAAATGCACTATTGAGTAAACAAAAAATAGGAATTAATTTTTGGAGCAATACGCTTTATATATGGAAGCAGTAAAACATATGATTTCCGGAGTCAGGAATGCCACACAAAGGGTAGGGTGGATGCTCGTGCTGCTACTGTGGAGTGTACTGAACGTACAGGCCCAAACCGGAGCAAATACGGTTGTATTTAAAAATGGTAGATTATACATCACTATCAAGAAGACAAGCGATCGGGAATCTCTTTTTGAATTTATTGCCAAATTCAATCTGGATGATCTTGCCCTTACAGAATGGGTGCGTTCAAAGGAAACAAGCCAATTGAAAATGGCTGGCTGGAAAATTATAACCAATGATAATGAAGAATTGGTCATAAGCAAAGCTATTGAAGCGCTTGGTGATTTTTCCCAACCCTGGCAAAGGGTACGTATCACCGACACTCACGGGCCAATGGCTGAACTTTACCCGCTTGGTGTCAATACCAATCAATTTGGCTACAATCAGTTGAAGGATGAAAAAGCTTTGCAGATCCGGGGAGATTCTGTGGTATTTTTCCTGCCTGATTATGAAAATGCCAGCAAAGTAGAACTTGCAGGAAGTTTCAGCCGTTGGCAATATGAAGCCCTTCCCATGCATAAAACCAATAGTGGATGGACTTTGGCTTTGCCTTTATCTGCCGGAAAACATTACTACAAATATATTATTGATGGTCGGTGGATCAATGATCCCGGTAATCGCCTGACGGAAAACGATGGAAAGGGCAACAATAATTCAGTGGCCTATATACCCAACAAGATCATTACATTAAAGGGTTATCGGAACAACCGGAAAGTTTATCTCGCTGGTAGTTTCAACAATTGGCAGCTAAGAACAACGCCTATGGCC
>JBGSNV010000218.1:0-2409 GCA_041739485.1 Chitinophagaceae bacterium
CAGAGGACGGATTGTGGATACCTGGCTTACCTGGGGGGAAGCACTGTATCTGTTTGATCAAATCAGTCGATGAAATCAGCAATCACGGCATACCTTATTTCAGCAAAAGATTTTTCTCAAACTAAAAACAAAAGGAGGCAAAATGAAAAAACATCTTACACCCTTGCTGGCTTCAATCATAGCCATGCTGTTATTAACTCCTGTTTACGCACAGCGGGGAAGGGGTTATGGTAACGCATATCCGTCTCCCCAGAGAAATGGCTATGGCCATCCCCGGGATTTTAATCGTCAGCACGCTTATGCGCCTCCGGTTGTACGGTACCTGCCACCGGCCCCTCCAAGGGTTTACAGAGGCGTAGCACCCTCAAGGCTTCATGTTTGGATTGCTTCTGAATACCTATGGCGGGCAGGCAGGTATGTACCTGTTCCCGGCTATTGGGCTTTGCCTCCTCAGAGAGGAGGTCGATACATGGAAGGCTACTGGCAGCGGACCCGCGGTGGTTATGTCTGGGTTAGCGGTAGGTGGGTTATGGGAGGTCGAAATCGTTGGTAGTTTTAAGAAGATACAAGGCAAGACGCAATGCAAGACGCAAAGCATTGCGTCTGTACTCTGGTGAGAACGAATGTATAAGTACTTGGGCCGGGTTTTTAGAGGCACCAAATGTATAATAGTGGTAGTGGTTGGTTTGAAAAAGGCATCCCCGGCTTCGGTTGGCGGGTGCCTTTTCTGTTTTTACCTCTATACGGCGCACGAAACAAAACAGGATGAGCCATTGAGTACCCAATAAAGCATAGTTAGCCTGCTGATCGGGGTTTTCTACCCTTTCTATAGCTGTTTTCTCAATCATGTTGCTTATTTTGTTCTTTTTTTACTGAAATGTTTGCTATGGTATCCTTGGATAATTATTTGATAATAGACCTTGAGACGGTAAGCCGCACCAAAGACTGGAGCGATCTGAATGAGGATTGGCAACAACTCTGGGCGCAGAAAATTGAAAAACAGCTTCCGGAGGGAGAAACACCCGAGTCGTTTTTCCCACAAAGAGCCGCTATACTCGCCGAGTTTGGTAAGATCATCTGCATCAGTGCGGGCTATTTCCGGATGGAGGACAATCAATGGAAATTCAGGGTGAAGTCGTATTCGGGAGATGATGAGGCCGTTTTATTGAAAACTTTTCTGGAAGAGGCCGGTAAATGGCATTCCGCAAAAAAGCAGGCTGCCTTTGCCGGACACAATATCAAGGAGTTCGATATACCCTATCTGAGTCGCAGATTGCTGATCAATGGGATTGGTTTGCCGGCTTGGCTCGATTTTCAGTCCATGAAACCCTGGGAAACCAATTTGGTGGATACGATGCAATTATGGCGGTTTGGTGATTATAAAAACTATACTTCGCTGAACTTACTTGCGGCCTGTATGGGAGTGCCCTCACCCAAAGAGGATATTGATGGCAGCAAGGTAGGGGAGGTGTATTGGCAGGAAGCGGATTTGCCAAGGATTGTTACCTATTGTCAAAAAGATGTAGTTACGGTGGCCCAAATCCTTTTGCGCTTCCGGCAATTGTCTTTATTACAGGATTCGGATGTGGAAATTGTAGGAAATGGTGCATGAGAAGGGTGTTTTTGAAATACAGGGTTGGGCATATGGAAACCAAATGTCTGCCCGCTCCGGAAAGTACCTGTGGGTAGGTAGCTCCGGGCTGAGAAACAGTCCGGGATATTAAAATCAGGACTTATTGGAGTATTTTCTGTGTATTTATCCTTTTCTTAAACAATAATCCTAAAGCCTAAAGGACGTTTATTTAATCTAAGTATTTGATTATTAGATATTTATCTAACAATGGTAGGGAAGACGGACCAAAAAAATATTTTAAAAATCTTTGGTTGGTATATAAAACTCTCCTACTTTTGCAATCCCAAATTAAAAATGGTCTTTGATATATGTCACAACGCATTCGGATTAAATTACAATCGTACGACCACAATCTAGTGGACAAATCGGCTGAAAAAATTCTGAAAACTGTACGCAGTACAGGTGCGGTAGTAACGGGTCCAATTCCCCTACCTACCCACAAGAAAATTTTTACCGTACTGCGCTCACCGCACGTTAATAAAAAAGCACGGGAGCAGTTTCAGTTAAATACCCATAAGCGTCTTTTGGATATCTACACAAGCAGCAGCCGTACTGTAGATGCCCTGAGCAAGCTGGATTTACCAAGCGGAGTTGACGTTGAAATCAAAGCATAACAGTATATCGTTAGTGTGGAATACAAATCAAAGGATTTGTATAGATTAAAAAGGTTCTTTAAAATCATCTGCCAAAATCTCCAAAGAAGAAAGCAGCTCTGATCAAACAAATTCCCGCAGGCGGGATCCGGATAAAATGTTCGGAAAAGCATGCGGAAAAAC
>JBGSNV010000228.1:0-16490 GCA_041739485.1 Chitinophagaceae bacterium
TTCATCTTGAAGCTGAACTGGGCAATCTGTTCTGTTATAACACCCGCATTATCTACGCTCGCTTTCAGACTACTCATTACATCCGCCATTTCTACCGGACTTGTTGACCGGATCTGATCAAAATCCTTTGTGATGATTTTAGTACCGGTGCCGGGAGAGATCGTCAAAACCTTATCTCCCATCAGGCCATCCGATCCAATACTGGCAGTAGCATCCGTTTTAATGAAGGGCTGCATTTCCTTTTGTATCAATAAAGTGACTACTACACAAGAATCGGATACCAATTCGATTGCATCAACTGTACCAATATTTATTCCCGCAAAACGGATATTGTTTCCGACTTGTAAGCCACTTACAGACTTAAACTTAGTCTTCAAATGAAAGGTAGATCCAAATAAATTTTTCTGTTTCCCTATAAAATAGATGGTAGATGCAAACAACAGCAATCCCAACAATACAAACATGCCTAGTTTCCATGTGTACCCTGATTCCTTTTTCATCTTTAATTTTTTAATAAATGATTAGTTGAAAAATGAGCGAACCCATTTGTCCTCGCTTATTTCTAATGCATTGTAAGTTCCTTCTGCATGAATTACACCATCCTTTAGAATAACAATCCGGTCCCCGGTGAGCTTCGCACAGGCCATATCATGCGTAATAATGATAGAACTGGTTTTGCTTTTTTTCTGGATAGCTAATATAAGTTCCCCTATTTCTCTTGATGTGATGGTATCGAGACCGGTTGTTGGCTCATCATACAGTATGATTTGTGGCTTTAAAATCAGGGTACGCGCCAGTCCAATTCTCTTACGCATCCCTCCTGATAATTCGGAAGGCATTATATCGATTGCCTCAGCAAGTCCTACATCCTGCAATGCTTTTAAAACTGCTTCCTCCACTTCCCCGGGTGTAAGGTTTTTAAAGTGACGCTTTAAAGGGAAGGAAAGATTTTCCCTTACCGTCATGGAATCATAGAGGGCTGCATTCTGAAAAAGAAATCCTATTTTCATCCTTATTTCATTCAACCTGTTATCATCCAGATTGGTAATTTCTGTATCGAAAACAGTAATTTGGCCAGCGTCCCCTTTCTCAAGGCCTACCACGCATTTTATTAAAATGGATTTACCGGAACCTGATTTCCCCAATACGATCAGGTTTTCCCCTTTATTCAGAACAAGGTCTACCCCTTTTAATACTTCATGATCTGTTCCAAAGGATTTGTATAAACCGCTTATTGTTATCACCGGACCTGCCTGACTCGCTTTTTCATTTTCTATACTATATATTTCTTCTTGTATCATTTTAATGCGTAGAAAACAGATCCGTTATCTGAACAGCGAGCATATCTATTATAAATATGGAAAGCGAGGCTGCTACCACGGCGGAGTTGGCTGCTTTGCCTACACTTTCTGTTCCCTTCTGTGCAGTAAATCCTTTGTAACATCCTATCATTCCAATAAAAAATCCAAAGAAAAAGGTCTTAATAGTAGAAGGTATGATGTCTGAAAATTCAAGCGCTTCTAAAACCTTTGAAAAATACCTGAAGAAACTCATATTCGTATGGATATTGACACCAACATATCCTCCCAAAATACCTATACCATCTGCAAAAAATACTAAAATGGGTACCATTAAAGTGGCAGCAAGTATTCTCGTTACTACCAGGTACTTATAAGGATTTATGGCAGAAACTTCCATCGCGTCTATTTGTTCTGTTACCTTCATGGAGCCCAGTTCTGCCCCAATACCTGAGGCTATTTTACCAGCGCAGATTAGTGCTGTAATCACGGGGGCAATTTCTCTGATCAGGGATAAGGCAACCATTCCGGGCAGCCAAGATTCCGCACCAAACTCTGCCAGGGTTGGTCGGGACTGTAATGTGAGCACCAATCCCATTATAAAACCTGTAATACCAACAAGAGGCAGTGTTTTGTACCCTATGGCATAACACTGTCTTGCAAATTCCTTTATTTCAAAAGGTGGTTTAAATACTTCTTTGAAAAATCTGGAAGTAAATAAGGTAACCTTACCTGTGTTTGTAAAAATATTTTTAAGAAGGGCAATCAAAATTTATATATTAAACTTAGCCAACTGTTTCGCATTTGTTTGGGTCCTGAATGATTTTTACAAATATGTATTCTTTCAACCTTATTATTATTCGCATCCTTTACCTGCAGGTTTTGCAGATTGAATACCCGGATTTAAAAACAGAAATATCTTTCCACTATTTTTATCTGTACGTTTTAAATTTTTCCTGCTAAAGCCATCCTTAAATCAAATAGAATATCGTATTCGAAACTCAAAATTGTACATGCCGCAATCAAGCTATTAACCTTTCAGGCAGGTATGACTTTGTTTATACACGGATGCTATCGAGGGAACCTAAAATACCGAAAGCTTGCAATAGCCAGACAATCAGTAATATCACAACGACTGCATTTAAAATGCTTTTGATTTTGCTATCCATCGGAATATAGGAGTTGACCAACCATAAAATAACCCCAACAACAATGACTACAAGTAAAATAGTTAGAATGGACATAATAATAAACTTAAAAAGGATAAATACAAAGATGAGGCCTATTCTTTGCTGTATTGTTATATAACTGTTTCTAAAGGTTGTATCATTCATATATTATGGCCATCTCTAAAAAACCTTTGATACTTTCCTGCAGGTGCGGGACCAATTTCATAACATCCTCATTTATAAAAAGACCCAATGCCATAGATATAGACGCAATGCCTTATGTAGAGACGCAATGCATTGCGTCTCTACATAAGGCATTGCATTGCGTCTCTACATAAGGCATTGCGTTTCTGATTGAATCTATTGGGTTCTTCTGAAATATTTCAGGTTGTTTTGTACAGCGGCTTTTATCCGGGTCAAACCCTTTTCATATACCACTTCAATTCCCTTTCCATTTTACGTAAACTAAAAATGTTACTGATTGTTTTTTGAAGGCGAATAAAAGCGGTTTCACTTTTTACAATATAATCAAAAGCATGATGATGCATACAATTTACTGCCACATCAATGCTATCCTGAGAGGATAACATGACTACCGGAATATATTTATTATAAGCCTTTATCTTATCGAGCGTCTCAAGACCATTCATTGCGCCTGCATCAATACCATCGAGGTGATAATCCAATATAATCACGTCGGGGTTACGGGATAGATGCTGCAAACACAGTTCACCGGTTGTATAGGTTTCGATGGCAAAATCGGCAAGATTCAGAAATTCGATTTCCAGTGCTTTTAAATAAAGCGCATCATCGTCTACCAAAAAAAGTTTTATTTGATTTCCGCTGTTCATGAATTCGTATATTTTAAAGTGCTGTATTCTTCTTCCAATTCCTCGCAAGCCTGATTGCAAGCTTTTTCAATTTGCAAAAACAAACCGTCTATTTCCTGTAATTGAGCCTCTGCCCCATCATATGCCTGTATTCTTTTTGCCATACCTGTAAGATCCCGATTCATGCCAATGATAGCAAAGGAGGGCACCATTTTATGCGCTGCAGCATGCATTGCCGGCCAATTCTTATCCATCAGACTTTGTTTCATGGTACTGATTAAAAGGGGCGTTTGCTTAAGATAAATGGAAATCATTTGCCTCATCAGGGCCGGGTCGCCTTTGGCAATACCTTTAAGATAAGTAAGGTCGGTAGATTTAATGCCCCTCTCTACTGTTTTTTCGTTTGTAATATCCGGGTTGATTGTTTTTATTTCAGGCTTCTTTACAAGTCCAATGATCTTGCTGTATAAAACCCGTTCATCCACCGGTTTTGCTATATAATCATTCATACCTACGGCTTTGCATTTTTCAACATCAACGGTGGTAACATCTGCAGTTAAAGCAATGATGGGAATTGTTGAATGCAGGGTATTGCGGATGTAATCTGTGGCTTCAAAACCATTCATCTCCGGCATTTGCAAATCCATTAAAATGATGTCATATTCCTTCTCTGCCAACTTTTCAATAGCTATTTTACCATTTTCCGCAATATCCCGTTCAAATCCGAAATCCTCGAGCACCGTTCTCATAAGCAGCTGATTCAATGCCATATCTTCCACCACAAGTACTTTAATATTTTTGAGTTTCGTATCGAGTTCGAGTAAGTCGTCTGTTGATTCCGCCGTTTCAATCGTTTTCTGAAAACTCAGGGTGAATGTAAAAACAGAGCCTTTGTTCAATTTACTTTCCAACCGGATCGTTCCATTTTGTGCTTCTACCAATTTTTTTACAATCGCAAGCCCCAAACCGGTGCCTCCGTAAACCCTCGATGTGCCGCTTGATGCCTGTTGAAAATTTTCGAAAATGCTTTCCAGATTTTTGTCCTCTACTCCTATGCCCGTATCGGCTACGGCAAATTCAATCTCTACCTGGTCCCCTTCTTCCTTAAGCAACCGGGTGCTTAGGGTGATTTGTCCTTTATGGGTAAATTTCACAGCATTGCTTAACAGATTCAAAATTATCTGATGTAAACGAACCGGGTCGCCGAGTAATACTTCAGGTATTTCCCGGTCGTATTGCTTTACCAGCTTTATATTTTTTTCTTCCACTTTTGTTTCAAACAAATGGATCATAGACGAGATAGACGATTCCAGTTTAAAAGGAATATGCTCGAATACGATTTTACCGGCATCCACTTTAGCGAGATCAAGAATATCATTGATCAGTACAATCAATGCATTCCCACTCTGCCGGATTGCACTTAAATATTCCCTTTGCTTTTCACTCAGTTCCGTTTTTAAAATCACTTTGGTAAAACCGATGATGGCATTCATTGGCGTTCGTATTTCGTGACTCATATTACTCAAAAACTGTTGCTTGGCCTTTACTGCATTCTCTGCAATCTGTTTGGCAGTTTCTGCTTTAAGCTTTGCATCCTCGGCAATACCGGCTGCGAGTTCTGCAAATACAATGGCCTCGGTTAATTCTTTGGCACGTCGTCTTTGAATAGTTACATCTCTAGCTACAATAACCACCCCCAATACCTTTCCCGATGGATCTTTATAAACGGATCCATTCAACAGCACATCGGTCAATCTTCCCTCTTTATGGCGCAGGGTTAGCGGCGAATTAGCGACCAATCCTTTTGCAAAAACCTGTTTATATACTTCTCTCGCAATTTTAGGTTCCGTAAAATAATCGAAAAAATTACTGCCTGTAAGTTTATCCCGGGATAAGCCGGTTATACTTACCATCGCCAGGTTCATATCGGTAATCTTTCCTTTTGCATTGATGGTAACAAGCGGATCAAGACTTGCTTCAATCAGATTCCTTGAATATTCTGAAAGCAGTTTTTCTTTCGTAATAAATAATTCATGGTTTTTATGCTCCAGTTCTTTATTTGCTGCCAACAATTCCTTCGTTCTGCTTTTTACAGATTTTTCCAATTCTTCCTTTTGCTTGCGTTGCTCCTGAATTTCCGTTTTGGAGCCTACCCACATATTTATCTTTCCCTCCTTATCTTTAATAGATACAGCCCTCGTTAAGTGCCATAAATATTTTCCATCTTTTCGGAGCAGCCGGTTTTCAGTTACATACTCTTTTCCGGTGGTGAGGGATTCATCCCAGGCCATTTTATTTTTATCCCAATCCTCCGGATGAATTATTTTTTGCCAGCCGCTTCCTTTCAATTCTTCCGAAGTATACCCTGCATAATCAAGCAGGGTTTTATTAAAATAATTTTTATGGCCATCCGCATCCGCAGTCCACACTTTTTGAGGCATCAATTCAGCCATTTGCCGGAATTGCTTTTCGCTTTCTTCAATCTTTCGTTTCGCAATCACCTGAGCAGTTACTTCATACCCAATAATGGTAATGCCCGAAATCGTTTGATCTGTTTCCAAATAGGGTTGAAAAACGAAATCGAAATATTCTTCCTTCAATCCCCCGGTCTGTGCTTCCGGGCTTCTAACTTCGGTACCAACATAAGGAATGCCGGTTTCCATTACCTGATCAAGTAAGGCCGGAAATTCAGTTTCGCCAAGTGCGGGAAAAATTTCAAACAGTGTTTTCCCTTCTATGTCATTCCCTCTTTGCCAGATTTCTTTAAGACGGTCATTGGCAAGCGTAATTACCTTGTTTTTCCCTTTCAGAATAGCAAAAGTAAAGGGAGAATGCATCAGCATCATATTGTAACGCTTTTCGCTTTCTTCAATTCTTTTTTGCACATTTACCTGATCTGTAATATCAATCAGCATATTGATGGCGCCGGTTATTTCGCCATTTAACCCCAACTCCGGGTGAGGGTTCAACAATACATGAGACCGGGTTCCATCCTCTCTTTCTATAATAACCTCTGCTCCAATAATGGCACGGCCTTCTTTCAGGGCTATAGCCATCAGATATTGATCCTTCGGAAAAAAGGAGCCATCGGGGTTAAACATTTTAATAGAATCATACCAAAGATCTTTTCCAATGACCGGCTTACGACCCCAAAGTTTTTCAGCAACATCGTTGTAAAAAGTAATATAGCCTTTTGCATCGCATGAATAAACCGCTGCCGGCAACTCTTTTACGAGGTTCCTGAAATGATTGCTGCTTTTATCCAATACTGCCTGCGCTCTTTTTCTTTCTGTAATATCTTCAATAGACAGTAAAATTAATTTTTCCAAACTGTTCTTATGGATCACTTCCCGGGCATTCAGCAACATGACCCGCTCCCCAATCGATGAAAAGGTATGGGTGACTTCAAAATCGTTAAATACCGATTTTTCAGGAAGGATGTTCTCCAGCAACTTACGTAGTTCCGCAATATCCCATTGTTTATTGCCAAGGTCATAGATCAATACATTTTCTGTTTCCTTTTCTTCTACCCGGAAAGTTTTATAGAAAGCTTTATTGGCTGTTTTAATTCTCAGGTTTATATCGAGTACGAGCAGCGGTTCGCGGATATTCAGGATAATGGCTTCGGCATAATCCCTGGCAGCGGTTATCTGTTCATTTAAACCGATCATCTCCTGATTTACAACAATGAGTTCTTCATTGGTACTTTGCAGTTCTTCTTTACTCGTTTCGAGTTCTTCGTTCAGACTTTGCAGTTCTTCGCTGCCACTCAGCAGTTCTTCATTGGCACTTTGCAACTCTTCATTGGCAGCTTCCTGTTCTTCGGTAATGCTGCGCATGTCTTCCCTGCTTTGGCCGAGTTCATTTTCTAATTGCAGGATCCTTTCTTCCCGATCATCTATTTGGTCTTGCTCTGCGGGTGTCTTGGTTTCAGTCTGCTTCGACTTAGCAACAGGGCTATCGTGGAAAAGCACGAAATAATGAGGCTCCACCGTATCCGGCAACAGGAAAGCTTCAATATCGATATGAACCATAACGCCATGTTCATCCACCGGAACATTTTTTTTAATGACGGTCTCTTTTTGCTTTTTTACTTTATGCAAAATATTCCGGAGTTCAAAAGCCAAGCCCTCTTTTGCCATTTTCAATAAATTATGGCTTGGTTTACCCGACAATTGTTGCAGGTATTTAGCGGTATTGCCCCGGAAATGAACAATATCCAAAGCCTCGTTGACTACAACACCGGCCGGCGTATATTTCCGAAGCAGGATGTCGTCTGCTGTTTTCTGAAAGTCGATAAGGATGCGCTCGCTATGAGCTACATGATTGGTATGATTTGAGTTTGGTTCCTTACGCAAACCCGCATTGAATATAAATTTCCCAGGAGCATCTTTGCGAAAAAATAATTTTTCACTTTTCCCTTCCTTCACAGGATTTACTGCAAAAAGATCCGGAACCCCACTTATGGTTTCCGATTTGCCAAGCAACAAAAAGCCTTTCGGATTTAATGAATAATGAAAAGTAGTCAATGCCTTTTTTTGCAGGTAAGGTTCCATATATATAAGCACATTGCGACAGCTTATAAAATCCATTTTACTAAAAGGCGGGTCTTTTAAAAAATTATGTACGGCAAACACGCACATGTCCCGGATGGATTTTTTGGCATGGTAATCTCCGTTGGTTTTAACAAAAAACTCCTGCAGCCGTTGCGGAGTCAGTCCTTCAAGATCTTTTTTTGAATACACACCTGCCCTTGCTTTAGCAATAGCCGGTTCGCTTATGTCTGTGGCAAAAATCTGTACCTTTTCCGGAGCATAAGCGGAGGAACCCGCTAACAATTCTCTCAAACAAATAGCCATGGAATAGGCTTCCTCGCCGGTACTACATCCCGCCACCCATAAACGAACGGGTTCATTGGATTCTTTTTTTTGTAGGATGAGCGGAAAAACGGTTTCACATAATTGATCAAATGTTTTTGGATCTCTGAAAAAACCAGTGACCGGAATTAAGAGATCCTGAAATAAAAGATCCTGCTCCAATATATTTTCGCGTAAATATTGTAAATACCCGGATAGCTTTTCCTTTTTATGGATAGCCATCCTGCGAAAAATTCTGCGACGAATGGTGGTTTGTTTGTAATAGGTAAAATCTATGCTCTTGCGAATACGGAGTAAGGAAAGTATTTGTTTATAAATGGCTTCCTCCTGCCGGGGACCATTTTCTACATCCTGTCCCTGATGGATGTGCATGATCTTAGTAACCTCCAATAATTTTTGGGGTATCATTTCCGGCGGCAATATAAAATCAACCACCCCTGCCTGTGAAGCACTCTGAGGCATGCCATCGTAGGCAGCAGAGGCTTCATCCTGTGCAAAGGTGATGCCGCCATGCTCTTTGATGGCTTTTAAACCGAGCGTACCATCAGAGGCTGTGCCCGATAAAACCACCCCGATAGCATGACTTTGATGCACTACAGCAAGCGATGTAAAAAAAAGATCAATAGGCAGGTTCCGTTCCATTTTATTTTTGGGAGGGCGGGGTGCAAGCAACAAAACCCCATCTGTTGCCATCATCATTTTGTTGCTTGGTAACACATAAATATGATTGGGCTCTACTTTGAGATCATCGGTAATTTCGAGGACAGGGATAGCGGTTACTTTTTGCAGTAGTTCCTGCAATATGCTTTCATGGCTTGGGTCTAAATGCTGTACCAACACATAGGCCATCCCCGAATCTTCGGGAATAGCTTTGAGTAGTTTTTTAAAAGCATCGAGCCCACCCGCTGATGCACCTACGCCTACCACGGGAAAGAGATTTAATGATTTGATCAGCGTTTTATCCTCAGGACTTTTCGCATCGGCTTCTGATATGCTTTTTTTTGCTTTCATTTATAAGTGATTCTCCCCATATTATTTTGAACTTCCTCCAACCTTTACCTCTTTGTCATGAGGCTGCAAAGAAGGCTGCTTATTATGCGGCATTCCGATTTCTTCAATAGGACTCCGTCTTTTGTCTTTTAAATTTTTAAAGTGGGTAGGAGAAAGACCAGTCATTTTTTTAAACTGATTGGACAAATGGGCCACACTGCTATAATTCATCTTCCAGGCAATTTCTGTAATATTCATTTCGCCATAAATAATCAATTCTTTTATCCGCTCTATTTTGTGCGCTATGATAAAATGTTCGATCGTTGTTCCCTGCACTTCAGAAAATAAATTGGCGAGATAGGTATAATTATGATGTAGTTTTTCGCTCAGGAAACTGGAGAAGTTTACTTTGAGTTGTTCTTCGGAATGATGAATCATTTCAACGACTGTATTTTTGATTTTTTCAATCAAAATAGCTTTCTTGTCGTCCATTAATTCAAGACCCGAAGTCATCAAAAGGATTCTGATTTGCTCCCGCTGCTGCAAAGAAAGGTTTTCCATGACTTCCACTTCGCCAAGATCAACAACAATATAATGCAAGCCAAGTGTACTCAGGGCTTCCTTCACCGCTAGTTTGCAGCGGTTGCTTACCATATGTTTAATAAATATTTTCAAAAAAAGTATATTTTAGAATTACCCCAATATCAATATAGATGTATGCTTTTGAATGATAAATCAGCATTCAACAGGAAATATTTCCTCCTGTTTCTTCTGTGTCAATATGGAACAAATCTCTTGTATCTATTTCCCTTACAGGAGTCTCCTTTTTCCTCCCTTTCACCAACCTGAATAACAGTATCTTTTAAAATTATATATCTTATTTCCATTCAAAATAAATGATAGAAAATCTGTGCTATCTAATATAAACAATTTCTGATAAATCAATCCTTCTCCATGTTTTGGGCAGGTATGCTTCCGAAGGAACGGTACAAACAATCCGGTGCCTGATAAAACTTCAATAACAGAAAGGGACCAAATTTTCGAGCCGACTGCCTGATTATAAAATAAGAATCAGCAATAATATAATGATAATGATGGCTCCTATAGATAGATAAACGCCCCTGCTTGTTTCCTTCATTTCCTTTTTCATATCTCTCACTTCTTTTCGCAGATCTTTTTTCTCTGCATTTGAAAGCCCTGACTTGTCCATGTTTTTGATTTCCTCTAAACGATGCATCAATTGTTGAGCCCGGGCATTTTCTGTAGTGGAAACATTTTTAGCTGGTTTTGAATCTGGTACACCCGAGGCAGAAATGGCCGGTGTTCCAAATCCTAATAACAATACCAATACACTGAGCTGAAGTAGTTTTATGACTTTCATTTGTTTTTGTTTAAAATATGACAAAATTGCCCATCCCTCATTCCAATCAGCATGAGGAGGAGGCTTTTTAATTATAGGCATAAAGGTCAGCCGGTTCGGGTCAACAAACCTTATACTATTCTTAGAAAAAGTTGCAAGATTTTCAAGTTTCGCTTCCGCTTTCTACCTCATAGCCCCCCGTGAAACGTAGTGAAAGCAACGAAACTGTGAATAATACAAGGATAAATAAGAGTTGTATAATAGCGAAAGGGGAATAACCCATCAACTTTGTAAAATGGTTGGAATTGAGACAGGCTGTTCTTTTACAACAAAAGCATCGGCATAAAAAATCAATTTCAAACAGACAGGAAATGAAAAATAAACTCCTATTTATACTATTCGCTTCTCTTTTTGTAAGTTGTGTACAAAATCTGGTCACCGGAAGAAAGCAATTAAAACTGGTTTCGGAGTCGGAACTGCAATATCTGGCCAAGCAGGAATACAGTGGTTTTATCAGCGAAAACAAAGTTCTTAATCCCGGTGTAAACAAGGATGCTGAAATGGTAAAACGGGTAGGTTCTCGTATTGCTTCTGTAATAAAAACCTATTACGATGGCAAAGGAATGCCTTCTGTACTGGATGGATATGAGTGGGAATTTAACCTGGCAGATAATAAAGATGCCAATGCCTGGGCAATGCCCGGTGGCAAAGTAATGGTATATACCGGTTTATTAGATATTACAAAAAACGAATCGGCTTTAGCTATCGTTTTAGGTCATGAAATTACCCATGCGATTGCGCAACACGGTAGTGAAAGAATGAGTCAGGCTCTGTTACAGCAATTTGGAGGCATGGGGCTTCAGATAGCGCTGGCAAATAAACCTGCTGAAACGCAAAATATGTTTATGACTGTTTACGGGATAGGTAGTACCGTTGGAGGGTTATTGCCTTTTTCCCGGAAAGAGGAATCGGAAGCAGATAAATTTGGATTGTACTTTTCAGCAATGGCTGGCTATAATCCGGAAGAAGCTATTCCATTCTGGAGTAGGATGGCTGCGGCCGGAGGATCCAAGCCGCCCGAATTCTTAAGCAGTCACCCCTCTGAAGAAACAAGAATTACAAAAATGAAACAAAATATGCCGAAAGCTTTACAATTTTATAAAGCCTCCCGCAAATAAACGAAGTACCCATTTACCATTAAAACACATAAATCCCTGGATATTTCCGGGGATTTTTTGGTTTGCCCCATTCAGAAGTATTTCAGTCAAAACCCCAACACATATGAATCTTGCAATATATTTTCATTGTTCTGTAATACTTAATTTCGGGAATAAAACCACCTTTGCATCAATCATCAGAAGCCATTCAATTTAAAAATAACGATGGCAACTGTTAACTACTTTATTAAAATATTAAATATGAATCTGAACCTTCAGATCCACACAAAGTGCCATAAAAAGCGAACACATAATCAGTAAGGATTAAAATCCCGGATAAGCATGGATTGAAAAACAATCATTACAAATCAGTTTCTACATCTTAGAGACGCACTAAAAAAATACACATGAAATGCCCACGAACGGCTGCTCACCCGGCAAGAATGATCATCAGGCATCCGAAGTTTCGGATCCATGTGACCTTTAAAAATAGCTGGCTTTAGCCAGCGCACTAAAAAAATACACATGAAAACATTGAAACAAGTACTCGCCGGATTATTCATTCTCACTATTTTTCTGTTAGGATGTAAATCCATGAATAAAACACAAAAAGGTGCTGTAATTGGTACCGCCGGTGGAGGGGCTGCAGGGGCCATTATTGGAAAAGCATCCGGCAATACAGCCCTTGGTGCTATTATAGGAGCAACGGTTGGCGGTGTAACCGGTGCAGTTATCGGCAGAAGTATGGACAAGCAGGCTGAAGAAATGAAAAAAACAGTTCCCGGTGCCGTTATCACAAGGGTTGGGGAAGGCATCGTTCTTGAATTGAACAATAAAATTCTGTTCGGTTTTGATGAATCGAGTCTTTCAGAAGAAGCCAAAATGAATTTAGGCAAATTGGTAACGATTCTTCAAAAATATCCGGATACAAATATTGAAGTGCAGGGACATACAGATAGTAAAGGAAGCGTAAAATATAATCAGGGACTTTCTGAACGCAGGGCATCTGCGGTTTCCTCTTATTTATCCGGTTATGGAGTTGATCAATCACGAATTGTTATTGCCGCTGCCCGGCTTACTACCCTGGGATTTGGAGAAACCTTACCTAAGTATTCAAACGAATCGGCAGATGGACAAGCCAATAACCGCCGGGTGGAATTTTTAATCACCGCCAATGAAAAAATGAAAGCCGATGCTGCTAAGGAAGCTGCAAACGGTTAAGCTATCGATTATCACACACAAGAAATATTCTTAAATGACAAAACAATGAAAAATAAAATAATATTACTGAGCGCCCTCGTATTGAGTGTACTCACTACACAGGCACAAGAAACAATACCTTTAGCGGGCAAAACAAGTTTTGGGTTACGAGCCGGTGTCAATTTTCAAAATATAAATGGGGAAGCTAATAATGGCAATAAACTTGAAAACGATCTGTTAACCGCCTATCATCTTGGCATCACACTCGATTTGCCGATCGCCCTGGATTTCTTTTTTCAAACGGGTTTACTCTATTCAGTAAAAGGGGCAAAAATTAAAGACGCCTTTCCGGGTCAAATCTTTGACAACACCCTGAGGATTTCTTATTTGGAACTCCCCCTGAATCTGCTGTACAAACCCATGCTTGGTAAAGGACGTCTCTTGCTTGGTTTTGGCCCTTACGTAGCGCTTGGGGTATCAGGCAATGCAGACTATAATGAAAATAACTCCGGTGGAGATATCGATGTAAAATTTCAGAACACCGTAAAAACAACCGATCCATTGGATAGGGTTTACATAAGACCTGTAGATGCAGGAGCCAACTTACTCATCGGTTATGAGTTCAACAACAAAGTTTCCTTTCAATTAAACAGTCAATTAGGGCTGCTGAAGATCAATCCTGAATATGACCTGCTGCCTAATGATGACAGCAAGGCGAGAAATACAGGCTTCGGGGTTTCTTTGGGCTACCGGTTCTAAAAATAATATGCGTTTTCCTTCTGCAATCCACCCACAAACAGGACTATGGAAACTTCATCAAAAAAGCAGATCCATTCCATAAAGCGGGAAACCGGGTTCTTCCCGGCTAAGCAGGGCAACTCCCCTGCTTTCGGGAAGAAACAGAACCCGCATTGAAAAAGGAAGGAAAGTCGTTGAAAGCATTGCAACCTGCGAGGGCATCGGCGTAAAAGAGCCCTCAGGTACAGAACTTATAGATAAGGAATTCACCCCCTATCAAAAAAAGCGACAAGCCCCTATATCCACCCTTTGGTTAAAACACACGAAACTCAGCCTCGCTCACAGAGCGGGGCTGAGCACCAAAGTAAAAACCTCCGAAATATAAATATTGCTATCGGCTATTGCGATTAACAGTTTCGAGCTTGGTGAATCTGGAGATTTGCACCACCCCGGAGCTTCGCTGCTTTTGTCGTGGCGGGATGTTCGGTTGTGTAATTTTTATTTTCAAAAGGGAGGGTTTTTTTTATTCAATTTTGTCTTGGTAGGAAAGGTAGAAGTTATTTTCTAAGCTTTAGACTGTGCTTGGGCTTACGGGGCTTGTAAATGTGCTTACACCTGTTTGATGGCTTTCTTTTCTCATCTTATGCAATTTTACCTACAAGTGGTTTTAATTTATCAGCTAAGGCAGATTCCAGTAATTCTGTAAAATTCTTATACTCTGGGTCTAACCATGCATAATGAAATGCAAGTTCAAGTTGTAAATCTCTTGCCCAAAAAAGTAGTTGTAACGCAAAGGTTTTTCCGTGGCCAAATCCAAGGTGTTCAATAAGCCGTCTTTGCAACCCTTCTTTTCGGCTGCCGCAGTACAGGTATTTAGGATCAAACTCTCTTTTTTCATCAATCTTAGGGCAAGACCGCTCCTTCTTTCCTTTAAAAGTTAATAAAGCATTAATAATTTCTTTTCTGAAATGGTTTCCTTTTATTTCAAAATAGTAAATGGCAGGCTGTTTTTTGTGCAGGGCAAAGTTTTCCAAAATGCCTGTTGATTTTAAGTCAGCCAGTGTATTTAAAATGCCGCATTTGATTATTATGGGTTTTGCCCACTTTATTTCGATATTGGGTACTGCTTTTGCTTTACATATTAAATCATCCGCCTTTTTCTTTATTTCCTGATTGAATTGCATAGGTTAAACTTTATATTAATCCTGAATAACACCACTTGATAGCAATAGGGCAAAAAATGGAGAACGTTTTTTATATATTTTGGTTCCCTTAAAGGATTCCTTAGCAGAAGAAGTATTAAATTCCCTCAGTTGCCGTAACCGTTGGATGATGATAATGAAATCTTCGAAGCAAATGATTTCAGGTTCACCTTGATTTCTGGTGGAGGCCGAAAAAGAAATCTCCTCTTCATTGATGTAATGTACAGTGTATGGAAGTTTCTCTTTAATGCTTTTTATAACTACATCATTAGAAAGTCCATTTTGAATGAAAGCCCGGATTTCTTCCGGACTTTTTATAGCGCACTTACTGGTAAATGTGTAAGTCATTGTGTTTTTTATTTATTTTAAATTCAACTCCCCCCTAAACGCCTTTTGGCTCAAACTACCATACAAATTCTCCAACTCCTGCAAGCTTTGTTAGTATTGGGTTTGGAGGGCTTCAGTTTTTTACCAACTTATAAAATTGTTTTCTTGCTTTGATTTTAATACTATTTCCATTTGTGTATAACAAAACCTAACTCTTTTCCTAATTTATAATGGTATTTTCGCATTTCATTTATAACTGATTTTATACTGTAGTGCCTTTGACATTGTTGAAAATATAACAAATCAAATAATGTGCTTTTCAAAAAGTCAATGTCTTTATTGTATCCTGAAATAGCAAGTGCATTGGTGTTTTTTAAAAACCGCCTCATGGCCCACCCACTTATATTTAAAGTACTGCAACATCCAAAATGAATTATCTTTCCATTTGCTTTATCGCCAATTATTTCCGCAATTTCATCTATATGGATGGTTTTATTCCTTTTCTCTACAAAAAGATGTTCCTGTTCTCCATGGAAAGCAAAATACAATATGCTGTTTTTGGAATATTTCTTTTGCATGCTGTCGTTTATTAGTTCTAAAAGAGTAGTTCGATTATGGCATTGTTTGTGAATAACATCTACCTTTTCAATTACCTTAATAAACTCCAATGCTTTTACAACGCTTGTGGAGTCCCTGTGATCATTCACCCAGCTACCCTCAATACAAAAAATTCCTTTTTTTTTGGTAAATGCTTTATCCTTTCTTATCATTTCAATAATTTCTTTTTATTTACACTTAACTCCCCCCTAAACGCCCTCTGACTCAAACTGCCATACAAATTTTCCAACTCTTGCAAGCTTTGTTGGTATTGGCATTTGAGGGCTTCTGTTTTTTCTACGATGTGGGCAAATTGGGTTTGGATTTCAATGGGAGGGAGAACTATTTCAAAATTTTCAATTTGCTTGAAATTCAAACCTGGCTTTGTCTGGCCATAAAAGCTTTTCTGAATTAAGTATTGACCACAATTTATGTCACTCAAATAGTAAGACAAGTATATCGGATTAATATTTTGTGTCCGGATAATAGCTACATGCTGACTAACATAAGCGGTTCCGAAGTTTTTAGGAACCATTGCAACTCGACCAATTTTTGACCCAGTAATAGTTAGCAAAATATCCAAGTCTTGAACCTTTGTTCTTTTGGCCTCTTGATTATTAGGAGGATTTACAAATGCAGCATCTACTTCTGAAATATAGTTCATCTGCACATCGAAAGACCTGATAAATCTATCACCCTGCGAACTATAATATTCCCCCCATCCTCGGCCACCGCTGGTTAAAAA
>JBGSNV010000149.1:0-8041 GCA_041739485.1 Chitinophagaceae bacterium
TATTAGACCAACAAGTTCAGCTTTTTTTAAAGGAAAACAATACCGATACGCTGATTTATTACCTGCCCCTTGCCGGGAAAATAGGCATGGAAAACGGTGGTTCAGAAAAAGCAGCGGATGCCATGTATAAGCTTGCCAACCAAATTGCTTCCACCAAAACAAATAATGTAACACTACGAAAAGTGTACCTGGAAATGGGCGAATTTTGGGGCGTATTGGGAGAAGATAAAAAAAGCTATGATGCCTGTACAGAAGCGTTGAAATATGCAACCGCACCCCTTGAAAGGGCAAGGGTTGAGAATAATCTTGGGGTGTATGCGCAACGCATGGGAAACGTGGCGCTCTCCAAAATGCACCACCTAAAAGCGCTGGAAATAAGAGAAACAGAAAAGAATACTGATGGAGAGGAACTGTACCTATCTTATAATTCCATGGCAAGCCTTATGTGGTATGCTTCAAAAGATGACAGCGCCAATTTTTATTATATGAAGGCATTGTCCGCCCTGGACAAAACAGCACCAACAGACAGGAATAAATATTACCGGCCGGCCATTATACTGAATAATATGTCTCCGCTATTTGCAACAGATGGTAAAATGACCGAGGCCATAAAGGCACAACAGGAAGCCATTAAAAATATTCAATTGTATATCGCAGGAAACGACCCTCTGCAAAAAAAAGAATCCGCAAAATCATTCTTATTTGAAGCCACAGATAACCTGGCCGGTTTTTATAAGGAAATTGGCGATTATAAAAAAACCAAAGACCTGCTCCTGTACGCTTACCGGCAAAAACAATTACAGTTGAAACAGGGGCATCCCGGAATATTTATATCGGAGATCCTTCTTGGGCAGCTTGCCAATTCCATGCACAATTACGAGGAAGCTTTTGAATACCTCGAAAAAGGTTTATCCAATTTAAAGGCAGCAGAAGGTGATTATATTTTTTGGGAGGCTGATGCACGGTATGCACTAGGAATTGCAAATGAAAACAAGAGTAATAAGGAGGCAGCTGCTACATGTTATGAAAAAAGCGATTCCCTCTATGAAGCTTCTGAACAGGGAGAGTATAGTAACCTGTACCTCGAATTTTTAAGAACCACAGCCTTGTTTTATGCAAAAAACGGCGCGTACAAAAAGGCCATTGATAAATCATTAAAAGGGTACAACTATTTATCGAAGGTACAGGAGCAGAATACCCTGCCGGTTTTTTACCAACTGCTCAATCTATCCGAAGTAAATTATATATCAGGTGAATACACGCAGGCAATCGAATATGGAAAAAGAGGGTTGGCCATTGTAAATGAAAAAATAAAGAGCGGAACATCGGCAATAGATTCTGTAAAAATGGAATTGTATAAACCCGCGGCCATTTTAATGATAGAAAAAGCAGGTTACATGTTGCGGGAAAAAAAAGATACTGTTTTCTTATCTCAAATATTAGACCAGTTACATGTTGCCTTGCAATATTTAGAAAAAAGAAAATTCCTGATAGATGATGAAGAAAGCATCAATATCCTGATAGAGGATCATAATGAACTGATAAGTTTTGCAAAAAAAATTGCTCTCGAACTTTATCAGCTTACCAATAATGATAAATATCTGGATCAGGTGATCAATTTGCAGGAATCTGGTTTATACAACCGCATCCGGGCAAGGTTTGCAAAAAAGAAAGCCATAGCGTTTTCGAATTTACCTGCCTCTGTTTATGAAGAAGAAAAGAATTTAAAGACGGCTATACCAGCCTCGCTTATTGGAGAAAGATCCAATGTGATATTAATGGATGCCTATGTAGACGCTACTACCAAATGGCAACAACATCTGGATAAAATAAAAACAACATATCCGGAATATTACAAAATGCGGTATGAAACTATTTTCAAATCCATTCCACAACTACAGGCATCCATACCGGCGGCTACAACAGTAATAAGATATTTTTTTATAGACAAAAATCTGTATGCCCTGGTGCTTGATAAAAGCAATAAAAAAATAATCGATCTGAATGGCATTGATATTTTAAACAAAATCAATGCCCTGTTGACATTAGATTTCATCGTGGAAACCAACTCCACATTACTTTTATACCAACTGTACGAATTATTATGGAAACCACTGGAAAAGGATATCAGTACCCAAAAAATCATGATTATTCCGGATGGCCTACTATACAATGTAAGCTTTGAACTACTTACCCCCATAACTGTTGCAACATATAATGCCCTTGCCAAAAGCAGTCTGCTTGCTGCGCACAGCATCACCTACAATTACAGTTTATTCATGATAGGAAATACTGTCTCCGGTGAACCGAAAAAAAATTATGTGGCCTTTGCCCCGGGGTTTTCAGACGAAAACAAAGCCGATTACCAGCAATCAGCAAAAAACAGGGAACAGGTCGATGAGCAGTATATGACATTGCTGCCACAACCCTTTACGGAGAGCCTTGTAAAAAAACTGCAGAACAGATTAGGTGGTGATGTCTTTTTAAGCAATGTTTCCACCCAAACTTCATTTAAACAAAATGCGGGAAACAAAAAAATTGTGCATATTGGTACCCATGCTGAATTTAATAATGAAAAACCGGAGCTTTCCCGCCTTATATTTTCTAAAAGCTCTGAAAATATTGCCAATGACAATTCTTTATTTCTTTATGACATTTACAACTGCGATATCAGTACAGATCTTGCCATATTAACTGCTTGCGAATCGGGCAAGCCAGGATACGAAGATGGCGAGGGGATGGTATCTCTTGCACATGCCTTTAATTATGCTGGCAGTAAAAGTATCCTAACCAGCCTATGGGAAGTAGACGAACAATCAGCGAGTTTTATTACTGAAAAATTTATTGACAACCTCATAAAAAAAATGCCGGCGGGTGAAGCGTTGCAACAGGCAAAACTGACCTATTTGCAGCAGGCAGACGGGAGAACAAAGGCACCTGTATACTGGGCAGGAATAGTACTCATGGGAGATGCCGGCGAAGTAAATCTTTCCCCCTCCTATAATTATGAAAAATGGCTTTGGGTGACAGGCTTATTAGGTCTGATTGCAGTCCCTTTTTATTTTTGGAAGAAAAAAATCGGAAAATGATATAAGGTCGTTTTAGTTGATACAAGGATGGCAAAGACAGGTGCTTTAATAAATCTCGAATTGCAGGGTATTCTGATCAAAATGCTTGGGAAAATGTATGGTAGCCGTGAGAAATTAGAAAATTTTTTTTTGACCAGGATCTCTATAAGCATTAAAAACACTGAATATCACAATAGTATTTCCAAAAACTTCATGAACAATTAAATAAGGAAACTTGGATAATCTGCCTTGTCGAATATTATTTTCCAAAATCGAACAGAAAAAGGGATTTCTTTTTAACCTTGATAAGAAGTCGTCAAAGTCTGAAAAAAATAATTCTCCTAAGCCATCTTTTTGAGATTCATACCATTGATAAGCTTCTATTATTTCGATAGAAGCTAATGGTCTGATTTCGATTAGAAAAGCTTCATTTTCCATCTAAACGGGCTTTCTTTTGAACCTCCTCCCAAGTCAATGACGCACCATTCCCATTTGTGTAGTTTTCACGTTCCTTGAGAATCATGCCCATTCTTTGCTTTGAAACAACCATTGTTTCCTCTAAAATCTCTTCAACAGCCCCTTCCGATAAAAGGTGGCGAATCAAAGCTTCAGCATATGGCTCCTTGGTTCTAAGATAAAAAACTTGTTTCATAAACTAAAATTAAGTAAAGATTTACAAAGTACAAATTAAAAACAGACTGGTAATATTGCTTTTATATAAACCTAAAACCAATATCGAATTCAAACCGATTTGCCTATTCCAATCCTGCACCCTAATTTTGCACATGGCAATCAAAAAAACACCTGCCGCCAAAGCGGTTCCCAAGTTTTACGGCGAAGGCCTCACTTTTGATGATGTACTGTTGGTTCCTGCCTTCAGCGATGTACTTCCAAGAGAAGTGGATATCACCACCCGGCTTACCAAATCAATCGAGTTAAAAATTCCGGTTATCAGTGCCGCAATGGATACAGTGACCGAATGGCATCTTGCTATTGCACTTGCCCGGGAAGGAGGTATCGGTATCCTGCACAAGAACATGACAATTGATCAGCAAGTAGAACAGGTACGTAAGGTAAAACGCAGCGAAAGCGGGCTGATTATCGATCCGGTGACGCTGCATGTAGATGCTACCATTGGCGATGCGCTCAGGCTGATGGCAGAAAATAAGATCGGGGGTATTCCTATTGTAGACATGTCCAACAAACTCGTAGGCATCCTGACCAACCGGGATCTGCGGTTTGAAGACAATCCCCGAAAAAAAGTAAGTCAGGTGATGACGAGCAAAAACCTTGTGACTGCTCCGGAGGGTACCGACCTGGTAGGTGCCCGCAAAATATTGAGCAAATGGAAAATTGAAAAATTGCCGGTGGTAAAAAAAGATGGCACCCTCATTGGTCTGATAACCTACCGTGACATACAGAAAGTGCAGAATTTCCCCAATGCCAACAAAGATTCCTTTGGCCGGCTGTTGGTAGGGGCTGCACTTGGCATTACCGGCGATATGCTAGACCGGGCTGATTCTTTAATGAAAATAGGTGTGGATGTAGTAACCCTCGATAGTGCCCACGGTCATAGCCGGGGTGTTATTCAGGCAGTAAAAGATCTGAAAAAGAATTTTAAAAATCTGCAGGTGATTGCCGGCAATATTGCCACAGCAGCCGGGGCAAAAGACTTGGCCGATGCCGGGGCCGATTGTGTGAAAGTAGGTATTGGACCGGGTAGTATATGTACCACCCGCATCGTGGCCGGTGCCGGGGTTCCTCAGATTACCGCAGTAATGGAAGCTGCACAGGCACTCAAGGCCAAAGGTATTCCGTGCATTGCCGATGGGGGTATCCGCTATACCGGCGATATGGTAAAAGCACTAGCAGCCGGTGCAAGCAGTGTGATGATGGGCAGCGTATTTGCCGGAACCGAAGAAAGCCCGGGCGAAACCATCATTTACGAAGGCCGCAAGTTTAAGCAGTACCGTGGTATGGGCAGCATTAGTGCCATGCAGCAGGGCAGCAGCGACCGTTATTTTCAGGATGTGGAAGATGGCATAAAAAAACTGGTACCCGAAGGAATTGAAGGCCGGGTGGCGTTTAAAGGCACATTAAGCGAAACCGTTCACCAATATACCGGTGGTCTGCGGGCAGGTATGGGCTATGTAGGGGCAAAAAATATTGCTGATTTGAAAAACAATGCGCAATTTGTGCGTATAACGAATGCCGGCATGCGCGAAAGCCATGCACATGATATTGAGATCACTAAAGAGGCTCCGAACTATAGCCGCTAATTCGCATTATGAAAAAAAACATCCTGCTTATCGCAGCCACCCAACAGGAAATTGCCCCCTATTTGCAAAGCAATCCGCATCATGATGTACTGATTACCGGCGTAGGCATTCCTTCCAGTATTTTTCGCCTTACCCGACAAATGGTGCATAACCATTACGACCTTGTGGTACAGGCTGGGATTGCCGGGGCTTTCGGGCATGCATTTGCCAAAGCCGGAGATGTGGTGCAAGTTATGCAGGATGCATTCGGCGATCTCGGTGCTTTGGAAAACGGCCATTTCAACGATCTGCAACAATTGGAGCTCAACTTCGATCCCATCTGGCTGCCAGCCAAAGGAATGATTACCGGACTGCCGCAGGTAAAAGCCATTACGGTGCAAACCATTACCGGGCATATGGATATCATTGAAACACTGTCCAAAAAATGGCAGGCAGATATCGAATCCATGGAAGGAGCGGCGGCAGCTTATGTTTGCCATCAAAAACAAGTACCTTTTTTACAAATCAGAGCCATCAGCAATACGGTGGGGGATCGTAATAAAGACAACTGGCAGGCTGCAACAGCCATCAAAAATCTGAATCAGGCAATGTGGACGCTGATGCAACAACCCCTTGCCTGATCTCTTAGATGAATATGATGAAATTAAGCCTTGGTTTTTCTCCTTGTCCCAACGATACGTTCATTTTTGATGCGTTGGTCAACGGGAAAATAGATACGGAGGGCCTCGAATTTGAGGTGGTACTCGAAGATGTGCAAACCCTGAATGAATGGGCGATTGCGGGTAAACTTGATGTCAGTAAGATCAGCTACGGTGTTCTGCCGCATCTATTGTCCAATTATGTTTTGCTCGAAAGCGGCGGTGCACTCGGCAGCGGGGTTGGTCCCTTGCTGATTTCGGCAAACCCACTCCCTGAAAACGAAGCAGACCGGCTGACTTCCATTCAGGAGGCCAACATAGCTATTCCCGGTAAGCACACCACCGCGCACCTGCTTTTTTCCAATGCCTTTCCTAAAGCAAATCTCAAAACCTTTGTAAGGTTTGATGAGATTGAAAACTTTGTACTTGCGGGCAAAGGCCTTGGGGTCATCATACACGAAAACCGGTTTACCTATGCTTCCAAAGGTTTGCATAAAGTAAGCGATCTCGGTGCGCTTTGGGAAACCTCAACAGGAAGTCCGATCCCGCTCGGAGGAATTGTGGCCAAAAAAAAATTGGATACCAAGCTTTTGCAAAAAGTAAACCGGCTTATCCGCCAAAGCATAGCCTATGCTTTTGACAAGTATCCGCAATTGTCCGACTATGTAAAAAACCATGCACAGGAAATGGAGGAGTCCGTTATGAAACAACATATTGACTTGTACGTCAATGATTTCAGCAGCGCACTTGGAGCATCGGGCAAAAAAGCCATTCATGTTTTACTACAGAACATGCAGGCACCCGACCCGGAAACCCTGATCATTATTGAATCCTGAGGAAGGCGGGTAAAAAAAGACCAATCCCGCTTTAGCAAGTCAGTCCAATCAAATATTTCCAACATGGAAAACAAACGAAAACACCGGATCGCAGTTTCGGTCTTCTTCTTTATTGCCGGGTTTACGTATGCAAGCTGGGCAAGCCGCATCCCCGATATACAGGCGAGGCTGCAATTGAATGAAGCCGGACTTGGATCGGCCTTGCTGGCGATACCAATCGGGCTAATGACCTGCCTGACGGTAGCCGGTGCGTTGGTCACCCGGTTTGGAAGCCGCAATATGCTTTTGGTTGGCGCCTTCTTCTATGCAATCGACCTGATGTTGATCGGGCTGGTACAAACCACATTTCAATTGTGGCTGGTATTGTTTGTATTTGGTATGGCAGGCAACCTGATGAATATCTCCGTCAATACACAGGCCGTTGCTACCGAAAAATTATACTCAAAACCCATCATGGCTTCGTTCCACGGTGTATGGAGCCTTGCGGGGTTTTCCGGAGCTGCAATGGGTACATTGATGGTAAGTCTCCGCTGGACAACCTCCCAACATTTTATACTAGCCGGGGCACTTGGTATGGTTTTCGCAGTACTCTTCTTTTCATCCACCCTGTCTACTCCCAAAGAAACCGGAAAGCAACCCGCCTTTGTATGGCCCGATAAAAGTATTGTACAATTTGGTGTCATCGCATTTTGTTGTTTGCTCTGCGAGGGTACTATGTTCGATTGGAGTGGGGTTTATTTTAAAAAAATCGTTTCCGCGCCCCCTCGTTATCAAACGTTGGGGTATGCCGCCTTTATGGGTTGTATGGCTACCGGCCGCTTTATCGCCGATCGCTGGGTACTTTGCCTCGGTTCAAAAAAGGTATTGATGTTTTCAGGTATTTGCATCACGGTGGGTATATTTCTCGCTGTGCTGTTTCCTACACTGCTGATGGCCACGATTGGTTTTAGCCTCGTGGGTTTCGGGGTGTGCAGTGTCGTACCTATTGTGTATAGCTTATCCGGGCAAAGCAAAACAATGAATCCGGGGCAGGCGATTGCAGCCGTCTCCACAGTCGGCTTTGCCGGTTTTCTGATCGGACCGCCGCTTATTGGTTTTGTAGCGCAGGCAAGCAGTCTGCAATGGAGTTTTGCCTTGGTGGGTTTGGTAGGATTGGGGACTACCTTTTTTGCAAGTAGGATTCATCAATTGCCCAGGGCTTAAGCCCGGATTCATCAATT
>JBGSNV010000238.1:0-20917 GCA_041739485.1 Chitinophagaceae bacterium
TTGCCACCATTTTGTAAAAATAACCCATTGTCGTTGTCATTGAAAATGAATGCGATAAGAAAAAACATGAAATTTTTTAGCAGAAAGATCGTTTATACTAATATTATTAGTATTTTTATGCTCAATTCTTTATCGCTATGGCACCATCACTTACAACAAGAATGCATGCTGGTTATAACCACAAAGACATTCAGAACCCTGCAGCTGTCGGGAAGTATCGTTTTGCTTTATCAATCCCTGCTTCCGTTGCGGGTCAGATTATAGAGGCTTGTCTCCAAACCGGTAGCTGGCCTGAAAAAGAAAAAATGCCTTTTTTTTCATCAGCAATCCCGATTGCCCATTTTACCGCGCAGCCACGAATGGAGGATACCCTCATTCGCTGGACCCAAAGAATTTGTCAACAACAACCCGGATTTGAGTTGGTGTTAAATAATTTCGGTGCACTCCCCCCGGGATTGGTGTATTTAAGGGTACAGGATAGCACCCCTGCAAAAAAACTGGCAACCGGCTTGCGGGCGATTGATGGTTATCTGACCGGAAATGATCAAAATTCTCTGGAAATTCAAAACCGGATTTTACTGCCCCTTTTCGAAAATTTGAGTCCTCAGCGCTATGTGGTCTTATCAAACTGGCTGGCTCGATGTGAATGGTGTACTCAGGTTTCTATACACCAACTGCTACTGCAACAAAATAATCAGGGAAAGTGGATAACAGTGCAAAGTTTTTCCCTGAATAGTTCGTTGTAATTCTTTAATCCTTTCCCGGTAAAATTTATGTTATGCAATCTGTACAATCTGTAATATCACCCATGTATCCGGTTAATGAGTATATGGTCATCATCCGGCCAACAGAAAACATCATGAACCGCATTAAAACAATCCGGCAGGATTGGAAAGCCCAATTTCATTTACAAGCTACACAACTGCAAGGTGGTTTTTTTATGCTTGCGCGGTTCAGTCAATTTGCTATGCTCGAGCAACGGGTTCAGGATAAAGTCAGGATGATCGCCATGGAGGCTGCTCCATTCCGGCTGCAACTGAAAGATTATACAGGAATCCCTGACCATAGTATTGGAACCGGTATTGTAAATCCGGCAGGTTTAAAAGCGATTGTAAAAATGCTACGTCGCGAACAAAGGATTTTTAAAGGTGGAGGCGAAAACCCATTTTTTAACGATCAGCCAGGGCTTTGGATTGCAACCCGATTGCAGCAAAAGCAGTACCACGAGATTTTTAACCGATACAAAAGCCGGCATTTTACCGGTGCATTTATTGCAGAAAATATGATGCTCCTTAGAAAAGCTGCCGGCCAAAAGCAATGGACAGTTCTGGAAAATATGCCCTTGCAAAACCTTCCGGTCTTCAGCAAACAGGGTATGTTGTTTTGATTTTACAACCAGGCAGCGTTCATCAATTATTGATTGGTCTATCCTGTCATTCATAAAAAACCATGATTCAAAGAGGAGCTGGATTCAACCCAGAAAACCGTTTTTTACTGCATCAGCAAGGCATTTTACACCCGGAAGGTATTGATGAAGAAATACAGACGGGTAGCAGGACTCAATATCTGGAAGAGCATGCAAAAACCATTGTCAATAAGGTAGATAGTCCCGATGTGGGTATGGAATACAGCATCAATCCCTATCAGGGTTGTGCACATGGTTGTGCCTATTGCTACGCCCGAAATGCGCATGAATACTGGGGATATAGTGCCGGGGTTGATTTTGAGCAAAAAATTATTGTAAAAAAGAATGCCCCGCAATTACTGGAGACATTTTTAAACAAACCCGGCTGGAACTGCGTACCCATTTCGCTCAGCGGCAATACAGATTGTTACCAACCTGCGGAACAACAATTCCGGCTTACCCGGCAATTGATTCAGGTTTGCCAGCGGTATAATCAACCAGTGAGTATTATCACCAAAAATGCCCGTATCCTGAAAGATGCCGATTTGCTGATCCCGATGGGGCAAACCGGATTGGCTGCGGTTATGATGACGATTACCACTTTGCAGGAACCCCTCAGGCGTGCTATGGAACCTCAAACCACTACAGCTGTCCAAAGACTTCGGGTAATAGAAAGCCTGAGCAAAGAAGGTGTACCGGTCGGGGTAATGATGGGACCTGTAATTCCCGGGCTTAATGACCATGAAATGCATGATATTTTAAAAGCAGCTTCGCAGGCGGGCGCTCAATTTGCTTCTTACACCTTTGTCCGGTTAAACGGCTCTGTGAAATTGGTTTTTCATGAATGGTTATACAGGCAATTTCCGGACAGGGCAGATAAGGTATGGCACCAAATTGAAGAAGGCCACGGCGGAAAAGTAAACGATAGTCGATTTGGTACAAGAATGCGCGGAGAAGGACCGATAGCCGGTCTTATTCACCAGCAATTTAAGAAATACACGGCTCTTTTCAACCTTAACCAACAAAAATGGGAGGCTGATTGTAGCCGGTTTACTAAACCTGGTCAGCAGCTGCGCTTGTTTTAAACCCCGGCATATCTGATGGATTTAACCTCCTAAACCTTGATATAAATCTTTCTGCGATCTAGTATCCAGGCCAAAAACCAATAAAAAGTAATCATAATCATTGCATACAGCAAAGAACCATTGCGTGGATCACTACTGATAGGATCACAAATATTTTGATAAAACCAACTGAATGCATTGGTGTAGGTAGGACTTCCGGCTTCATTGGTACCATTTTGCCAGCGCAGCAAACCCACAATCCGGGTTAAAAAACCACTTAAAAAAAAAATAAAACGCGGATTCTTGCCAAAGACATCAAAAAACCGACTCCATGCGCCGCGCACCTGTTTGAACTCGATCAGGTAAATCATGACGCCAATAGTCATCAAGGCCAAACCTGTGGTATAAAGTACATAACTGCTTGTCCAGATTTTTTTATTGATTGGAAAAGAGGTATCCCAAATCAAACCACTCAAGGTTAAAATAATGCCTGCGAGCAGCAAATGGCTTAGCATTTCGAAGTTTTTACCTTTTTGCTGAATATATTGTCCTGTAAAATACCCAAATACCACCTGAACTACTGCCGGAATCGTACTAAACAACCCTTCCGGATCAAAAGGAACCCCTTCACCTTTGTAAATATGCGGGATACCCAAAACAGCCCTGTCCCACTGCGTTCCAATAAAACCTTCAAGGCTATAAGGGTCTGCAGGATTGCCAGCGACCACAATACCCCAATAACCCAATAAAATAAGGGTGCAAATGAAAAAGCCCATACCGGGTTTGGTATAAAAAGCAATAATACTTGCAAAGAGATAGGCCAAGGCAATCCGCTGCAAAACTCCGAGAATCCGTATACCCGATTCAGGATTATTAGGATCTACCCAATGTTTAAATACCAGCGATTCCCCAGACCACTTTACAAAAGGTGCCCAATTCAAAAAAAGCCCGATCGCAAAAATAAGTAGGAAACGTTTCCCCACTTTTTGCCAGAAAGCCGAGGCTGCTGCCTGTTGCAATCTTGGCATTACAAAGGCCATCGCATTCCCCACCGCAAACAGAAAAAAAGGAAAAACCAGATCCGTTGGTGTAACTCCATGCCAGGGAGCATGTTTAAGAGGTCCATAAATATGGCTCCAGCTACCGGGATTATTTACGGTAATCATCAGGGCCACTGTTGCTCCCCGAAAAACATCGAGTGAGTAGTATCTTTCTTTCACGTTGCCAGGTATTAAAACCGAAAAGTATAGAAAACAAATTGATTTCTAACTTACAGGATAATTTCTATGCCTTTAGAGTCCAAAAAAACAAAGGTTTACCTGCAAAAAATTAGACTAAATATTGTGTGAAAAATCCCAAGACCAGATACGCTTTTCTTCTTTGCATCGTTTTCATGCTGGAACATTCAATCAATTAAATCAAAAACATGCAAGCGAAGCTCCCAGGTGCAACATTATTACAAGCGTTTTTTTTCGCTTTTTTTCTTTTTTTAACGGTCGTCTGCCATGCACAAATAAGCGGTATATCAAGTATTTCTGTTTCGGAAAACGCTGGGAAACAACAGCTTAAAAGAATGATATCCTTCGCCAATTATGGGGAATCGCCTAGAAGTGAGATATACCTCGGTCCCTCTTTTTTACTTCATAATGGATCCTCCGTTGGATTTTCTGCAGCGTACACCCGATATTTTCAGGATAATTTCGGTGCCACTGCAGAATTAAGCTATTACTCCGGCAAAACAGATCAAATAAAAAGAACACAGGTAGTTGCTATGGGAGGTATTACGTACTACATTCAAATGCCGGCATTACCCGAATTGAGTATGTCGCCCTACGTTATGATCGGGCTATCGCCCTCCACCAGTAAAAGCCTTCGTACAGAATCCAATGGTGCCGTAACCAAAGGAACTGCTTTTGTAGCAGCCGTCGGCTCCTCGTTTGCCTATGAAGTTACCCCTTCAATAGCAGCCTCTTTGCGGGTGGATCTTAATCCAACCATTATAAATGGCTTCACCAATAACAATCTTAGAATTGGAGCAGGTATTGTTTTAAGAAGCTTCTAAACGATAAATTTCTCCAAAAATAAAACCGAAGGGCTTGGGATAAATTCCAGATTTATCCGGGCCCTTTGTAATTTTTAATTCGTTGAACAACCGTTTTAGTTTACCTATTTTTGAGGCCAAAAAAATAAACACAGCCGTAAAGGCTGAATCAATCAATTTATATGAGTTTTGAAAAAAACATCCTGATTACCGGAGGAGCCGGCTTTATTGGAAGCCATGTTGTACGTTTATTTGTCAACCAGTATCCCAGTTACCGAATTGTAAACCTTGATGCATTGACTTATGCCGGTAATCTTGAAAACCTGAGAGACGTTGAAAATGCTCCTAATTATGTGTTTTCTCATACCAACCTGCTCGAACCGGAAGCATTGCAAACCGTTTTTGCAGCTTACGACATTACTGATGTCATTCATTTAGCTGCCGAAAGCCATGTGGACCGTAGCATTTTAAGTCCGCTCGATTTTGTGCACACCAATGTATTGGGAACCATCAATCTATTGGAAGCCGCAAAAAAATACTGGAACGGTCAATTTGAAGGCAAACGTTTTTATCACATCAGCACCGACGAAGTATATGGCGCCCTTGGAAGTGAGGGCTTTTTTACCGAAACTACCCGCTATGATCCGCATAGCCCCTACAGCGCAAGCAAAGCAGCAAGCGATCACTTTGTACGTGCCTATGGCGATACTTATGGTATGCCTACCATCATAAGCAATTGCAGCAATAACTACGGGCCTTTCCATTTCCCGGAAAAACTGATTCCTCTGTTTATTCAAAATATCCGACAGAAGAAAGGACTCCCAGTATATGGGGATGGTTTATATACCCGGGATTGGTTGTATGTAAAAGATCATGCAACAGCTATTGATGCGGTTTTTCATAAGGGAAAAATGCATGATACCTACAATATTGGTGGGTTCAACGAATGGAAAAATATTGATCTCGTGAAGTTGCTTTGCAAGCTTATGGACGAAAAGCTCGGGCAGGCTCCCGGCGAAAGCGAGCAGTTAATCACTTATGTAAAAGATCGCCCAGGGCACGACAGACGCTATGCCATTGATGCCACCAAGATCAACAAGGAACTGGGCTGGGCACCTTCTGTAACTTTTGAAGAAGGGCTGAGTCTTACAATTGACTGGTTTTTGCAAAACACTGAATGGTTGGACAATGTAACAAGCGGAGCTTATCTTCAGTATTACGAAACGCAGTATGAGAAAAGATAATTTGTACTTTCATTCAGGAAATTTTCTCTAAAAGAATTAAAAACAAATAAAGTCCTTTTAAGGACGTTATTGAGGCATGGAAATCATTCAAACGCCATTAAAAGGTTGCTACCTGCTGCGCAATAAGCTTTTCTACGATGGCCGTGGCTATTTTTTTGAGTCTTTCAACCATGAGCGCTTCCGCTCTGTTACCGGATGGCAGGGTCAGTTTGTACAGGACAATCAGTCCGAATCAGAGTACGGTGTGGTACGGGGATTGCACTTTCAGAAGGGGGATCATGCACAGGCCAAGCTGGTTCGGGTGATTAAAGGGAAAGTACTGGATGTAGCTGTAGACTTAAGGCCCGACAGCCCGACAATGGGTCAGGCATACACTGCCGTATTGAGCGATGACAATGAGAATCAGTTGTTTATCCCCCGGGGATTTGCGCATGGGTTTTCCGTTTTAAGTCCTACTGCGACTTTTTTTTACAAATGCGACAACTACTACAACAAAGTCTCTGAGGGCGGTATACATCCACTCGATACTGACCTGAACATTGATTGGGGTATTGACTGGAAATCAGCCAAACTATCGGAAAAAGATCAGTTGGCACAAAGTTTCAAAGATTATCTTGCAGGCGCATAAAAGCATAAATTAAATAAAAACAGCAAAAGGATGAAAGGGATTATACTGGCAGGCGGTAGCGGCACAAGGCTTTACCCGATTACGAAAGGAATCAGCAAGCAATTGATGCCGATTTACGATAAACCCATGATTTATTATCCTTTGAGCGTTTTAATGCTTTCCGGAATTAATGAGATTTTGATCATTACTACACCTGAAGATCAGGAACAATTCATTCGTTTATTGGGAGATGGCAGTCAGGTAGGTTGCCGGTTCGAATATGCTGTACAGGAAGTACCTAACGGATTGGCTCAGGCTTTTGTAATTGGAGCTGATTTTATAGGAACGGATAAAGTATGCCTGGTGCTTGGAGACAATATTTTTTATGGAAGTGGTTTTGGGAAGCTCGTCCGAAGTTTTGCTGAGGTGGAAGGTGCGGCTGTTTTTGCCTATGAGGTTAATGACCCTGAGCGCTACGGCGTGGTAGAATTTGATGCCGATAAAAAAGCCATTTCCATTGAAGAAAAACCGGCAGTTCCTAAAAGCCATTATGCTGTTCCCGGGCTCTATTTTTACGATAACCGCGTTGTAAATATTGCCAAAACCATTGAACCGAGTGCCCGTGGTGAGTATGAAATTACCACAGTTAATAATGTATATCTGGAAATGGGTGCCTTACAGGTAGGCGTTATGGACCGTGGGACAGCCTGGTTAGATACCGGCACCTTCGATAGTCTTCATGATGCTACCGAATTTGTTCGGGTTATTGAAAAGCGACAAGGATTGAAGATTGGCTGTATAGAGGAAATTGCCTGGCGAATGGGTTTTATAACGTTGGAACAGTTATATGCCCAAGGCAAATTACTGTCAAAAAGCGGTTATGGAGCCTATCTGCTCCAATTGAAATAGTTTCATTTAGCTGGATTGCAACGCTTTTTTGACGGATTTCCTTCAAAAAAACCATTGGAATTTGCTTATTCCACCTATTTTTGACCCTTAAAGATCTGCTTATTGTAAAATTTTACGCTTATCCACAGAGAGAAATTGTTTTACTTTGCTTTCCCAAAGACTTGTACTGCATTGTAAAACCTTGGATCACTGCTTATTTTTGTCAATCGTAAAATTTACATGAAACCTACGAAGTATTTTATTTTCGTTATTGCCGTATTGCTAAACCTCGGCAACCTTTTTGGGCAGGGAGCCTTGTCTTCCGCCGATCTGCGAACCATCAATATTGAAAATCTCTCCGATAAAGATATACAGGCGTATTATCAAAAAGCTACAGACGCCGGACTTTCTGAAGATCAGCTTCTTGACCTTGCCAAATCGCGAGGGATGTCGGAGGGTCAGATTACTTTGTTGAGACAAAGAATTTCCCAAATCGGTCTTCAAAGTCCAAAATCCTCAGGAGCAGGAAAAACAGAAGCCATGGGAACTGCTGAAGAGCAGCCCGCTACAGAAAGTAGTGTCCGAAGGTTTGATCAATCTCTCGGATTGGTTCCTATGGAAGAAAAGGCATACAATAAGCGCATTTTTGGAGCCGAGCTTTTTGCTTCTACAAGTACCACTTTTGAACCCAATCTCCGCATTGCCACTCCCCTCAATTATGTACTTGGACCGGATGATGAACTCATTATTAATGTATATGGATACAGTGAAAAAACCTATCGGGATAAAGTAAATGCCGAAGGCACAATTTACATTGAGAACGTAGGACCTGTTTTAGTTAGCGGGCTTACCTTTGAACAGGCAGAGGCAAAAATCCGGCAAAAACTTTCTGGTACCATTTACCGGGCAATGGCCACCGGAGGCACCAAAATGCAACTAAGGCTCGGGAGTATTCGCAGCATGCGGATAACCATTATCGGAGAAGCTAAAAAGCCCGGGACCTATACGGTTTCATCCTTAACCTCTTTATTCAATGCTTTATACCTTTGCGGGGGACCTACCGATTTTGGCAGCTACCGCAATATTGAATTAATCCGCAACAATGTGGTAATCCGCAAAGTGGATCTCTACAAATTTCTGACAATGGGCGACCGGAGTGATAACCTCCTTCTGCAGGAACAGGACGTCATTCGCATTCCCTACTATGATGCCAGGATGGTGATTGATGGTTATGTAAAAAGACCGGGAATTTATGAAATAATACCGGGCGAAAACTTCGATCAGGTCTTTGCTTATGCAGGTCGGTTTAGTGATAGCGCTTACCGAAAATCAATCACTATTTATCAGATAGATGAAAGCAGAAAAAGAATCAAGGATTTGAATGCATCAGAATTTACAAATTATATCCCTCAAATGGCAGACAGTGCAATTATCGGCTCTGTTTTAATGCGATATGCTAACCGGGTAAAAGTGAAAGGGGCGGTAATGCGCCCGGGCGATTACGAACTCACCGAATCATTGGATCTTTTATCCCTAATCAACAAAGCCGGCGGTGTTCGGGAGGATGTGTTCAGGGGAGCGGGAAACATCATGCGTATTGGGAAAGATCTTGGTCCCGAAAATGTTTCTTTTAATCTCACTTCAGTGCTTGAGGGGAAAGAAAAAATTACTTTACATCGGGAAGATGAAGTCATTATTAATTCAATATTTGACCTGCAGGATGAATACACCGTGATGATTGAAGGGGCCGTTCACAATCCCGGATCGTTTAAATGGAGGAAAGATTTCACCGTAAGAGACCTGATTTTGATGGCGGGGGGGGTAACTGAAAGTGCTACTGCTAATCAACATATGATTGTGGAAGTTTCAAGACGGGTACGAAATGCAGATGTAACCGGCATTGATTTTAAACAATCGGAGATTATCCGTATTGAGGCATCGAAGGATCTTACCAACGGAGAATCGAAATTAAAACTCGAGCCTTTTGATATGGTGGTTGTACGGCCGCAACCAGGCTATCAACAACAACGTAGTATTTATATTGCAGGTCCCGTTATGTATCCAGGTCGTTATTTTCTGGAAAAAAGCGGGGAGCGAATCAGCGATATTATCCGTCGTTCGGGCGGTTTTCAATCAATGGCCGATAGCAATTCTGTATTTATACGCCGCGCCAATAACACGAATGACGAAGAGCAGCGGAAAATGTTGATTTCCCGCTTTGCCAATATCAGTCCGGATAGTCTGGAAAAATCACCAAGATTGCGGGAAGAAATGCTGCGCAATTATACCTCCTTAAGCGTGGATCTGAATAAAGCGATGAACTATCCCGGAAGCAATGACGATATTATCATGGAAAATGGAGATCAGGTAATCATCAATCAAAGCAGCAGCCTGATCAAAGTAAGCGGGGAGGTATATTTCCCCACGATGATTCCCTTTGAACCTAATACCAATTTAAAATATTATGTAAAACGAACCGGTGATTATACAAATCTTGCCCGCAGAAATCAGGCCTTTGTGATTTATCCGGATGGGAAGGCAGCCGGAGTAAAAAAATTCTTATTCTTTAAACAATATCCCAAAATAACACCAAGATCAGAAATATTTATTCCAAGTAAAGGAGAGCGGAGTGGACAAAAACTATCTACCGGAGAGTGGGTGGCTATTTCATCCATTTTCGCAACCTTGGGAACGCTAATTATTTCTGTTTTTAGATAGTAGAGGAAAATGAGCCAAAATTTATTATCTTTTTGTTTGGTAGGGTGTGGCCACATCGGAAAGAGACATGCAACACTGATAACAAAATTCGGTACTCTTACCGCAGTATGCGATACTGACAGCAATAAAATAGATGAATTTTCTAGAACGTTCAACACCAAAGGATTTAACAGTTACACTGAGATGTTGAATCAAATGACAACTACAAATATTGTGGTAATTTGTACACCTAATTATTTACATGCCCCACAAAGTATAGAAGCCTTAAATAAAGGTTTTCATGTGTTATGTGAAAAACCCATGGCATTAACTACTGAAGACTGCCTCAAAATGAAGGAAGCTTCAAACAAGAGCAAAAAGACACTGCATATTGTAAAGCAAAACCGATTTAATCCGCCTGTTGCATATGTAAAGGAACTCCTTGATGAAAATAAATTGGGATCGATTTATTCAATAACAATGAATTGTCTATGGAACAGGAATCATGCTTATTATTTAGGAAGTAATTGGAGAGGAAATAAGAAACAGGACGGGGGCATATTATACACCCAGTTTAGTCATTTTTTTGATATCCTAATCTGGTTTTTTGGCAAAACAAATTGCATCAGCGCCAAGGGAAAAAACTTTTTCCATTTTGGCATTACAGACTTCGAAGATACCATTGTTGCTCTGTTGAATTTCGAATCAGGAGCTATTGCATCTTTGCATTTTTCAACGAATGCATTTGAACAAAATATGGAAGGATCTATAACAATTCTTGGGGAAAAAGGAACCGTTTCTATTGGAGGTAAATATTTAAATAAGTTAGTATATCATAAGGTTGAAGGTGTAGGCTTTCCTGAATTGGGAACAGGCGGGGATGCAAATGATTACGATTACTATAAGGGTAGTATGAATAACCATGAAAAGGTTTACCCTTATTTTATGGGTAAGATCGGAAATGAAAAAACAGATTTTTCTGATCTCAATACTTCTACAGAAACTATAAAAGCAATCGAGTCGGTCTATAAAGCCTTAGATTAAAAGATTCCATTTTATTCTTTTTGTGTTTTACAGCTTTTCGTTTAAACCATTCATGTTAAAAAGTTACTCGCATTTAATTCCGGATACATTAGCAAACAGGATCGTAAAATATGTTTAACAAAACAGCTTTCAAACCACTCATTTCCGGAGCTATTTTACATAGTATAAAATGGCAATTTGCTGACAAAATTTCAAAGTTATTTGGAAGTGTTGTTGTAGGAATGTTGGTAGGCAGATATTTAGGACCGGAGCAGTTTGGTTTGTTGAATTTTGTTTATGCATTTGTTTGGATGTTTGCTACTGTAGGAACCATTGGCCTGGATGAGGTGGTGGTAAAGGAATTAATAGAAAAGCCAGAAGACACTGAAAAAATCCTGGGCACATCCATTGTATTGAAAATAATTGGAGCAACTCTATCTGTTGTCATCACATTTGGATCAGCCTTTTTATTGAAAAATCATTTCGAATTTAAAATATGGTTGATTCTGTTTACCATCATTTCAATGATTATCAGAAACTTAGGCATTGCGAGACTATGGTATGAGAGTAAAATACAATCAAAAAAAGTAATGATTATTGATAACCTTGCTTTTCTTATTGGCGTGTTTCTAAAACTATTGTTTGTTTTCACAAATAAACCGGTAGAATATTTTGCATTTACAGTTTTAGTGGAATTTGCAATAAGTACAGCTATACTACACCATATATTCACCAAGGGAGATAAAAAAATTAGTATATCGAATTACGATAAAAAATGGGCAAATAAATTGCTTAATCAATCATGGCCACTAATTATTATTGGCTTTTCCATTATGCTATATACAAGATCTGATCAGGTCATGTTAACACTATTGTCCAGCTCAACCGATACCGGCATTTATTCCGCAGCTGTAAGAATTTCCGAAGTATTCTATTTTATTCCAACAGCCATTACTATTTCCTTTTTCCCAGCAATTGTAAAACATTTTAATGCTGGAAATAAAGAAAATTATCACCGGAAGGTTCAAGCACTATTTGACTTACTACTTATCATTTCAATAATACTTACGCTTTTTATGACATTGCTGGCATATCCAGTCATTCTGTTGGGATTCGGAGCGGACTTTATAGACTCAGTAAACGTATTAAATATTCATATTTGGGGTTCCATTTTCGTTTTTTTAGGAGTAGCGAGTTCCAAAATAATGGTAGTTGAACATCACAACAAATACAATATGTATCGAACCTTAATCGGTGCGATTTTAAATATCCTTCTAAATTTATTACTCATTCCAAAACTGGGATCTATAGGTGCGGCTATATCCACCGTATTTTCTTACATGGTTTCGGTATATGCTTGCATCTTATTTAAACCTACCCGTCATATCGCTTTTTTTATGCTGAAAAGTCTGAATCCTCTGGGATTATTTATCAGGGGTAAGGAGTTAATAAAAAATATGAATGCATGATTAGTTTTATTATTCCAACATATAGAAATAAGCATTCTTTAGAAAAATGCCTGATCAGTATTCAGGATGCAGTGCTAGAAATTAAAGTTCAGGAATATGAAATTCTTTTGATAGATAATAATACAGGAGAGGATAGGATTGAAGCAGATAGGTTCAGGCAGGATTTATATTTGAAAATACACCCGAATCCTGTTTCAGGGGCTCATGCTTCCAGACGTTTGGGTGTACAAGTGGCAATGGGGAAAACATTGATATTTGTAGATGATGACAATTATTTACAGCCGGATTACCTAAAATACATCTCAGTGTTAGCACAGGAAGTAAAAGGCGATTATTTTATTGGGTGTGCAAATAAATCCTATTTACCAATTGACTGGGAATCTCTCCAACTGGAGTCACAGAATTTTGCCTGCGGATCTCTGGATGGCACCCAATTTAAACAAAACATTCCGGTATATTGGGGGGCAGGAGTAGCTATGAATAAGGAACTTGCTATAAAAATTTACATGAATCCCCTTATTGTAGATGGCAGGAAATATGAGAAAAAAATCATTTTCAGTGGGGAAGATCATGAAATTGCCCTAAGAGCCTACTTCTATAAAGCCTTCACTAGTTATTTTAAAGGGATTGGTTTATACCACCATATAAAGGAAGAGCGGTTGACTGCCGCTTATTACAATAAATTAATGCTTGGATTTGAATTAGCTGCCTGGAACCTTAGGATTTATTATTGGATAAATCAGGGCTCTTTTTTTTCAAAAACCCTTACACATTACTTTTTAGGTAACTTATTTTACAGTTTTTTTTATATTGTGCTGCATCCATTTAAAATATCAGCTCAAAGAATATTTAAGGAAGCATTTCAATTTAGTAAAGTAAAAACAAGATATAGCTTAGTAATGAAAGTATTGTGTACTAAATGATTTACCTTAAAACTATATTATCTACCCTTTTCATCACATTGCTACTTGCAAGTGAATTATTTATAAGTTATAATAATATTCAATACAGTAACATAATTCTCATTTTTTTCCCAATTGCGTTTTGCATTATTGTATACTTATTACTATGCTACTTAAATATTAAAGCAGTAAACCTGAAATTTACAACAGTAAAATTCAATCCAGCGATAAGTGTTCTGTTAATGATATTATGCGTCATATTCCAAATGGCAAGTTTTAGCCTTGAATCATTTTTGGAATTGAATTTTTTAGAAATCAGAGAGAATTTTATTGAAAGAACGCCCACTTTGGGAGAGCAGCTCGTACCGCTTTTTCTTGTTTATCCCCTCATACATTTCACGCTTATCTTCTCAAAAAAAGAAGGCTACTTCAATGCAACGTCAATTTTCATTCTTATTGCCCTTATGTTTATTGGCTTTACAACGGGTGGACGGCAGATATTCATGCAAATTTTATTATTGATGGTGTTCTTGAAGGGAAAGGCATTGGTAACTAATCCCCGGAACATCCTCTTCATTTCATTGTTTGTGTTAGCCGCCTCCGTGGTTACAATCGGTCGTTATGAAAAGGAAAATTTTGACAAAGTCATTTTTGTTGAAACATTAATGCCTGCCAACGTAAACCCTATTCTAATTAAAAGCAATGAATCTGAATTTTATAAAGACATTTTTTTAGAATTTTCCTTTTACTTCGGACATCAAATACCAGGATTTTGCAATAAAGTCAATAACATTGATTGGCAGTGGCTTCCTAAATACCTGTGGGCTATGCAGCCATTTCTTGAAAGACAATTGATAAAAGCGGGGATATTAAATTACTCTCAGGAAGAACGGTATGATAATTTCAAAGCGCTTGCAGATAATACCGGCTTCTTCGATGTTAGCTGGTCAACAGGGTTTCTTGACATTTATTATAATCTATCTATTGTTGGTTCTATTCTGTTTTTCATTTTGGTACCTCTTCTACTTTACAATACAGAACAATCTAGGCTTTTGAAACCTGATGACGTAAAATATAAAATATTAACTGCGTTCAATTTGCTTTTTATTATAACTTTTTTCATGACCCCTGCTTTTTCTGATACCACTATTTTTTTTAGCTATTTAATTCTTTATGTCATCAAACCTGTTTCAGCGTAGATCAGTACTTATCTCTTGCCTACTTCATGAATTTTTCAGAGAAAAAGTTTTTTTTTCTTACGCAGGTGATTTTTACCAGAAGAAACTAGTCGAAATACTTCAACCTGCGAAAGTTTTTAGCATTAATATGGGTAATCTTCCTACTAAAAGCTTTAGTGAAGGAAAAAATAAGTTCCATGTTTATAGGCAGAGTGCCAGGCTCTTCTTTTTACAAACCATAAAGTTTGCTATAGATGTATCTAAAAACATCAGTAAAAACGACATAGTAATATTTTACAATATTACTGCAAGGAATATGTTTTGCTTTTATTTTCTTAAATATTTCAGGAGAATAAAATGTTTTATTATTGTAACTGATTACAATCCCCCCGAAACATCTGTTAAAGACAAACTGATTCACCTGAGCCTGAAACGCTCAGATGGAATTCTTTCATTAAGCGACTATCTGAATATTCATAGAAACACTTTATACTCCAACCTTCTATTACTTCCGGATTGGGATATTCCCCGGAAAAACGAATTACCTAAAGTTCACCCTAATACAATTCTCCTTAGTGGTATGCTTAATGAAAGCACCGGCTTATCTCTTGCAATTAGTATGATGGACTATTTGCTTGACTATACGCTATTCATTTCCGGAATCTTAACCGATTTAGATGAAGAATATTTTAAAGACAGTATTAAATCAAAACAGAATATTACCTATTTGGGTAAATTAAGTACTGAAAAGTATCTGCAATTGCTGGGGAAAAGTGAGTTTTGCTTATCCCTCCGTAATCCTCGGGACCGTGCAAACACATATAATTTCCCCTCTAAAATTGGTGAGTTTTTATGCTATAGGAAGAAAGTGATTTCAACCATTTCTTATAAAAATATTGATCGGTATATTTTAAATGCTGATTACAATGCGCAAAGCCTGGCGGAAAGCATTAAAAAAGCGAAATCAATCAGTTTTGAACCGGAAGATCTTCTAGAGGATTTTGGCAAAGAAGCTTTTCTATCAAAATTAAATATGCTTATTACCTAAATGCAGAGTATGGTGTCTTTAACAGAAATTAAGCACTGATTGTAGCTCATTGAAATAAAATAGGTCCTTTTCTTAATCCATGAAAACAGCATGGCACCTATACCTGGAAAAGCCCATGAAAACGTACTCTTTGCGTGTAAATTACACTCACTAGGAGCCACAGATATCTGACTAACTCAAATATTATGGCTTGTGTAGAGGTTCACATACACAAAAAACTGCTTTAGCAGGGATTACAAGTTATTTCGGAAAGAATCTGCACTACAATCCTTCATAATTTGAAAGAATAGACAAAACCTTGGAAAATTACCTTAACCAAATCCGGCATGCTAATTAAAATACTATATTTACTGCTTTTAAATGAAGAAAACATTTAAACAAAATGATTATAATTCTATTCGTTTGTAGCAATGGAGCAAGATAATTTCTCAGGGCAGCTTTTCTTCGATAATATTGTTTATTCCCTTCAGAACTTTGGAGGAATATCTAACTATTGGTATGAATTAACGAGGCAATTTCTTAGCTCAGATGAGTTTGACATTCATTTTTTTGAAACCGAAAGTCAAACCAATAATTTATTTCGAAAAAAATTATCAATCAATCCTGAAAAAATTGCTACAACAAACCGTGGAGGAATTGTTACTGAGCGCTTTTTCAGAATCCCTCTACAAACCAATAAAAAAGGTGTTTTCCACAGCAGCTATTTCAGAATGCCTCATAAAAACACCCACATTAATACAGTTTCTACCGTTCATGATTTTATACATGAAAAATATCATAGCTACCTGCGCACCATCCTCCATAATTATGCAAAAAAAAGAGCAATTCTTGAAAGTGATATCATCATAACAGTTTCCAACAATACCCGCAATGATTTATTAAATTATTTCCCTAACATAAATGAAAACAAAGTAGTTGTTATACATAATGGGGTTTCAGAGTTATTTAAAGTCCTACCCGATGTAAGAAATGAATATTCTGTAGATTATGTACTTTATGTAGGATCAAGAGACCATTATAAAAATTTTAATTTTCTCGTAGAGGTTCTATCAAAAAGAAAAGATTTAGAACTTGTAGTGGTGGGTAAACCATTCTCCACATCCGAGCTCAAACTTATAAATGCAAAGCTGCATGGAAAAGTAAAACTATATACGGGTATTGAAACAAATCAATTGAATGAACTCTACAATAATGCATTCTGTCTTTTTTATCCTTCCAGCTACGAGGGCTTTGGGATTCCTTTAGTTGAAGCCATGAAAGCCGGATGTCCTTTTATTGCTCTCAAGGGTTCTTCCATTACAGAAGTGGCAGGAAATGCAGGCATTCTTTTAGAATCCTTAAGTATTGAAGAGGCATTGAATGCATTGCAGATAATTGAAAATTCAAGAGAATTACTTATCAAAAAGGGGTTTGCACAGGGCCAATTATTTAGCTGGGAAAATTGCTACAGCCATACCAGAAAAATATATCAAAGTTTACTTGTATAATACAGGCTAGTTCAAAAACCCCTTTTGTAATACCTGTTTTTCTCTTCACCTCATCCTATTTTTATGAGAAAAAATCTGGGCATCCTATTGGTTTTAATGATGGTTTTCTGTAAGAGTTCTTTATGCCAATCCGTATTTATTTATGTAGATAAAAGCTTTCATGGGGAAGAAAATGGCGCAAGGTTTACGCCCTTCTCTTCAATTGCAGCGGCATTCGATTCTTTAAGTAAAATAAAATCAGGGAAAGGAATTAATATTGAAATTGCTATATCTGAAGGCACCTACTATTTAAGCAAAACCATAGATATTCAGCATCTGGAGTTTGCCTCGCTTAAAATACATGCTTTACCCAATCATAAAGTGAATATTTCTGGCGGTACAGTGCTTAATAATAATGCACTTGAAACATATGATGGGCCTTCGAATTCGGAAAAAAAATACAAGTATTACCGATATAATCTAATAAAAGCAGGCATCACAAATTTCGGAATCCATTATTCAAATGGCTTCCGAAGACCCTACAGACCGTCGGCTATGGAGCTATTTGTTGACAACAACCCATTTAGCATTGCACGATACCCAAATAAAAATGAGATGCTTCCAATGGGGAAAGTCCTTGAAATCGGTTCCAAGCCAGCTTACTATGATTTTTCTAACAAAGGTGGAAAGTTTGTTCTTGATGATGATAGACTCACCATATGGAAGCGTGAGAAAAATGGCTGGATAGGTGGATACTTTTCTTTTGCCTGGGCTGATGACGCATTTTCGATCGAAGAAATTGATTTAGAAAATAAAACTATTACTACCTCCGGAGCAGCAATGTTCGGCTTTGTATCCGGAAACTCGTGGAGCAAAGTCTATGTATATAATATGCTTTCTGAATTAGATTATCCGGGAGAATACTTTGTAGACAAGGAAGATGGATGGCTATACTTCTGTACAGAAGAAGATATCATCGATAAAGAAATGTCTATTTCTATACTGGAAAGCCCATTGTTTTCAATCAAAGGGGTGCATAATTTACTGATTGAAAACCTGACATTTCAAGATACAAGGGGAATGGCGGTGTATATGGAAAAAAGTGAAAACTGCATTTTAAGATCCTGTACATTTAAAAACATCGGCATGGTTGGGGTAGTTATTGGCAAAGGAATAGAACCATTCAATGTGTATAAAGAAAAAGGTACAGGTAGAGCGGTGAGCGACACCCTGGGTAGCTGGCATGAGCACATTTACAACAATTCCGCTTTTGTTAGGGATGCAGGTCGAAACAATGGCATAGATAACTGCCATTTTTACAATATTGGGATGGGGGCGATTAGCTTAGGAGGGGGCGACCGCAAAACATTAAGTGATGGAAGGAACTTTGTGATTAATTCAAAAATTCATGACTTTAACCGATTAGGTAAAACCTACAAGGCAGGTATCAATGTAGATGGTTGTGGTAATATCATAAAGAATAACGAAATTTATAATGCGGAACATTCAGGCATTTACTTGCATGGTAATAATCATGTAATTGAGGGAAACAATATTTACAAATGTTGTACCAATACAGAAGATATGGGAGCCATTTATATGGGTCGGGATCCATCAGAGGCTGGCAATATTATTAGATATAACTACTTTCATGAGATTACTCCTGCGGAAAAAAATTACAGGGTATCTGCTATTTTTCTGGATGACGGTGCTTCTTATACAAATATTGAAGGGAACATATTTGAAAACTGCGGAGATCAGGTTTTTGGGGCATGCTATTCAAATAGTGGTCAATTTTTACAGTATACCAATAATCTATTTTTGAATTGCGAAAAAGCTATTGGATACCATCGCTGGGATGACAATTTCTGGAAAACGTACTACGAGGGGGCTCTTTGGCAAGATAGATTATTTAAAACAGTGGATATCCGAAAAGAACCCTACCGTTCAAGATACCCGGAATTAAGCACAAAATTACAGTTTCAGCAGGCCCCTCCTACAATCAGAGCATGTATTTTGGTGAATTGTAAAGTATTGATAGACCCTCACGTAATTGCAATAAGAAATCTTGTTTTATCTAAAAAAAATATGGATATCAGGGATTATAAAATTACAGGAATGAGCCTTAAAAAATTACCAAATTGGGCAAGAAGATTAAAGTTTGACGAAATAATCCAACAAGCAAGCCGCGCCGGAAACAATGCAGGTAACAAATATGAAACCACTTCTATTAGTAGTACGAAAATAGGGGCTCGCTAAACTGTGACGAACCCTTGTAGGATCCAGTACAAAACCACGGATTATCTTTTAAAAAAGGATGTTTGGATAAGATTACACCTGAACTGATTTTATCCCTTTATAAACCCTCAAACCAAGTATGTAAAACACTGCTATTACTCCGAAAAACAGGCTGAAGGCGATTGCTGTAAGTAATTTCCCCTTTTTAATTTTCTTTAGCGGGTAATTTACATCATCTATTATCTGCAATAAAGGCACATCCTGTAAATACTGATATCTGGCAATTTCAAGATTTTTAAAGAGTTCAGCATAGGCGCTTCCGTAAGCGGATGCATCTAACTGCCTCTCCTGCAGCATTGCTCCCTGTTGAGCGAATGCAGAATTCAAATTTGCATCGGAAATACTTGCTTTACTTTTTATGGCACTCCCGGCAGAAGCCCGCATACTTTTTACCCTACTTTCCAATATATCAAGTGTTCTTTTAGAGCGTTTAGTTCTTAACTCAACATAAAATTGGGTTGTCTGATCTATTAATTTCCCTACAAAGAACTTTGAAAAAGCTTCGTTTAAACTTTTAAACCTGATTTCATACAGATTAAACTTTTTATTTGGCTTTTCTACAGAAATGTTTTCAAGTAACACATATTTATAAATCAAAAAAAGTGCACTATCCTGCAGATAAGATAGATCTTCCCTTTTTGTATTGACTGGAAAGTGAATATTATCAAGCCTTTTATTTTTTGCCCAAAACTCATCCAATTTATTTATTTGGATAATTCGGTCTGCAATAGTGACTGTAGGCGTTACCGTGCTATCTGATTGCAGGAGTACACTTTCCAGAATATTCCTGCTTTTAATGATCGATAATATATTCTCGCCACTAAATATGGCACTTTTATTTGATCCGAAATTCAATCCGAACTCGGCGGCCAAACTCATTAAATCACCTGAAGAATTGCTTTCCTCAAGGCTAAAAGTAAGGTTAGCTTCATACAAGGGCTTATCAAAATAGGCATATGCAAAGCCAAAGGCTCCACCAATTATACCTGCAGCCAGGATAAGGTACCAGCGCTTAAGTAAAATTTTAAATATTTTAATAATCCCTGCTATAAATTGGTAAGCATTAATATTTAAAATCCTATCCCCGTTATTTTCTGTATTCATTAAATTCTGACAATTAAATTTACTTCTGTACTTCCGGAATAAAAGCAATCAACCTTTTCTTGTAATCCAACCAAACGAAATACATCAACTATTGGTCAATCCTGACTAAATGTGAAGGGTTTTACTATTTAGGGGTTTCCCTTTTCACTTAACATCCGGCAGGAGAAATGAGCATCTTACCTTTTCTTTTCAGTTTAGCGTTCCAAATATAGTTTTTACTACAAAAATATCGACTTTTTTAATGGAATTCATTATATCCAAATACCCTAAACCCATTTTATCCAACAAATTAAAAGTACAGACACATCACTTTTAGTATTCATTTCCCAAGCGCTGTTTTCAATCTAATGATTTTCACCTCTGAAGTTTAGATTTGCTATGCCTTTTTCCTATAGATATTGCTTTGCCGCCGTTAAAATATCCCTCCCTTCTCTACGGCACCCACCGCCCTAACCCACCAATCTGCAGTAATTCCATTATTTT
>JBGSNV010000217.1:0-7361 GCA_041739485.1 Chitinophagaceae bacterium
ACGGTGTGGCGTATAAGATCAATGGAAAAAAGATAGTGGAACTCGGACAGGTCAGCGCGACAAGATTGAAGCGATTTGACATCAAACAGCCGGTATGGTTTGCCAATTGCTACTGGGATCAATTGCTTCCGGTGGCGCTTAGCCATCCTGTATCCTATCAGGAAATCCCGAAATTCCCTTCCGTAGAACGGGACCTTGCCCTCGTGGTAGATCAATCGCTTTCCTGGCAGCAAATGGAGGCTGCCACTTCCAAAGCAAAAATCAATCAGTTACAGGGGGTTCGTTTGTTTGATATTTACGAAAATGAAAAACTGGGTGCCGGAAAAAAATCCATGGCCTTGAATTTTATTTTTCAGGATACCGAAAAGACCATGACCGAAGCGGATATTGACAAAGCCATGAGCAAACTCACCACGATTTTTGAAAAGGAATTCAATGCGGAAATCAGAAAATAAAAATTCCGGATACAACACATGAACGCTTCCATAGAAACCATAGAAAGGATCGGGCAAAAATTGCATGGCTTGCTGAAGCAGCAGGAACAATTGCAGCGGGAACAGGAAAAATTAATTTCCGAGCTTTCGAAAAGAGAGCACGAAGTAAAATCCCTGTATCAGAAAATTGGTTTTCTGGAGGATCAGGTTGCTATTTTAAAAACGGCAACCGTACAAATGGATGATCCCGCAAAAAGAATGTTTGAAAAAAGGATCAACGGATTCATAAAGGATATAGACAAAGTAATAGCCCACCTTCAGTCAGAAACCTGAGAATTGAGAAGGGGCGGACTGTAGAAACAGGTTAATTTAAAGCTGTATGGAAGAACTGATACCAATTACCATCACGATTGCCGACCGGAATTACCGCATCAAAGTAGAGCCTAAGAACGAAGAATTGGTGCGTAAAACCATCAAATTTCTGAACGATAAAGTGCATGAGTTTAAAAAGAATTATGCGGGCAAAGACATGCAGGACTATGTAAGTATGGTGATGGCCTGGTATGCCACGCAGGATCAGGCCGTGGTTGCAAGCCATATATCAGAAGATACCGTGCAAAAAGAACTTAGTAATATTGAGGCTATGATTGACAAGGCACTTACCTGATAATTACTGAAACTGCCTTGCTGTTCCTCAAGACCATATTTGCAAAATCTCTGAGCATAGTAATCCTTAGCAAAACCAACCCTCCGGGGCAAGGAGATAAACCTTTCATCATGGAATACCTCTAAGATGTGCCGGTAACTTTTTTTGATCATAAAAAAAACCTGTAAGTATCCGAATACTTCGAACACATACAGGTTTTACTTTATTTGTTGACAAAGGGTAGCCGCTTTCTATACAAACGTTTAATTTCCATTTAGGCATCAATGGCATCGGCCAAATCCTGAATCAGGTCTTCCACATCTTCGATGCCTACGCTCAGCCGGATCAGCGAATCCTTTAATCCATTCTTTATCCGCTCTTCCCGGGGGATGCTCGCATGCGTCATGCTTGCCGGGTGATTGATCAGGCTTTCCACGCCACCAAGGCTTTCTGCAAGGCTAAAAAGCTTGGTGCTGCTTAATACTTTGTTTACTGCCGCAATACTATCGTCCACCAACTCAAAACTGATCATACCGCCATAGCCCCGCATTTGCTTTTTGGCAATCGCATGGTTGGGATGATCTTCAAAACCCGGCCAGTACACTTTGCCTACTTTGGGATGCGCCCTCAGCCAATGTGCAATTTTTTCTCCGTTCTCGCTATGCCGCTGCACCCGTACATGCAGGGTTTTGATACCCCGCAATACAAGGAAACAATCCATAGGCCCGGGAACCGCCCCCGCACTTTTTTGGATAAAATATAATTGATCCCTCAATGCCTGATCGTTCAATACAAGGCATCCCTGAATGACATCGCTATGTCCGCCAAGATATTTGGTAGCACTATGCATTACAATATCTGCCCCAAGATCAAGCGGGTTTTGCAGGTAAGGACTTGCAAATGTATTGTCCACACAAAGCACAAGTTTGTGCTCCTTACTAATGGCAGCTACCGCTTCAATATCGGTAATGTTCATCAAAGGATTAGTCGGTGTTTCGGTCCAGATCAATTGTGTTTTTTCATTGATATGTGCTCTGATATTTTCAGGATCCTGCATATTGACATAACGAAATTTCAACCCGAACTTTTCGTATATCTTGGTAAAAAGCCGGTAAGTGCCGCCATACATATCATTGGCTGCAATAATCTCATCTCCCGGCTGAAGCAGCTTCATCACGGCATCGGTAGCCGCAACCCCGCTGCCAAATACCAAACCAAACTTACCATTTTCGATGCCGGCCATCGCTTCCTCAAGGGCAAATCGGGTGGGATTCTGACTGCGGGCATACTCAAATCCCTTATTAACACCCGGTGCTTCCTGTACAAAAGTGCTCGTTTGATAAATCGGTGTCATGATGGCACCGGTAGAGGGATCGGGATGGGCTCCGGCATGAATAAAACGCGTCGCTAATTTCATAAGTATTTATTATTTTTATTTGTTATTTATTATTACATAAAACTTTAAAGCAAAGAGATTCATGTAAAGTTATATTATGCTTTTTCTTTACTGGTCCCTTCAGATTTTCCGTCACTTATCCAGCATTTTACAGGTTACTGGCTCCATTGACAGATAACAGGAGGAGCGGTAAAAATCACTGAAGCTTACAAAGACATTTTTTTTCAAAAATGAATCCGCCCGAAGGTCATGGAATTTTTCGGTTTTATAGCAGCTAATCTCCTGACTTATGAAGGCATTTAGTTAATAAAATGCAAACAACCTGCCGTCAATATCTTAATTTTGAGAATATGATCAGGTACTCATTGTTCAGGCGAATTTACCCCATAATCAGGAGAATTTCTTTTTGCGCTATTTTCTTTTTGCCTTTCCTATTCAAGCAAAGCAGGTTCCACCATAAACCGGGCTGAAGTTCCCGGAAAACGAATGCTCAGGCAATTATTTTGAAGGCAATCTTCTTTAGCGGGAAATCGAGGTCCGATCAAAAAAATAACACCTTCATGAAAATAAAATCTTTTTGACAATTATCAAAAGACCCCGATCGCAGGGGATACTGTTTATTAAAAATATAAAGTCATTTTTCACCATGTATCATCCCGAAATCCCCGACTACCTGCAAGCTCATTTCCCCAAGGCAAAGCCTGCTTCTGCAACGATAGGTAAATGGATAGATGCCATCAGTGCAACGTACTATTACCAGCCCACACAGTTATTGCTCGGCACCTCGCTGTGCAGTGATGATATTGTAGAAATAGAATTTCCCGAATCTGCCCGCGAAATGCTTGGACCCTTTCATCTTGGAGGGCTCAACGGATTCCCGTTTGCAGGTCTTACCGGGATGAAAGCCTTTGAATCGCATGTGCCCAAAGAAGGTTCACTGACGTTACTTTATGGTCCGCATATTGGGATTACAGAACAAGGGATAACGGGGATGGTTTTGCGTACCGGACAAACCACCGCATCGGCCTGCTGTGGTGCCGCTATGGCCGCGCTTGCCCTCTTGAAAAAAGCAGCCATTCATCCCGGCAAACCCGATGAGATTGACTACGAAGAAGATACCTTGAAACAATTGCTTTATGCCAGAAAGGAAAGGATCCTTGATGCCCGTTCTCCTGAGATAGAAGCAACCCGGGTAATCTATGAAGCCATTGAAGAACGGATCCTTTTACTACTCCTAAAAACGGACCCTCCCTGCCGGCATATTTTTGGGCTCGGAGTCATTATGATCAATACGGATGCTGGTAACCCGGCCTGGATTCAGGTAGAAAATAAGGGGCTTTACAACCGGGAAACCGGTGGTTGGGACCCCATGCCCGATCACCTCCCAAGCAGGTGAGCAGCACATAGAATGCGCCAATCGTAATTGCGGCCCGCATGTGCTCCTGCATCGCCAATCGGTTGGTTGATGTACCCCCGATCCAAAATGCCTTTTTGGGCGAGTAACCGACGGCTTTCCATTAGTTGCTCATGTATACGGGAATCCTGCAGCCATTGTTGCTGTGGCGGCTCAAAACCCACTTTTCCTTTGCGCCAGGCAATGTCGCCGGGCAACAATCCCTCCATCGATTTGCGAAGAATCCATTTGCCAAAACCCTGCCTGATCTTGAAATGTGCCGGTAGCGAAAAAACAAAAGCGACCAATTCATGATTCAGAAAAGGCAATCTTACTTCCCGGCTATTCGCCATGCTATTGCGATCGGCATAGCGCAATAAAGCTTCTAACCCAAAATTAAAGGTGTTGAAATACAATAGGTCTTCCAAATGACGCACCTCCGATTTAAAAAAAGTGGCAGGATCGCGATGTTGCAGCATCCATTCCTTTTGCAAAGGAGCCGTTTCCTGGTCCCTGAGGGCTTTTTGCTGCAGCGCTTTGGCGGTTTGCCAGGGCAGGTAAGCGGCCAGATAATTTTGCCAGCCCCATTGTTCGAGCATGCCGTTTTGTGCCAACAGCCTTTTTTCAGCCCGCATTGCTTTGTGGTTTTTCCGAAGCATTTGCTGCAGGTACCAATGACTGTATTTTTTATACCCTGCCAGTATTTCATCAGCACCCTGCCCATCGAGCAGCACCCGGATATCCATATCCGCCGCCGCCCGGTACACCTGAAACTGACTAAGAGCGCTGCTGCTTTCCACCGGTTCATCCTGATAAAAAAGCATTTCTCCAAGATCATCGGACAGATCCTGTTTGCCGGGAGTAACCGTGTACCGGCGAATCCCAAAGGTATCGGCCACTTTTTCACTCCATACCGATTCATCCTGTGCAAAGCCCGGAAATATGGCACTGAAACATACGTTTGCCCAACCGCCAGTAGGTCCGTCCTGTTTTTTTAAAGCATCTATGACAGCCACAATGCTGCTGCTGTCGATACCCCCACTCAGGCTTGTACCCACCGGCACATCGCTGCGCAACCGTCTTCGCACACTTTGCAGCAGCAGGTTGTAAAACTTCTCCGTAACCGCTTCCTCATTTTGTAAAGCATCAACATCCAAATGTCCGATACTTTTAAACGGCTCGTACCACCGCTTCATGGTAAAACGCAGGGCGGCCGTATCAATATCCAACCAATAGCCCGGAGGCAACGAAAGAATTTCCTTATAAAAAGTATCTGTTTTCACCACCGGATTTTGAACATATCCGAGACTCAGGTAATTGAGCAACAAGGTCGGATTCGGAACCGCAGGGATTCCTCCTGCCAAAAGCGATTTTATTTCGCTTGCAAAAAGCAACTGCTCCAATTTGCCCTGCATGGCATAGCGGGCAAAAAAGTAAAGTGGCTTCTCCCCCATCCGATCCCGGGCAATGATCAGTTTTTTCTTTTGATCATCGTAGAGCGCAAAGGCAAACATGCCATCCAACTGATGCAGAAAATCAATCCCCCAATGATCGTATGCTGCGGCAATCACTTCGGTATCGCCGGAAGAACGAAAGGTATAACCCAAAGGAATAAGCGTTTTTTTCAGCTCCGGATAATTGTAAATTTCTCCGTTGAAAACAAGGGTGTAATGCAAATAACGCATGGGTTGAGCCGCCTCATCGCTCAGGTCGAGAATGCGCAACCGCTGATGCAATAAATACAGCGTATCATCGCCGGTCTTCCAGCTTCCGGACTGATCGGGACCGCGATGCACAAGGGCTTCCCGCATAGCATCCGCTTGTCCCGGACGAATGATTGCCGGATGTGCCACTAAAATTCCGGCAATTCCACACATAAGTAGTAAAGATAGGGTTAGCGCGAAGAACTGAAGGTGATGGGAACCGTAGCTTGTACCCCATCCCAGGCAATGACCAAATCGTTTGCAGCATTAAAATACATGGAAAGATATTCTATGGGGTATTTCAATAATAAAATGGGAATGGTAATGCGGAACAGATCGTTTGATTGCTTATAACTAAATCCGCCCCAACTATCGGTATCCTTATTTAGAATCAGCGTCCAGGTATTGGGATTGGGGATACACAATAGCGTATAACGGCCTTTACTTACTTTCTTACCGCCAAATACAGCATCGGTAAAAAATTCAATTTCGGTAGATTCGTTGGCCCCCATCCGCCACAAAATGCCATACTTTAATTCTTTGCCAAACAGCATACGGCCATTCTTTTGAGGACGGCTGTAAATAACCCTAGCAAGGGGTTTAGTGGTCGTAGTTTTACCTTGAAATTTCAGGATGGGATAATTATGTGGTGCATAACTCATATCCATGGGCGATTTATCCGGTACAGGCATTTGTGCATTAACTACACCAAGTACGATACAAAAACCAAGAATCAAGCACAATTTTCTGACATTCATGATATTCATCATTTTGCGCAAAGGTAATCGCCCTGATCTTTGAACAGCCAATTTAATCGAACCAAAAATCAGGAAATGCTCCGGGAAAAGGATTCCTGCAGATTGGCTTTTAAAAAAACACGATGCTTCAAAAAATTGAATACAAAACAGCTGAAGAAGCCTTCCGCGTAATCCAAAGCGGAAACCGGGTATTTCTGCATGGAAGCGCCCAAACTCCTATTTATATGTTGCAGGAATTAGCCCTGCAAAAAGATCGCCTGAAAGGAGTTGAACTTGTTTTTATTACCGTGATGGGAGATATTGTAGTGGAAAAGCCGGAATACGAAGAAAACTTCCGCATCAATTGTATGTTTGTGAGCGAGTCGGTTCGACAGTGCATCAGTGAAGGCAGAGGCGATTTTATGCCAATCTTTTTAAGCGATATTCCCGATCTTTTTAAAAGCGATATTTTACCGATCGATGTAGCGATTGTACAGGTGTCGCCACCAGATACTCATGGCTATTGCAGCCTTGGGGTTTCGGTGGATATTGCCCGAAGCGCAGTAGACAAAGCAGCCCACGTTATTGCGCAGGTAAATCCAGGAGTGCCCCGTACTCATGGAGATGGGATGATGCATATGAGCCGGTTCGACAGCCTTGTTTTTCATGAGTGCGCACTGCCCGAAGTGAATTATGGCGCTAAAACCGGCCCTGCAGAAAAAAAGATCGGAGAACTGATTGCAGGCGAGATAGAGGATGGCAGTACGTTGCAAATGGGCATTGGCACTATACCCGATGCGGTATTGAAATGTCTTGGTAACCATAAAGACCTCGGCGTGCACAGCGAAATGATAAGCGATGGCATCATTGATCTTTTTGAAAAAGACGTGATTACCAATAACAAAAAAAAGATACACCCTCACAAAATTGTAACCGGATTCGCAGTGGGGTCGCAAGCATTATACTCCTATGTTCATGACAATCCTTCTTTTGCTTTTTTAGATATTGACTATGTAAATGATCCGCATACCATCCGGCGCAACCCCAAAGTA
>JBGSNV010000255.1:0-2476 GCA_041739485.1 Chitinophagaceae bacterium
CCCGCCAAAGGAGTTATTTATCCGCAACTTGACCCACCTGAAGGGCTAAGTGGTGCCGATTGCGGTTACATACTTGACCAAAAATATGGTTCCCATCTTTTTGCCGCTGCGTTGATTGATATGGCAGTAAAAAAATGGCTGAAAATAGACGTTAAGGTGAAAAAGTTTATCGTTACAAATACAACTTATCATTTTCGGCGACCGCAAAAACTGGAAAGTACACCAAACACCAAGGCCATGTATGGTTTTGATGCAGCCGACCTTTATGGACAGGATGCTGAAAAAGGAAAGTACAATGCCACTTTAAAAGCAAAGTTTGATGCCCTGCAAACCCAACTGAAGAACCGGTTTTTAATCCGCAGAGGGAAAAAAAATAGCTGGAATGGATTGTTTGTTTTAAACAATGGATATACCATTTTTGGAGGGATTCTGATTTTTGGGGCAGCCATAGCCGGGTTTATATTTATGGTCAATTATTATACAGAAAAAATCATGATTATCATTATTAGCCTCTTTCTTTTACTGCTGATTCTACAAATCTTTTTTGTCTCCATTATGAGCGCCTATAATCAACGAGGAAGGGAAATCGCTGATCATATTGAAGGATTTAAGATCTATCTCGAAACCGCAGAGCAAAAACTATTTGACTATTTGACCCCTCCGGATAAAACCCTCGAGCTTTTTGAAAAATACCTTCCTTATGCCATTGCCCTTCGGGTAGAAAATGCCTGGGCCGAAAAATTTGATGACATTTTGCAAAAAGCGCTTGCAGGGGGATACCAACCCGGGTACTACAGCAGCAATTATATGACGGGCAATCATTTTAATATGAGTACGATGACGCAGAGTATCTCTTCCGGACTAAGCAGTACCATTTCGTCTGCCTCAACCCCACCAAGCAGTAGTGGAGGTGGCAGTAGTGGCGGTGGAAGCAGCGGCGGCGGCGGCGGTGGCGGCGGTGGCGGTGGCTGGTAATCCCACGCATTCCAAAATATCAATTTAACAGCGGGTAGCTTTTCAAGGTACCCGCTGTTTTCTTTTAACCAAGCAATAAATTGGTGAATAAAACTTCTTTAGGCCAAAACTGGGCGGAAATATGTCGTTCCCCTATCCAGCTTATAAAGGATTGTATCCGGTTGGCATCCATCCTGCCCCAGGTTTCACTTGTACCATAATACGGGTTGGTAAAGACCTGACTTTTCAATAAAAATTCAGCCCGGCGATCGGCTTCCGGAACTTTTTCAAGCAGCAGTTCTACCGCCATATCGGGATCGCTTTGAGCTTGTAAAAAACCTTTTTTTGTAGCCTGTAAAAATTGCTGACAGGCTGTAATATTGCGCATGATCTTATTTCTGGAAACCATGATAACCGGTGAATATCCATACGGCACTTCATAATCCGCTAAGCGGAAATGTTGTAAACGAATACCATCCTGCTTAGCAAGTACCCCTTCCCAATTATCAAAAATCCAGGTAGCATCTGCCTGTCCGTTCAACAGGATATTCCAGATACCGAGTTTTTCCGGATAAACAAGTTGTAATTGCCCGCCGTCGCCCCCGGCATTGGTAATCATTTGTTGCACCATTTCATCTTCGTACCGTGCCTTATAGGAGGCATATACTTTACCGGTAAGATCTTTGGGAGAACCAATATCCGCACGATCGAGGGTAACGATGCTGCTGATGTCCTCCTGCAACAGGGTAGCAATAGCCATGGCATCAAAAGATTGTTCCTTACTTTGATAACTGAGTACACTTTCGAAAGGGCATAAGGCAAAATCAGCCAATCCAAGTTCTACTTTTTTAGCAGGTGTCAGGGCATAGTTGTCTTCGTCAGGCGTTATCAAAATCAATTCAATCCCGACGGCTTCATAATATTTTAAATGCTGTGCCAATATAAATCCGGTATGATTGGTATTGACCGTCCAGTCAAGCGCAAGTTTTAATTGAATCATTTGTAAAAAACATTTTGTACCAAGAGAGATAAGTGCTGCGAACTCCCAAACAAAAAAAGACAAAAGCTTTTAATCTTTTTTACAAAACCCCATCCCCGCGTTTTAAATTTTGTTAAAGGATTGCCTATGTAAGAACGGCCTACAAACCAAAAGTTATCGACGACCGTACCTGTAAAAAAATACTTATGAAATGCGCACGAAAAGCTGCACACCCAGCACAAATGATGATTGGGCATTTTATGTGGAAATTAAAAACAATAAAAATAAACAAATGAAACATCTTATCAGAACATTATCCGTTGCAACAATGATTACGTTTTTGTTTGCAGCATGTCAAAAAGACGATAACAATACAAGCGTTATGGCAACTATAGAGGTTGAAGTAATCAATGTAGGCTTTAGTGCCTGGAAAGTGGTATCCGTAACCAATGGTACCAATGTAGCCACACTGGAAACCAACAATACCTCTTTTTCTTTTCAAAAAGATCGCAGGTATCGCATTGTAAGTATGGCCAATGCCTC
>JBGSNV010000266.1:0-7928 GCA_041739485.1 Chitinophagaceae bacterium
GGTTACTGGAGTTTGTTTATAAGCACCCTGCTGATCGGGATTGCCAATGGCACGGTAGAGGCAGCCTGTAATCCTTTGGTGGCTACGATTTACCCGAACAACAAAACCACCAAGCTGAACCATTTTCATTTATGGTTTCCGGGGGGTATTTTCCTTGGCACCCTGCTTGTAATGGGGTTGAGTAAAATAGGCAGTGGCTGGCAGGTTCAGGTGGCCATTATGATCATCCCCACCCTTATTTATGGATTCTTGTTCAGCAAGTTGCAGTTTCCCGTTACAGAGCGGGTGGCAAGTGGTGTATCCACGTCGGATATGTACCAATCGCTGTTGAATCCCCTGTTTATTTTTATGATCGTATGCATGTTTGGTACCGCGATAACCGAACTATTTACTGGTCAGTGGATTGATATCCTTTTACGTAATGTAACTGAAAACGCCTTATTGGTCCTTACCCTCACCACCGGAGTGATGGTCATTGGCCGGGGATTTGCGGGGCCGGTTGTGCATAATCTTTCACCCACCGGGGTACTTTTGATCTCTGCTATACTGGCAACACTGGGAATGTATATGCTTGGACATACAGAGGGAAATATGCTTTTTGTGGGTGCTCTTGTCTTTGGGATGGGGGTCTGCTATTTCTGGCCTACGATGATTGGCTTTGTAGCCGAATATTTACCAAAAACCGGAGCTGTAGGTCTGAACCTGATGGGTGGGGCCGGCATGTTTGCGGTAAGTATCTATATGATCTTTATGGGCTCCCATTATGATGAAATCCTGATTGAAAGATTGCCTCAGGGAGCAGATCTAGGTGTCTACACAACTGCTGCTGCCGGTTCAGAAATGGCCCTGGCGCTCGATTCGGCTAAAAAGGCTGCAGGTCCTGAAATTTTGAATACAACCATGTTGATTCCTGCGATACTTGTAATTGCTTTTGCCGGGTTGTTTATTTTTATGCGTAAACAGCATAAATCGAGTCCACAACCTGCACTTTCCTGATATTACCTATTTAAATTTATAACATGGATACGAATCGAAGAAAAGCAATTCAAATGATGACAACCGGTACCCTCGGTGGGGCTTTACTGTCTTCATCCGGAAAAGCTTTCCATACCATTCAAAACTATACAGAAGAAATGAATCCATTGAAAGGCAATATCAACCATGCCGTTTGCCGGTGGACCTACGGATTTTTGAGCCTTGAAGAATTATGTAAAACCGCAAAAGAAATTGGTATTAAAGCAATAGATCTTGTGGGGCCCAAAGACTGGCCCATCCTGAAAGAACATAATATCTACAGCAGTATGTGCAACGGTGCCGAAATTAGCCTGATCCAGGGCTTTAATGACCTTTCGGCTCATGATACCCTCGAAAAGAAATACCTCGATCATATCGACCTTGTGGCCAATGCCGGTTATAAAAACCTGATTTGTTTTAGTGGGAACCGCAATGGCATGGATGATGAAACCGGGCTTAAAAATAGTTCGATCGGGCTTAAACGTATTATGGCTCATGCTGAAAAAAAAGGTGTTATCATTCAAATGGAACTCCTGAACAGTAAGGTGAATCATAAAGATTACATGTGCGACCGAAGCTCCTGGGGAGTGGAATTGTGCAAAAGAGTGGGATCGCCCAACTTTAAATTGCTATACGATATCTATCATATGCAAATAGATGAGGGAGATGTGATAAGCACCATCAAGGAAAATCATATGTATTTCGGGCACTACCATACAGGGGGAGTACCCGGCAGAAATGAAATAGATGAAACCCAGGAATTATATTATCCTGCTATTATGAGAGCGATTGTGGCTACCGGTTTTAAAGGGTATGTAGCGCAGGAATTTATCCCAGTTGGGAAAGACAAAATCGCTTCGTTGCGCATGGCAGTAGCTACCTGTGACGTCTAAGTTAATGTTAACGATTTAAGAATAAACTCCCTATAAAAAAGGAAAACGATGCCAGAAAATGTTTATGATGCCATTGTAGTTGGCTCCGGAATATCAGGTGGATGGGCGGCAAAGGAGCTCACTGAAAAGGGCCTGAAGGTGATTATGCTGGAAAGAGGTCGAGATGTAGAACATGTTAAGGACTACGTCAATGCCAATAAAGATATTTGGGAGTTCCCGCACCGGGGACGCAAAACGCAGGAAATGCGAACCAATTACCCGGTACTCGACCGCGATTATCCCCTCAATGAAATGAATCTGGATTTTTGGGTAAATGAACAGGAAAGTCCTTATGTGGAAGTAAAGCGATTTGACTGGTACCGGGGATATCAGGTGGGAGGCCGTTCGCTTACCTGGGGTCGCCAAAGCTACAGGCACGGAGATCTCGATTTTGAAGCCAATCTTAAAGACGGACACGGTGTAGATTGGCCGATCCGCTATAAAGACATTGCCTCGTGGTACACCTATGCAGAGCAATTTGCGGGTATTAATGGAAAAGCAGAAAACTTTCCCGGTCTACCCGACGGAGATTACCTCCCGCCTATGGATATGAACTGTGTGGAAAAAGATGTAAGCGAGCGCATTAAAAAGCATTACAAAGGTTCCCGCATATTTACCATGGGACGCAGTGCTAACTTGACTGTTGCCCACAACAACCGGACCAATTGCCAATACCGCAATAAATGCTGGTTGGGATGTCCTTTTGGAGCATATTTCAGCACGCAATCAGCCACGCTGCCTGCTGCAATGGCAACCGGCAATCTTACCCTGCGTCCATTCAGTATTGTCACTAAAATCATTTACGATAAAGATACCAAAAAGGCCAAAGGGGTGGAAGTACTTGATGCAGAAACCAATCAGACTTATGAGTATTTTGCCAAAATTGTTTTCCTGAATGCCTCTGCCTTCAACAGTACATGGGTGCTGATGAATTCTGCTACGGATATCTGGCCGGAAGGCCTAGGAAGCAGCAGCGGCGAGTTGGGCCACAATGTAATGGACCATCATTTCAGAACAGGCGCTAGTGGAGACATTGAGGGTTATGATGATAAGTATTATTATGGCCGCAGACCCAATGGAATCTATGTGCCCCGATTTGTAAATATTTTGGACGACAAACGGGACTATGTAAGAGGCTTTGGCTATCAGGGCGGTGCAAGCCGGGAAGGTTGGAGCCGCAACATTGCCGAAATGAATATTGGTGGTGCCTGGAAAGATGAACTATGCGAACCCGGCAAATGGAATATAGGCATTACCGCCTTTGGGGAAATTTTACCCTATCATGAAAACCGGATTTTCTTACACGAATCCAAAAAAGACAAATGGGGATTGCCCGTATTGGCGATGGATGTGGAGATCAAAGAGAATGAATTAAAGATGCGGAAAGATATGATGACCGAGGGTGTTGCCATGTTGGAAGCTGCCGGGGTTAAAAATGTAAGATCCTATGATGCCGGATACTACGTTGGTCAGGGTATACACGAAATGGGTACCGCCCGGATGGGTCGCGATCCGAAAACGTCTGTGCTGAATGAAAATAACCAGGTATGGGATTGCAAAAATGTGTTTGTTACGGATGGAGCTTGTATGACTTCGGGAAGCTGTGTAAATCCAAGCCTGACCTACATGGCCCTTACGGCAAGAGCAGCTGAGTATGCAGTCAATGCACTGAAAAAAGGGGATATTTAAATTAAAAAAAGAACTACTTATTTTAAAAAAAGATCATGGAGCAATTTGATGCAATTGTTGTTGGAAGCGGAATCAGCGGAGGCTGGGCGGCCAAAGAATTGTGCGAGAAAGGGCTCAAGGTACTTATGCTCAAAAGAGGAGGACCTTATGATCATGTGAAAGATTATAAAACGGCGAATCTCGATCCCTGGGAAAAAACCTATCGTGATCAGACTACTGCTGAACAAAAAAAGAATTATCCGGTGGTACACCGGGGTTGGGCAGCCAATGAATCTGTTATGGACGGCTGGGCTAACGAGGTGGATAATCCTTATGTAGAGATAAAGCCTTTTACCTGGTGGCGATCTTACCGGATGGGTGGGCGTTCCATTTTATGGGGTCGCCAAAGTTATCGGATCAGTGACCTTGATCTTGAAGCCAACGCCAAAGAAGGGATTGGTGTAGATTGGCCTGTTCGCTATAAAGAGCTGGCTCCCTGGTATGATTATGTTGAAAAACATGCGGGTATCAGTGGTTCTATCGAGGGTCTTCCCCAATTACCGGACGGACAGTTTTTACCACCAATGGAGCTTAATTGCGTGGAAAAGGAAATCGGGGAAAGGATTAAAAAAACCTTTGAAAGCAAGCGACATCTGATTATTGGCAGGGTGGCTAATCTGACAGAAGCGATTGATGGCCGCACCAATTGCCAATACCGCAACCGGTGCTGGGAAGGCTGTCCTTTTGGAGGCTATTTCAGCACCCAATCCTCTACCCTGCCTGCCGCCATGAAAACCGGTAATTTAACAGTCAGGCCCTGGTCCATTGTTACAGAAGTAATTTATGACAAGGATGCCAAAAAAGCCACCGGGGTTAAAATACTGGATGCAGAAACCAATGAGTCGATTGAATACAAAAGCAAAATTGTATTTGTGTGTGCCTCTGCCCTTAACAGTGCCTGGATCCTGATGAACAGTTGCAATGATATGTGGGATGGCGGATTGGGCAGCAGCAGCGGTCAATTGGGTCGAAATGTGATGGATCATCATTACAACGTAGGCGCTTTTGGAAAAATACCCGGATTTGAAGACAAATATGTGTATGGTCGGCGCGCTAATGGGATTTATATCCCGCGATTTGCCAACCTCGTTGGCGATAAACGGGACTACCTGAGAGGCTTTGGTTATCAGGGCGGTGCAAGCCGGGAAGACTGGGGTCGGGAAGTTGCTGAATTACAGATAGGAGGTGGTTTCAAAGACGCCTTAACCGAACCCGGTTCCTGGACAATGGGGTTGACAGCATTTGGGGAAATATTGCCCGATGAACGCAACCGGATTTACCTGCATCCTACACAAAAGGATAAATGGGGACTACCTGTTTTGGCTATGGATGCCGAATTGCAGGAAAACGAATTGAAAATGCGGAAGGATATGCAAGCCGAAGCGGTTCGGATGCTCGAAGCAGGTGGCGCTCAGGATATCAGAAGCTGGGATAACGGGCATGCTATGGGGCATGGCATTCACGAAATGGGCACAGCAAGAATGGGACATGACCCCAAAACATCAGTATTGAACAAGTGGAATCAGGTATGGGATGCGCCCAATGTTTTTGTGACAGATGGAGCATTTATGACTTCTTCAGCCTGTCAGAATCCCTCTTTGGGTTATATGGCATTTACAGCAAGAGCAGCAGACTATGCCGTTAGCGAATTGAAAAAAATGAATCTTTAAAAGCATTAACTTTATCTATATGAACAGAAGAGAAGCGGTACAAAGTGTGGCCATCTTATTGGGTGGTTCCATCATTGGCGGAAATATATTTATGCAGACCGGTTGTAAGCCTGCAACCCCTTCGGTAGCCAAACTTTTCGAACCCGACATGCAAAATTATCTGGGTAATATTGCAGAAACCATTCTGCCGGCCACAGCTACTCCTGGTGCTAAAGCAGCAGGGGTGGGTGAATTTATTCCGGTTATGGTCCGCGATTGTTATACCCCCGAACACCAACAGGTATTCTTAGAAGGTTTAACGACAATCAATAAGTTGAGTAAAGAAAAATATCAGGACTCCTTCGAAAAACTAACAGCGGAGCAAAAAACTGAATTATTGATTTCCCTTGATCAGGAACAAAATGATTATCAAAAAAATAAAGAAGCTGATGCCCCGCCCCATTATTTCAGAATGATGAAAGAATTGACGCTGCTAGGATTCTTTACCTCCAAAGAAGGATCGACCAATGCATTGCGTTACGTGGCGGTACCCGGTCGTTACGATGGCTGTGTAGATTATAAAAAAGGCGATCGGGCATGGGCTTAAAAGGGTTAAATACAGAAGGCAGGTTGGTTTTGGAAAATAAGTAAGGGTTACAATAACCCCATCCACTTTCCAACGATAAGCCCTATACCAAGCAGACCGACAATCCCGGCAGCTATCCACCAGCGATCTTTTGAAATTTCAGTTTCTGAGACTTCCTGCATGTGCAATAAGGTTTGCATTTCCCCGCTATTGGTTAGGGTATCCCCTACCAACATTTCGTGCACTTTTCCGGCCGTAATTACCCGATTGGCCTTTTGGGGCCTCAGATAGGCTTGCATTGCGTCATCCGGCTTAAACTCAATGCCGGATTCCTTATAGAGATAAACCCCCAAACCCGGCCACACTAATTCTCCAGCGGTTTGCAGTTGATGCTTCAATTGACCAATAAATGCTTGGAGATTTTCGAAACAATCCTCTTCTGTTTCATCGCTGCTCCGGCTTATAAATCCAATCAACGGTTGAATAGAGAACTCAGGCTGTTCTTTTTGCTCCTGCCACAATACCAGAGTTTTGGGAGGAGAAAGTACCTGTTCTCCGCTGTGGAATTCTGCAGGTACTTTTTTTAGACGGAGTGTTCCAAATCCTGGAAGCGCAACCGCGCCATGATCCATTAAAAATTGCTGTAACAGGTAAAACATGACGGAAAGATACTGAATGAACCGAATTAAAAACGCAGAATAGCACCACCCAATGCCTGAAATCCTAGCACCTGATACTGATTCCAGCGTTCGTACTGACTGTTGAATACGTTGTTGAATTGCATCCAGAGTTTAACTTTCGGTAAAATGTCGAATTCTGCACCCAGATTCAAATCAAATCCTGCCTTTCCGGTTTCCGTTTTATTATCGGCTGTTCTGTACCAGGTTGGCAAAAAGGTATAAGCATCTCCTTTCAGCGTAAGTTTATCAGCAATCTGTAAACGTGCTGCAGAAGTGTATTCCAGCGGCAACATACCATAAGCTTTATCAGCATCCTTCAATCCATTGAATGCTTGAATAGTTGCCTGATTGCTCCACGAAAACTTGCTGCCACTTTGCAAAACAAACTCAGCAGAAACTCCTACAATATTGATTGCGGGCTCCCAAAGCAGGTTGAAAGTTTTACCATCCCCGGCACTGTTTACCAGCAATGGAACATCGAGCCGACGTTGATAATTTCCTTTGATGCGAAAAGAGAACCGGGCATCTACCACCGCTTTCAGCGCAGCAAAAATTTCCGTATTTCTTGAATGGGTTAAGGCTCCGGGTTGTTCAATCCATGGATTGAACCTTGCCAGATTTTGCCAGGTATTGTAAACATAGCTTCCCTTAACGCCACCCTGTAATACGAAATCCTTATCGCTGAGAAAAGTTTCAAAACTGATATCCGGCAGTAAAGCGAAGGTCTTATTGTTCCAGGAAGGCACCAAGGCTGCATTTACATAAATCGTCTCTTTTAAGCGGAAACGCGCACCTGCTTTTACAAGGGTAACATTGTTATTAAATACAGTATCCGGTATTTTCACACGGCTTACCAATCCTGAAATACCCACTACAAAAGTAATATCGTCATTCAATTGTTTTTCGAGTGGTATATCGTACCGGAGCGAGGTTTCGCTTCCATCATTGTTATCACTAAAAAGATTGGCATCAAATCCGGCTTTGTAATAAAGTCCGAGTTCGTTGGCCTGCTGATTGCCAATTGTAGCACCTGCATGCAAATTGGTATAATTAAGTTTCAGACTGTCTTTATCCACCACCATAGAATCTGGTCGGAAACCATACCGGTAATAATTATTGCCCTGTACCCCTGCCCTGACTTCAAGACTATGATTTTCGTTGAGTTGAAATACATTATTGGTCTTCAAACCATATTGGGCAAATTCCTGAGCGGTTAGCTTGCCTTTTGAACCCATAAAATTGGCTTCAAGATGACCGTTGGAGGTTGCCCCATTTCCATATTTTACAGCACCTCTCAAATACGGTGTTGCAAAATTTCCGTAACCAACTTTCAGATACC
>JBGSNV010000276.1:0-16507 GCA_041739485.1 Chitinophagaceae bacterium
GTGCCGAGGGGCTCGCCCGTTATGAGAATGTACAGGAATTGCTGAACTCCATCAAAGAATGGGTGGATACACAAAAGGACCTGAGTATGATTAACGAGGACGGGGAAGTATTGATTGATATCTCGGCTTCGATGGAAGAAATAGAAAACGGGACAGCAGCCACTGGTACACTCGGAGATGGGCAGGTAACGCTGGGTGCTTATCTGCAGCAGATCAGCCTGCTGACTGATGCGGATAGCAAGGATGAAAACGCCGATGTCGTTAAGTTGATGACCGTTCACGCTGCCAAGGGACTTGAATTTCCCTGCGTATTTGTAGGCGGGATGGAAGAAACGCTTTTTCCAAGTGGCATGAGCATCAATACCCGCGAAGAATTGGAAGAAGAGCGACGCTTGTTCTATGTAGCCGTTACCCGTGCCAAGAGCAAACTTTGGCTTACCCATGCCCAAAGCCGTTACCGTTTTGGTCAACTCACGTCTAACGAACCAAGCCGTTTTCTGGAAGAGATTCCGGCCCTCTACCTTGACCGTAAAATGAGCGGTGGTGGGTTGCGCAATCAATCGAATATGTTTGCCGGAGGCAGTGCCTTTGAGCGGTTGCATGGCGGTACCGGTCGGGGTAGTGCGTCCGGTGGGGCTGCCGCTGCGGAGAAAACATACGGTGCCCCTCCGGGGAAAAAGACTCCTTCTTCAGGTTCAGCCAAGCCATCTTACGTTGGGCCTGCCGCTGCGCCAAAAGTGGTTGAGCATTCACCGGGTGCCGACTTCAAGCCGAGCGATACAAGCAACCTGAAAGAAGGGGACCGGGTAGAGCATCAGAAATTCGGATTTGGGGTGGTTGCCAAAATGGAGGGGGCGGCACATAATCCAATTGCTACGGTGGTATTTGAGCAAAACGGCGAGAAGAAAATCATGCTGAATTACGCCAAACTCAGGATTCTTTAAAGGATTTATTTATCAAATAGAGGATAACCAATCAAATAAATTCCGGGAACATCTTTAAAATTGTTTCAGTTTTTAGTATATTAGCTTTGTATTTTTTTGAACAAAACTGATGTTTTATGAAAAATGCAATTAACTGGTTTGAAATTCCCACCGAACATTTGGATCGGGCAACAAGGTTTTATGAAGCCTTATATGGGAAACCTTTTGAGCCTATGAATATGCCCAATATAAAAATGCGCCTTTTTCCGGTCGAAGGCCATGCTGCCGACACAGTCGGCGGTGCTTTGGTTCATTCGGGTAGCTTTCATAAACCTTCGGCTACTGACGGACCACTTGTTTACCTGAATGCCAACCCTGATTTACAATTATTTTTGGATAATGTAGAAGTCTCCGGAGGGCAGATTTTGGTGGGAAAAACCCAAATTTCACCTGATCATGGCTATATGGAGGTGATTCTTGATACAGAGGGGAACCGCATTGCCTTTCATAGTAATTCCTGATAAATAACTAAAAAAATTTCACCATGGATGCCATAGAGAAAGCGGCTAAAACGCAACTGGAGAATATAGAACAAACGACGGGTAAAACCATAGGAGAGTGGGGTAAAATAATTAAGGCCTCCGGGCTGGAAAAGCACAAGGAACAGGTCAATTTTTTGAAAGAGCAACATGGCTTTAGCTACGGCAATGCAAATACCGTTGTTCATATAGCCAATCAAAGTCATGCAGGGGCGGCGGAAAATGAAACCGATTGGATAGAAGCGCAATATCAGGGTAAAGAAAATCTGAAACCCTGGTATGAGGCTATTGAATCCATGATAGATGCTTTTGGCAATGATGTAGAAAAAGTGCCTAAAAAAGCATATGTCAGCATGCGGCGTAAAAAACAGTTTGCCATCCTGCAACCCTCTACCAAAACCCGTTTGGATGTAGGACTAAACATAAAAACCAAAGAACCCTCCGGCATGGCTGAAAAGGCTGGCAGCTGGAATACCATGTGTACCCATCGGATTAAAGTAGAAGATGCTTCTGCCTTGAATGAGGAGCTGAAAGCATGGATAAAGATGGCCTATGAAGAAGCGGGATGAAGGTGTTTCCAGATCATCTGATCAATGAAAGCATAGTTATTTTTTATAAGGCATTTTAGAAAAGCAGCTCTATCCGTATAATCAACCTTATTAGCCAAAGTAAAACCGGTAATGTATAGATTGTTTTTGGGAGAAACCTTTTAACTTGTTGGAAATAAAATATGTTTGTTTTAAAAGGTTTTCATCCCATAAATCCCCCATTCCACGTCAAAAAACCCTTCATCAACCCCATTGATTTTTTACAGGTATTGCATAGGGCAATATTTGTAAAAATAAAATCTGATGAAGCTGGATATTCAACAACTACAGATCACTTACCCAAACGGGGTAAAAGCACTTGATGGCGTTAGCCTGCATATTGGAACCGGGATGTTTGGTTTATTGGGTCCCAATGGTGCCGGAAAATCGACCCTGATGCGGATAATCGCCACCCTGCAAAAACCCGATGCGGGTGCTGTTTCTTTTGGAGACATCAATCTATTAGGAGATCCCATGGCTTTGAGAAAGGTATTGGGTTATCTGCCTCAGGATTTTGGGGTGTATCCAAAAGTATCGGCCGAAAGTTTGCTCGATTATTTTGCCTTATTAAAAGGAATTGATTCCAAAGCGGACCGCAAAGCGATCATTCAGGAAGTATTGGAAATTACCAATCTGTTTGATGTAAGAAAAAAGGAGGTTGCTGCATTTTCGGGTGGCATGAAACAACGTTTTGGAATTGCACAGTTGCTGCTAAATAAACCGAAGCTGATTGTAGTGGACGAGCCCACAGCGGGATTGGACCCGGTAGAAAGAAACCGTTTTTTAAATGTACTGAGAGAAATAGGGGTGGAGAATACCGTTATTTTTTCTACCCATATCGTGGAGGATATAAAGGATTTATGCCATCAGGTAGCCATTCTGAATCAGGGTAAAATGCTATTGCAAAGCACCCCTACGGAGGCCATAAACCAGTTGAAAGGAAAGATATGGGCGATGCAAATAGAAAGACAAGCGCTTGAGCAAACAGAAAAAGCCTATACCGTGCTGTCTTCAAAATACAATACGGACAATTCCATCAGGGTACGGGTGTTTTCCGAAAGTCAGCCTTCGGAGGATTTTATAGGGGTTGAACCGGAACTGGAAGATGTCTATTTCTCGCAAATAAGAAATTAGAAAACAAACCCAAAAGTATGTTTTTAAGAATATTAAAATACGAGCTCAGCTATTGGCTGAAAAACCCGGCGGTTTATGCCTATGCAGGTTTCTCCTTTCTTTTTGGACTCCTTTCAGTTGCGGGAAATGCAGGCATTTTTGGAGAGGAATCTACAAGTGCCACAACCTATGCCAATACTCCTTTTGCGCTGTACCGGGTCATGGATTTATATTTTAAAATAGCGCTTTTTATGGTGCCTGCATTGATGGGGCAATCGGTGTACCGCGATTTTAAATGCAATGGTCACCCTATTTTGTATAGCTACCCCATTCCTAAAGCGGCTTTTTTAAACGCAAAATTTCTAGGTGCTTTTTGGGTGCTTTCGGTAATTGTCCTGTTGTTTTTAGCAGGTTGTTTCACTGCCACTATATTACCGGGGGTCAATCAAAACCTGATAGTATCTTTTAATGCAGATACTTATGTACAGTTGTTTCTTGTGTACCTTTTACCCAATTTGCTATGGTTTAGTGTCCTGGTTTTTTCTGTGGTATTGCTTACAAGAAGTCTGTACATAGGGTATATTTCCATTGTTATGATCCTGATTGTAAGAACCTTATTTCTGCGTTTAGCCGGAAGCGCCGAAATCAATACCATGCTCTTAATATTGGAGCTGCTTGGGGATAGTGCCACAAGTTATTATACCTATCGATGGTCTAATGCCGAACAGCAGATACTCGACATTCCTGTGGGGAAATTTATCCTGCTAAACAGATTGTTTTGGTTGTGCATGACTTTTGCGCTTTCATTTTTTACCTTAAAATCGTTCTCTTTTGTACAGAACCCTGCAATCTTCCGGTTCAGAAATAAGTGGGCAGAACAGGCATCTTCATCCAATATTGGAAGTATTCTGAAACTGAACTTACCCACCGTCCGGTATAATTATTCATGGATCAGCCATATAAAGAAAGCCTGGTTGCTTTCTAGAAAAGAAGCCTTGAGCATCCTTCGAACAAAGGCTTTTATCGTATTGGTTTTTGTGGGAGCTCTTTTGGTTTATGTTTTGCTTGCACAAATGAATGCGCCTTATGGGGTAAGACTTTTGCCTGCCACCTGGGTCATGCTGGCCTTCCCTATTTTATTCTTTTCGCTTTTGGTTCAATTTATCACGTTTTTATATGCAGGTATTTTGGTTTCCAAATCAGATACCTACCGTATGGGGCAACTGATTGATTCCACGCCTGTTCCAAACTGGACCCTTGCCTTATCAAAATTGATGGCCCTCATCAAAATTCAGGTATTACTCCTGACAGTTATTATGGTTCTTGGAATAGGGGTGCAAATATCTCAGGGCTATTACCATCTGGAGTTTACGCATTACCTGTTCGATTTGTTTGCCATACACCTGATTGGCTTTATTATTTGGGCATTGGCGGCCTTAGCGGTGCAAACCATTTTTACCAATGCATGGCTGGGCCTTTTTATTTTAGTGGTTTGCTTTTTCGGGGTTTCCCAACTCGAAATAATCGGGATCGAAAAATACATCTACCGCTTTAACCAATCACCCTTTGATGGATTCTATTTGTATTATTCCGATCTAAGCGGATACGGTCATGGGCTTCTGCCCTATTTTATATATAAATGCTATTGGTTACTATTCGGGATTTTTTTCTTTATGATTTCGCTGCTGTTCTGGCGCAGGGGCTTGAAGACTTCTTTCAGAAAAAGGATTCAATTTGCCGGGCAAAGGCTGGGTCGAACATTATGGATACCTGTCTGCCTGTGCATCTTAGCGATCATTTCCTTTGGATTTTGGATAGACACAGCGACCATTCATCAGGTTCGGATTCCTACCATGAAGGAGCAGGAAAGCCGCTATCGGCTGGCAGATGCAAAATATGCTTTATTGCAAAACCTGACCCAACCGAGGGTGGTGGCGGTGCAGGTGCAAATTGATATTTTCCCGGATGATTTAAAGTACACTTCTACAGGAACTTATCAGCTTGTCAATAAATCTAAGGACAAAATAGATACCATTATTGTACACAGTTCGCTGGATGTTATAACGGACTTCACCTTGAGTAAAGCCTCATCGATTATTTTTAAGGATCCTACGATCAACCTGACCTTGTTGAAATTGGCAAAACCCCTGCATCCCGGAGATTCCCTGTCTTTGCATTTCAACATTGAGAGCATCCCAAATACCCTTTTTTACAAAAATACAGTGGTGGAAAAAGATGGTACGTATATCAACGCTTTGGTGTATCCGGGATTTGGTTACCGAACCTACGATTTTTCTGCAGGTACAAAAGACACTACAGCTTTCCAAAATCATTATCGTTCCTTTGATTCCGATTATATTCTTTTTGAAGCAACGGTGAGTACGGCTGAAGATCAAACTGCGCTAGCCCCGGGAGATTTGATACATAGCTGGCAAGCGGACGGGAGAAAATATTTTCAATACAAATGCCCGAAACCCGTAACCAACGATTTTGCCTTTGTTTCGGGTAAATATGTCCTCACCAAAGAAAAGTACCATGGGATTGATTTAGAAATATACCATCACAAAAACCATGGCAGAAATGTTGGGCATATGATGGAAGGATTAAAAACAACCCTTGATTATTGTGAAAAGCATTTTAGTCCCTATCCGCACAAGCAAATAAGGATCATAGAATTTTCAAGAACGATTGGCAATTATGCCCAATCCTTTGCTCAAACGATTCCCTATTCTGAAATTGGTTTTATAACCGATATAGATGAAGATGCTGCAGTAGGATGGAACCTGCCTTTTGTAGGGGCCTCTCATGAATTTGCACATCAGTGGTGGGGAATGCAGGCTATACCTGCCGATGTAGTGGGGGCTAAAATGATTACAGAAAGCATGGCTGAGTTTGTTTCTTTAAAGGTACTGGAAGAAAAATATGGTCGGGTAAAGGCACTCGAGTTTTTAAGTAAATCGCATAGCAAATACCTGGAAAATAGTTTGGCTGAAACCGAAACGGAACCGGCGCTTGCTTTCAATACCGGGAATGAAAAAGCTTATATTCCCTATCAAAAAGGAATGATTGCTTTTAATACACTCGACCATTTTTTGGGGGAAGAAAAACTAAACAGCGCGTTGAAAAACTACCTGACCTCCGTAAAATTAAAATCAGCGCCCTATTCTACCTCTTTGGATATGTTGTCATTTATCAGACAGGAGACATCCGATTCCTTGCAATATTTGATCGATGATGTATTTGAAACCGTGACTTTTTTTGAGAATACCATTTACGATGCCAAAATTGAAAGTAAATCCGGCGCAGCCCATCAGGTAAGTTTCTTATTGGAAATAAATAAATTCAGGTTGCAAAAAGGCAGAAAAGAAAGGCTAATTCCCCATGATTGGGTAGAGATCGGATTTTATAAAAAAAGGAGTAACGCATTGCCGGATACGGTTCAGGTTATTCGAATTGATCAGGTAAAAAATGCTCTGATATTTGATCCCGGATTTAGTCCGGAGAAAATCGTATTGGATCCTAATCTTTTGATGATTGATAAAAACCGGCCTTTTAATAAAATTGAATGGTAGCGGTGGAAAAGGAAACGGTTAAATTTGTAGTGATTCAATTTCATGGAAAATATTGGAACAATTAAAAGGGGAATATGGCCAACCGGAAATGTTGAATTCCTATTGGTAACCGTTGGATGTATACTTTATATCATCATGGTTTTTTTTGGGTTGGGATCTTTTTGGAAGGCTTTCAATCCTGCAAATCTATATACGATTCTGCTGACTTTTCCTGTTGTATTTCTGTTGAATACTTACTTATTTATACCCTTATTTAAAAGAAAAAGAAATTGGCTCATTTACCTTCTAAGCTTGTTTCTGTTGATGTTGTTTATTGAACTGATCAGGACATTGGTTACTGTATCCGGGGTATCCATTATTTTTAAGGAGCAAAAATTATGGTTGTCCTTTTTCCTTGGCTTGTTCTTTTCCTGGATATGGGTGACTGTAAGAGATTGGTGGAAAAACATCCGCCTGATTGAGCGATTACAGGCTGAAAAAATGCAATCTGAATTGGATTTCTTAAAAGTACAGGTAGATCCACATTTCCTGTTCAATACCCTGAATAGTTTGTATGCATTGGCCCTTGAGGAAGACAGCCCGAAAACAGCAGATAGTATTATTAAGCTCAGTGCGCTTATGCGCTATAACCTGCATGACACCAATGAAGAGCAAATAAGTATTGAGAAGGAAATCGATTATATCGAAAAATATATTGCCTTACAGAAACTTCGTTTGAATGCCGATAACCGGGTGGTATTGAAGATTGCCGTGCAGGACCAAGATCATAAGGCCTTGAAAATAGCCCCACTGTTGCTCATACCGTTTGTGGAGAATGTTTTTAAATATGGGGTGAGCCCTTCAAAACCGTCGGAGATGCATATTGAGTTGGTTGTGAACGACCACGCTATTGTAATGACCACGCAAAATGAAATACATGCAATCGAACCCTCCGATCATTCCGGAGGAGTTGGACTTCGAAATGTCAGGAACCGGCTTGCTTTGTTCTATCCCGGAAAGCATTCACTTTCGGCAGAAAGACGGGGCAATCAATATTTTACACACCTTAAAATTCATCTCAATAAATGATACGTTGCGTTGCCATAGATGATGAACCTAAAGCATTAGAGATCATCCAAAGCCATGTGGCCAAATTGGACTACCTGCAAATAGAAGCAGTATTTACAGATCCGTTCAAGGCCATTTCTTATTTGGAAGCGAATCGGGTGGATTTGCTCTTTCTTGATATCCATATGCCGGATATAAACGGACTGAAATTTTTATCGCACCTGCATTACAAGCCGTTGGTTATTTTTACCACAGCACATAGCGAATACGCCATTCAAAGCTATGAAGTAGAAGCGGTGGATTATTTGCTAAAACCCTTCGATTTTTCCAGATTTCTAAGTGCTGTAAAGAAAGCAAAAGAAAGAGTGGGTGCTACGGTTCAACAGGATGATTTCTTCTTTATCAATACAGGCAAGCAAAAGAAAAGATTGTTATATAAAGATTTGTGGTATGTATTGGGCGAAGGCAATTATGTGACTTATTATACCACTAAAGATAAAACCCTGGTTCGGGCTTCCATTACCGAAACGATGGCGCTCTTACCGAGAAATATGTTTGTTCAAATACATCGTTCTACGATTATATCGCTGAATTGGGTAGATAAAATTGAAGATAACCATGTGTTTATTCAGCAGGCGAGGCTCCCGATCAGTGCCGGCTATCGGGAAGCGTTTTTCAGAATTATAAATAACGCATCGTAAACATTTGTTCACAAGTGATCCTAACGGAAAATGAAAATCCATGGGTTAGTAATTCGCCATCAAATCCACCGCCTCTTCATCCACGAGTTCTTTGGAGGCTTTATACCGGATGATGCGGTTTCCAATATGTAAAATCAAAAGGCTACTGATGGCGCAGACTGCCATGATACCGGCCATAGGCTATAAGGTACCATTGCTAAAAACACTCACCAATCCAGAGGTTAAAGCGCCTAACCCCATTTGAATGCCCCCCAATAATGCAGAGGCGCTGCCCGCATTTTTAGCAATAAGCGCCATTGAGAAGGCCGACTCTTTGGGGAAGGTAAAACCCGACTGCAATTCACAGTTTTGTAGTTGCTTATATTACTGATCCCTAAAGCTTTTTATCCTTCCAAAAATTCCTTCAAAGCTACCACCTCAATGACCCGGTCTCCCGACTGAATAGTATCCGTTTGACTAAGGGTAACTATTTTTCCTTTTTTTACTTTAAAAAAATCCATGGCTTCTGTAAGTCCGTCTAATTCCCTTGGCAAATTATCTGCATGCAGGGTATAGCATACCTGTACAATTTCAGCAGGCTTTCCTTTTTGCATGGCAATAAAATCACATTCGCCTTTTTCGGCAAAATAATACAGCTCTTTGTATTTCCGGCGAAGGTGCAGGAAAACAGTGTTTTCTAAACGGCGGCCATGCTCGTCGGAAAAGACTATAGAATTTTCAGAAAACAACCCCAAATCCAGCGTATAAACCTTTTTCTTGTTTCTGATTTGTTTTTTAAGTGAATAACTAAATTGTGGCACAAATTGAATAAGATAGGCGTTTTCCAAATAGGTAAAATATTCGAGTATGGTGCTTGCTGCGCTGATTTCAAAAAGCGCTGTGAGCTTATTGGCCGATACTTGTTTTCCAATATTCGATATCAGGTAAACGGCAAGTTGTTTTAATACTTTAATATTTCTGATGCCATAGCGTACAGCAATATCTCGATACAAAATATCTTCAAGTAGTTGGTTTAATACAAAACCATCTTGGCTTTTCAGGTATTCGGGAAAGCCGCCATTTTTATTATAGGCCTCTGCTGTTTCGGGTGTACTTTCCAATGCGCTGAAGGATAAGAATTCCCGATATGAAAAAGGAAATAACTCTGCCGGTAAATGCCGTCCGGTCAGCTTTGTCCCAAGTTCTTTGCTTAGGAGGCTGGCATTTGATCCGGTTATCACGATCTGATGACCCTCGTCCAAAAGTTGTCGTACAAATAATTCCCAATTTTCAATGATTTGAATTTCATCGAAAAGAATTACTTCCGGTTTTCGCTCCTCAATTTCAGCTGCTAAACGGGCAAAATCCTGATTTTCAAAACCTGCGAGCCGGGTATCTTCAAAATGCAGGTAAAAAATATTTTTAAATCCGGTTTTGGATAATTGCAGGAGCAGGGTGCTTTTGCCACATCTTCGAACACCGGTTATGATGAGGGCAAAATTTTTCCGAACCTGCAATGAAGACAGAAGGGTTCTTTGTATGCCGGTATCTTTATGCAGAAAGTTTGCCTGTTGCGAATCAATAATTTCGGCTATTTGTTGTCTTAATAGCATAAATGTCTTTGTTTGCTAAGCTATAACTTTATTGGTTGCTAAACAAAGATATTTAATACAAAGAATTTCATCTCTTGATTTCACCTCCTGCTCAAAGGTCAACACCGCCACAGCGGGAGTTGCTTGTAAAACCCTCACAAAAGATTCAAGCCGTAGGTTCTCATCGATGCCCATTAATAATTCGCCATCAAATCCACTTCTTCTTCCTCTACAAGAGATTTGGATGCTTTAAATCGAATCAGTCGTTTACCGGTTTGTAAAATTAAAAAACTACTGACCGCGCAGGTTGCCATAATAAAGGCCATCGGCAAGGCGGTCCCGTTGGTCAGATAGCTTACCAATGCCGAACTCAAAGCGCCTAACCCCATTTGAATGCCCCCCAATAATGCAGAAGCGCTCCCCGCATTTTTTGAAAAAGGCGCAAGCGATAAAGCGGATGCATTAGGAAAGGTAAACCCCTGACAACTCAGGTAAACAAATACAAGCAAGATAGTTCCGGTTATTTGCAGCCAACCAAGCATGTACCCTGCAAAAAGGCTGATGCCTGCAAGACTTTGAATAAACAATGCCACCGGTACTATTTGCTCGCTCTTGTAAGTATTCAAAACCAATCTGTTCACCTGTGTGGCAAGGATTAGGCCTCCGGCTACCAATGCAAAAATAAAACCATATTCTTTTTCCGTAACCTCGAAAATTTCGAGAAATACGCCCGGAGAACCTGCAATAAAAGCATACAAACCGGAAGCTGCCACCGCACCGGTGAGTGCGTAGGTTAAAAATTGGGGTTCTTTCAACACCGATCCAAAAGTGGTAAAAATGGCTTTGGGTTTTAAAGAAAAAGTCCGGTCTGGCTGTTTGCTTTCGGGCAGCCCAAAATGGACCGCAAGAATCATAACCAATGACATAAAGGTGAGGATACCAAAAATGTAGTGCCACCCAAATTCAGTCGTAACATAACCACCGAGGGTAGGCGCAATAATGGGGGAAACGCCCACCACCAACATCAGCATGGAAAATACTTTGGCGTTGTCTTCCACCGAAAAAAGATCCCGCACCATCGCCCTTGCGGCCACCATGCCCGCACATCCCCCAAGTGCCTGTAAAAACCGCAAGGCAATCAGCATATCAGCACTTTTTACAAAGGCACACCATGCGGAAGCAACCAGATAAATAAACAACCCGGCAAACAAAGGCTTCTTCCTGCCAAACCGGTCGAGCAAAGGCCCGTAGATAAACTGCCCGATGGAAATACCAATAAAAAAGCTCGATAAGGAAAGCGAAACATGCGCCACACTTGTATGCAGGTCTTTGGCAATATCAGCAAAAGCCGGCAGGTACATATCAATCGAAAACGGCCCGATAGCCGTAATCATTCCGAGTACCAGTATGGTTAAATATTTTCTTTTGTTTGTCATGAAGTGGGGACGAAGGTAGTTTGGAATGATAGATTTGTCTTTTTACAACAACCTATGAACCTGCTATCAGTTGATATCCACCCAATGCAGAGATTGTACCTTTACCCTTCAAACAAGTTTCAAATCTCATGGAAATAGGGATCGATAGTTTTGCAGCCTCCCCCAAATTGCAGGAAGATCATGCACAGGCTTTACAGGATTTAATTGAAAGAATGGTGGCGGCAGACCAGGCCGGATTGGATGTGTTTGGCATTGGCGAACATTACCGCGAGGATTTTTTAGACTCTGCCCCTTCTATGATTTTAGCCGCTGCGGCTGCCCGCACTAGTCGCATTCGTTTAACAAGTGCCGTAACGGTGTTGAGCGCCGCGGATCCGGTTCGGGTTTTTCAAAACTTTGCGACACTCGATCTGATTTCAAACGGAAGAGCAGAAATTGTGGCAGGCCGGGGTTCCTTCATCGATGCGTTTCCTTTGTTTGGTTTGGATACAGATGATTACGATGCCCTATTTATTGAAAAACTTGATTTGTTATTGCGTATCCGCGAACAGCAACCCATCACCTGGTCGGGTAAGTTCAGACCGCCTTTAAAAAATCAACCCATATTTCCGAGACCGGTACAAGCAAAATTGCCTGTGTGGTTGGGCGTTGGCGGCACCCCTTCCTCTTTTGTTCGGGCCGGCGAAATGGGTTTGCCGCTCATGGTGGCAGTCATAGGCGGGGAAACCCATCGCTTCAGACCGTTGGTAGATTTATACCGGAAAGCGGGGGAAGCTGCCGGTTTTGCGCCGGAGCAATTAAAAGTAGGGTTGCATTCGTTGGGTTATGTGGCTCATACTACCGAAGAAGCTATTGCGGATTACTATCCGGGTTACGAGGCTATGTTTAACAAAATAGGCAAGGAACGAGGCTGGCCGATGGTCACCCGTTCGAGGTTTGATGCGCAAAACGGACCTACAGGTGCCTTGGCGGTAGGCAGTGCGGAAGAAGTAGCTGAAAAAATAAAGCGACATAGTGAAGCGTTGGGAGAAATTCAACGATTTAGCTTTCAAATGGATGTAGGCATGTCTCATGAAAAACTTTTACGGGCCATCCAATTGATTGGAGAGAAGGTGATACCGATGGTGCATGGCTGATGCATGGGGGTGAGATTTATTCTTAAGCAAAAAATGAGCGTAAATGTTTTGTAATTTTTTGCTTATTTAGCCTATCTATCATCCATTATTGAATTTTCAGACAGTAATCCAAAACGTGATTTTATGAAGAACTACAAAGTAGAAGTGCTGACTTTTTTTTCCAAAATGACTCTCGACAAGAATCATATTGCGAAAAGTTCGCAGGAAGAAGTTCAGGCAAAGCTTGATGAATATGCACAAAAAGGATATCAGCTTGTTTCTACCAATGCAACCGGATATGGTACAGCGGTTTACATCTATTTGTATTTTGAAAAGAGCTACTAAGGAACGGCGGGTATTTAATGCGTACCGTTATGTACAGCATTCATTTACTGTGAGATCTCTCAGATGCTATTAAAATGGAGTGGTTGAACACTTTTTCTTTCATTTGATTTTACCGCAGAAAGTCCATCACTACATTGGTTTCATATTCTTTGTGCGGGGCAAAAGCAACCCCCAGCTTTTTGTAGACATCATCCAAACAAATTTCGCGGTGACCAAGCGAAGGCACATCCTCATCAATCAAAAGAGAAACCACGATCTCTACAGGATCACTGAAGCCATAGTGGCAACACTCGGCATGGTAATATTTTTGTTGTGTACAAAGGTTTGACTGTCGGTCATGACCGGTATAGCTGTTTTTGCCCGATGAAAGGGCATGACAGCGGGCGCTTTGCCAGGCAAGGCTATCCGGTGTTAGAAGGCCTTTCGGTGACAGGTTCTTCAGGGTTGCCGCGAGGCTTCGGTAATAGGTGGTTTGCCGCAGTGTTGGCGTTTCCTGTCTTTCGGGCCATGTGGCAAGTATGGTTTCATTGAATTGCCCGGGATACTGACGAATCAAATTCAGCACAAACAAAATATCTTTTTCCCGCTCCGATAAATAAGAAGCATGCTTACCGGTATTGCAGGCGGCATAAAGCGGGTTGTCCCAAATGGTATTGTAAACCACAAAGGGGTTGGCAGGCTTTACTTCGTGCAACGGGCTGCCAACAAACAGATTCGATACAAAAACCGGAAGTAAAAAGAAGAAGCGTAGTTCCAAGACTATATTATTTTAAAAACAATGAAAGGATTCAAAAAAGGTTGATAAAACCCATGCACACAAGGGTACAAAAGGTATATTTGTTGCCATTGCTTACAAACTTAACGAAACAGACACATTATCTGCTTCACATGAAAGCCTGAATTATGAAAAAATTATCAGCTGTCTTTTTCATCGGACTCCTTCTTTTTGGTGGGTTTACTTCCTGTAAAACCAAAGAAACAACTCCGGGCAATGAGCCTCCTGCATGGGCCTCAGAAGCTATATGGTATCAGATCTTTGTGGAACGTTTCTATAACGGGGATACCACCAACGATCCGGTAGCTGCATCTATTGCTATCCCGGCTATTGGGGTTAAAGCGCCTGAAGGCTGGCAAACCACCAGCTGGACCGGCGATTGGTATGCCAAAGACGCCTGGTATGATAGTACTAAACGGTTTAATAACAACCTGCAATACCGTCGTTACGGTGGCGATTTGCAAGGTATACTCGATAAACTCGATTACCTCCAGGACCTTGGGGTAAATGCCTTATATCTCAATCCTATCAACGACGCTCCTTCCTATCACAAATACGATGCAAGCAGTTACCACCACGTAGATGTGCATTTCGGACCGGATCCCGAAGGCGACCGGAAGATCATGGCTGCGGAGAATCCGGCAGATCCTGCGACCTGGCAATGGACTGCTGCTGATAAACTTTTTTTGAAACTGATCGATGCCGTGCATCAGCGTGGTATGAAGGTCATTCTCGATTTTTCATGGAATCATACCGGTACCCGTTTCTGGGCATGGCAGGATGTACTGGAAAAACAGGAGAACTCAGTTTACAAGGATTGGTATGCCATCAATCGCTTTGACGATAAGTCTACACCTGAGAATGAATTCAGCTACGAAGGCTGGTTGAATATTTCAAGTTTACCCGAAATAAAAAAAGTAAACCTGACCACCGAGCGCCGGATCGGATTGCCCTACGAAGGAGATATCAATCCAGGAGCAAAGGCCCATATTTTCGAAGTCACCAAACGCTGGCTTGCCCCTGATGGAGAGGTGAAAAATGGTATTGACGGTTTTCGGCTTGACGTAGCAGATCATATCGGTATGGTATTCTGGCGCGACTGGCGCAAACAGGTGCGGAGCATAAACCCGGATGCTTATCTGGTAGGCGAAGTTTGGTGGGAGCAATGGCCGGATATCCTGATGGATCCGGTGCCCTATACGAGTGGCGATGTATTTGATGCGGTGATGTTTTATCAGGCTTATCGTCCGGCCCGTTACTTTTTTGCACAAACCAATTTCGCCATCGATGCCCGGCAGCTCAAAGACAGCCTGACCTTTCAGTGGGATCGGCTTCTTAAACCCAACCGCTATGCCATGATGAATGTAAGCAGCACACATGATGCGCCGCGTTTGCTATCCGATTTTGCCAACCCCAACAAGTATAAATTCAAAGCCAATCCTTATGAGGATTCAGGCTATATCAGCCGGAAGCCAAGCAAGGAGGGGGTATCAAAGGTTGCGTCTTTATCTTATTCATTTATTTACAAGTATCGGGGCTCCCCAAATCTGGAACGGGGAAGAAATGGGAATGTGGGGAGGCGATGATCCCGATCCCCGCAAACCGCTTTGGTGGAAGGGCAGGCAGTTTGAACAGGAAACAGCCAACATTCAGGCGGGTGAAACGGAGAAAGATTCTGTATCGTTTAATCAGCAACAATTTGATCTGTATAAAAAGCTGATCGCTATCCGTAAATCCCATCCGGTGCTGATGCATGGGGGAATGGATTTCTTCCTTACTGCAGGTCAACGGCTTGGTTACCGTCGTTTTGATGAAGATAGTGAGGTGTTGGTCTTTTTTAACCTCGAGGGTTCGGCCTGTACTTTTCAATTACCCGAATCAGGCAGCTATACCGATTTACTTTCCGGAGAAAAGGTAGTGGGTGCTACAATAAAGATTGCTTCGCTTGATGCAGTGGTTCTGAGAAAGGATTAGTGCGGTTGCTTTTGAGTTAGTTATTGGTTCCGGATCAAATCATTTTTACATAGTACAATCTGAAGTTTACGATCTCTCCATTTATATTTAGGAGATTGAAGGGGGTCAGTCGCCTGAATTATGCGGCATTTTAAGCAGCTAATCTGCAGTATAGGGTCGATAATGCAGTTTTTTTCAAAAAATTGCCCTGTTTTTTCCACTTATTGGCAATTTCATTTTGTCAGCAACCTAAAGACTCATATCTTTGCAACCCCGCAATAAAAAGGGAATAGTTCTTTACAGTTTTAAGAGAGGAAAAATTGAATAGAAACTTTGCTGATAGCGGGTTTGGTTCAATTAAAAGCGGGTCACAATAGCGATTTGGGTTCCCAAAAAACTTTTAAATTATTTTTTTAGTTTGATTGTTGGATGTCTGGACCTCTTACCTTTGCACTCCCAAACGATGAACCGGTAATGGATGATCGGGGGAAGCTCTTTAGGAAATAAAAAATTCGGTTTAATAAACAGTTGATAATCAGTAGTTAGAGCGTAGGCTTTATTATTGTTCAGTAATGCTGGGGCGGGATTCTCAGGAATTTTGTTTTGGTAAAGATCTTTGAAAGTATGGAAACAACAGCACTTTAGTTTTTAGGAACTAAGGGTAAGTAAAGCGTAACATTAAAGTACGAAAAAAAACCGACGTTTAATTTCGAGAGAAAATAGATAGTTGGGTTTAGACAATTCATTTACAATGGAGAGTTTGATCCTGGCTCAGGATGAACGCTAGCGGCAGGCTTAATACATGCAAGTCGAGGGGCAGCACAGCTAGC
>JBGSNV010000284.1:0-22493 GCA_041739485.1 Chitinophagaceae bacterium
TTGCAAAAGAAAATGATATGGAAACGGTAAAAGTGGCCGAAACCGATAAAAAGGATGCCAAACCGGAACCGGACAAAAAAAGTACAGCTCCCCCGGCAAAAGCAGATTTAAAGATAGACTGGACAGACATAGATAAAAGGATGGTCGCTTTCCCTATTTCAAGTGGCCTGTATAGTAGTCTTTCGGTACCTAAAGAAGGCGTCCTTTATTATTTGTCGGCAAAACCCCGGAACAGCGGGCCGTCTGTATTACATACTTTCACGTTTAAAAAACGCGAAGAAGAACCTATTTTACCCGCAGATGCCTTTCAAATATCAGCCAATGGTGAAAAAATGCTGATCAATAGTAAAGGCAAATGGAGCATTGCAGAAACCGGAAAAAAACCGGGTCCTGATGACATGCTTAACGTGGGTTCGCTTACTGTGAAAATTGTTCCTGAAGAAGAATGGAAGAATATATTTAACGAAGCATGGCGTGTAAACCGCGACTATTTTTATGATCCCGGAATGCAAGGGGCAGACTGGCCGGCTATGAAAAAGAAATACCAGGTTTTTTTACCGGATATCGCAAGCCATAGCGATTTGTATAAAGTAATGCAGTGGATGTTTAGTGAACTCGCTGTAGGACACCACCGGTTTTCCGGAACCGGAGACCGCAGAGCCAATACAGAATCAGTACCGGGAGGTTTATTGGGAGCAGATTACGAAGTAGTAAACAACCGGTACCGCATTTCAAAAATATACGGTGGATTGAATTGGTCACCCGATCTCCGGTCACCCCTGACTGAGCCGGGAGTAGATGCAAGACAAGGAGATTATATCCTATCGGTAAACGGCGCCGATGTTACAACCAATAAAAACTTTTACAGCTTTTTTGAAAATACCACAGGAAAAATTGTAACACTCACTTTATCCGCTTCCCAGGATGGCAGCAATCCACGAACCGTTACGGTTACTCCGGTTGCCAACGAATATGCGCTTCGCAACCGCGATTGGGTAGAAGGCAATATTAAGAAGGTAGACAAAGCCACCAACGGACAGATCGCTTATGTATATGTTCCCAATACAACCACAGAGGGGCATGAATATTTCAAAAGGTATTTCTTCCCACAAGCTAATAAAGCAGGGATTATTATTGATGAAAGGTTCAATGGAGGAGGACAGCTTGCAGATTATTATATTGATATCCTGAAAAGACCTGTACAATCATACTGGAACTATCGGTATGGTAAAGATCAAAAAGCACCTAATGCATCCATACAAGGACCCAAAGTAATGCTGATCAATGAGATGGCAGGATCGGGTGGAGATTACCTGCCCTACCTTTTCCGGCAGGCTGATTTGGGTACCCTCGTAGGCAAAAGAACCTGGGGAGGACTCGTTGGTATTCTCGGTTTTCCGGAATTAATTGATGGCGGAAGTGTAACAGCCCCTAACCTGGCATTTTTCGATAAGGATGGCTTTGGGATTGAAAATGTAGGTACTCCACCCGATATAGAAGTGGAACAATGGCCGGCTGAAGTAATTAATGGACAGGATCCGCAACTGGAAAAAGCCATTGAAATTGTTTTACAACAACTAAAAGCCAATCCACCAAAGAAGATGACTACCCCGCCCTATCCGGTCAGGGTACGTAAATAAAAAGGTAAAGGAGCCCATTCAAAGGAGTAAGGATGAATAGAGCACTCTATTGAATTAGGTTTTCTGAGATATCAGGTACTACTTTAAAAAATTAAAAACATTTATCAAATAAATTAGCAGAAGGAAAACAAATTCAAATGAAAAAAATATTTCATTTAAAAGGAAGGATGCTTTTGTTGGCAATCATCCTTTGCAGCACATCTGTTTGGTCACAGTTTACAGGGAATACTTATGCCGTAGTTATTGGTATATCAGGTTACAAAGAATCGAGTATACCGGCACTTCGTTTTGCAGACAAAGACGCCCGCTTTTTTGCTGAATTCCTTCAATCAAAATCAGGAGGAAATACACCCGCAGAGAATATCATTTTATTACTCAACGAACAGGCCACTGTTGGTACCATTTATCAGGCACTCACTCACCTACTCGAGGTTGTAAAGCCCAATGATCTGGTTTATTTTTACTTTTCGGGACACGGTGATGTTGAAAACAAAATCGTTTCCAATCTGGGATACCTGCTCGCTTACAACAGCCCTACCAATAATTATATCAATCATGCCATCCGGCTCGAGGACCTGAATGATATTGCCAATACCTTATCAGCAGAACGCAATGCCAAAGTAGTTTTAATTACCGATGCCTGCCGCTCCGGTAAGTTAGCTGGAAACGACCTTGAAGGAAGAAGTGGCAAACAACTGGTAGCAGAGCAACTGTTGAAAACCCAGCAAAACGAGGTGCGTTTAATTGCCTGTGGTCCCGATGAGCTTTCGGTGGAAAATGAAGCATGGGGCGGTGGTCGTGGTGTATTTTCCTATTATCTCATCCGGGGTCTTTATGGCTTGGCAGGTAATGACAGCATGCCTGTGGTAACCTCGGGCGAAATGAAGCAATACCTTACCGTTTCTATGGCCAATGATCCCGTACTATTAAGAGAAGACCATCAGCAGGTACCTGTACTTCAGGGGAGTGATTCAATCACCCTGTCTAATGTAGACTCTATATTGATGGCTGAAATGAAAACAGAGGAAGACGTAAAAAAGGTGCTGCCCGGTACCCTTGCAAGTCTGCCTGATTTAAAAGGTAAGATTAATAAGCTCCCACTTGATTATTTCTTTACCATATTAAAACCAACGGATCTTATATTAAATTTCAATTTGCCCACCATCAAAACATTAAAGACGGAAGAAATTCCGTTTCGACTCATAGATGGAATCGAACCCACTTTAAATAATAAGGGATACGACAGTTTAAGGCAATTGACCAAACTACTGAAAACAAATAAATCCCTCATCGACCAGTTTAATAATAAACTCGTATCTATGATTACAGATATGGGGCAGCAACTTGTAATTGGCTACTGCAATGGAGATGAATCAGAAATTGAAAAAAGAACCTACTATGGTCAAAGCAGCAATAATTATGAAAAATATGTTGACTTATATGACATAGCCCTTAACATAATTTCACCCAACCATTTCCTGTACCGCCCTCTTCAATTGGACCGTTTATATTTTTCAGGCGTCATACAAAGATCGAAATTCCCTAATGTTCCTGATCCTTCCGATTTACTTGCCAAGGCACTTGATTTTCAACTGCAAGCCTACAATTTAGAGCCCTTTGCCCCCTATATCAATAATGAACTCGGCATTTTATATACAGAGAAAAAACAATACGACTCCGCCTTCTACTACTACACAAAAGCAACTGAACTATCTCCCGGATGGGCACTCCCATGGGCCAACCTTATAGCCTACTATAATATTACCGGCAATCTGACCAAAGCAAGAGAAATGGCCGAAAAGGCAAGAGCCATTCAACCGGATCTTTATATTTTATTGTCTAATGAAGGCATTACAGAAGAATTAGCCAAAAACTGGTTGCGTGCTGAAGAGTTACAGTTAAAGAATATAAAGGCTAATGAATATAGCTATTTTCCTTACGAGAGATTGGGACAAATTTACATCCGTACAGCGCGGTTTCAAAAGGCCGAAGAACAGATTCGTATCTCTTATGAAAAAAAACGGGGATTCTTCTTTGAAAATCCTTCTGTTCCAAACGCATTAGGATTTCGCCCAAATGTTCCTCCACAAATATCAGCCAACATAGGTGCCTTTATTTGCCCTCCCTATCCTAAAGATACCCTATTCAACAGTCCATATTTCGATTTACTTGTAGCTACAAACCTGCAAAATAATTCAGATACTACCCTCGCATTGGAACGCTTCAAACAAATACTGAACAACGGCGGAGATTCAGTTTCTCTTGTCAATCACTATTATGGTAAATGGCTTTACCAACATCAAAAATTTGCAGAAGCCGAATGGTTTTTAAAAAAAGCAAACACAAAACCTATCCATCCTGAACAAATTGTAATGTTTTTAGATAGCATTCCTTCCGATTCAACCAATGAATTTTTGACAAGTTGTTTGAAAGAAAAAGTAATGAAGCTTTTGTATGACCCATTGGAAGACGATTATTACCTGGGTGATATTTACAAAAAACTAGGTTATCTTGATCAGGCTGTAGGCATTTACAGGTCGATTATCCAAAGAGACAACAGTTCAGAAATGTTTCCGGCAGCTTATTTCTTACTTGCGGATCTATATCAGCAATATCAACAATATCAGGAGGCAGAACAGGTGTGGCTCGACTATAGAAACACAGTGAGTCAGTATTTAATCCGGCAGCAAAGCAACCAAACTACACTTTACAAAATATTAAATACAAGCAACGGAGAATTTGAACTGGAAAATTTTTATGTGCAAATGTCAGCCATTGAACCCGGAAGCAGCTATTGGAATGACAAATCTGCTGAATATTGGTATTCAAAAATAATGACCATTCCAGATGCTTACATCTACACCGATTCAGCCCTCGAAATGATCAATAAGGGCCTCCCTGAATGGCATAGGGAGAACTCCTTAATCGTATATAAGATGGCCATTGAAAACATGGAACCGATACCGGGAATCGATCAACAAATTCCTTTTAAAGATCCGGTTACCTTTCCTTTTAAAAGAGCAATTTCTATTATACGTTCAGCCTTTGTTTATGGCGAAAAATACAATAAAAAAACGCAGGCAAACCGGCTAGGCAAATTGTATCAACTCAGCGGAGATAATCAAAAAGCCGAGGAAGAGTTTTTAACAGCTTTGTCTCTGTCGCCCGGCGAAACCTCACAAAGGATGAAAATTACGGAGATCTTTCTGAAAAGAAATGAATTTACAAAAGCTTATCAACAGATGAATGACCTGTTGGATCAAAAGAAATTACTGCTTGAAGATTTAGATAAATTTGCGGAAATGTCGATTTATAAAAATGACTCCCTCCCAACGGAGCAGGTATTGTTGCTGGCCAAAAAAAACAGGATTTGGAAAAAAGAAAAGCTTGAGTCCTTATACGGCCTGTTTTATTTTGTAAACGAAGACTGGGATAAGGCCTTACCTTATTATATGGACTCTTCAAGAACAGAAATGCCCGCAGCAGATCGATTTTATATTACTGCCAGTATTTATATGAATAAAGGAGATACCGCATCAGCAAAAATCTGGCTTAAAAATTCAATGCTTTCCGGATTTGCCTACAGGGATGTTCTTCAGGAAGATCTAGTTTGGATACCCCTTCGCAAGGAACCATTTTGGGACGAGGTTTTACAACTAAAGCCACAAGCTGAATAACCGGTTAAAAGGAAAATTATTAATCCGGCTCTTTACTTCAAAGAAAAGTCCGGAATTTCTGAGACTTTCGGCACTTGCACTACAAAAATTGCATTATCGGAAAAAAGGCGTTTGTACACAACGGGCTCTTGTAGTTTTGTCACAGACTGCCCGAAGCGCAAGCATTCGTGTTGCCTCCCGGGTATCTGCCAGAATTTTTACCCAGGCATTGGTGGGAAGTACCGTATATAAGTTCCTTTCCAGCTCAGACATAAAGGAAAAAGTAAAATATCCACCCAAACTCGGATTTCCGGCTGCAAGTTGATATTTATCTGCAGACATCACGATCATGTTATTTTGGGTAGTTGGAAAAAAAAGAGCTTCTACATTTTTTACATTAAGTTTAGCTCTGCCAAACCCAATGGATTTTGTAGTAAGACTGTTCCTGCCAAAACGAGCCGAAGGTCCAACATCCTCATTGCAACAATCTCCAATTACAAGGTTTACTTTAGCACCCTTTTTCTTAATGCTCTCATATACATCTTCTAATCCCAGATTAATTTCCTCTCTTCTTTGTAATGCCGAAGTACGGAACAGCATTCTTGGATACCGGCTGAAATCACTGCTGAACCGAAAGCCATGACCGCTGAAATAAAAGATGACAATATCCTTTGACCCAGGTTGTAGATTGGCAATGGCTCGCATTACATTTTCTTTTGAAAAATCGCCCCCACTGATTTGTGTAAGACCGAAGGGTATCCCTATTTGTTTAGCAAGATTAGAATAGAGATTGGTGATATTCTGCAAATCCCTTTTTGCAGTAACACCAATTATTTCATCATCAGTGGCAGCCACACATATTAAAAACATTTTTGAATCCTTATTGCGAAAAGGAACACTTCGTGTATCGATCTTGAATAGAAATTGATACAAATCTTCTTCTTCAGCATAAAACTTTTTGACAATATCAGCCGATAAATTCCCATCGTTCAATGAAACAATTTGTGTGCTTACCGGAATAAACCATTGATTGACCATCATCACCCTTCCGGAAAAACGGTAACCCACTTCAAAAGGATAATATAAGGAATCAGGATGAGGGCTATTCTTTTTAAACCCAAATCTTGGTAAAATCATATCCGGATCCAAACCACCTCCAAAGGTAGATTGCATGTTAATCGGATCAGAAATAAGATTCAGGTAGAGGATTGAATCAGATTTGGTAGCATCTGCCAACGTACTATCCGTATCCGCAAGCTCCAACTGAAAGAGGCAATCAGCCCCGGTAACCGGTTCTACATATCGAAGCCGTCCCCTTGCCGTACCCCCGGCAGCTATATCCAAAAATATATAACAGGTAATAGAATCCTTTTGAGGATACCCTACCTTAAACTCATAAAAAAAATAAGACTGAGCAAAACCGGTCTCAGCAAGCAATAACAATATAAATACTAAAACCCCTCTGTATAAAGGCCTGAAAAAATGAAACAGCCCGTATACAAAGGGGTTTAAACTCTTTGGAAAGGTCATACGACTTAGTTGGTTCTTCTGTTTTCCGTAGGTGTAGTTCTAATTGGATCAGGACGGGTAGTAGCACTGGAATCCTCAGGAGGAAGTGTGTCTGTTGGCTCTGTCACCATCGGAGATACTACATCTGGTTCCATTTTCTCGTCAGCAGGTTCTGCAGGTTCATTACAGGCTACAAAAACAAAAGATGCAAACAAGGCCATTGAAAGTCCCTTCAACAGATTTGATTTTTTAAAGACTTGTATCATTTTTGGTTTAATTTAGCTTTAAAGATAATATTTTTCGTAAAAGAGCCAATAAAAAAATTAAAAACAAGCGTTCTGAGAAAATAATCCGGTAATTTGAATCCTTCTTATTAGTTTTCCCGGGTACATTGATTGTCAATTAGTTTATGAAATTCAAATTTAGTTTTTTTGTGATGCTTTGTATGGTTGTCCCACTGCTTATGGCGCAATCCAATCGAATGAATCAATTAAGAAAAACCATCCAAAACTTAAGGAGTAAAGAAGGTTTTCAAAAGGATACTTTATATTTAATTACGGTAAACAAACTGGCTTTTGAGTACGCAGAAAGCTACCCTGACAGTGCCCTTCAGCTTTTACTAACCCAACTAACCCTTTGCCGCAGGGCAAGCTATAGTAAAGGTGAAATAGAAGCCCTTAAAATCCTGGGAAATCTTTACCAAAACAAAGGAGACTTTACAAAAGCCAGTAATTACTACAATCAGGCCTATGATCTTGCTAAAAAAGTAAAACTTACAACGGCACTCCCCGGCATACTTAATAATATTGGCCTGGTTTTTATGAATCAGGGAAAATATTCAGAAGCGCTGTCTAAATATTTTGAAACCCTCAAACTGGCAGAAGAACAAAACAACCGATCTGTACAGGCAGCAGCGCTAAATAATATTGCCACGGTTTATTTTTATCAGGGGAAGTATGTTCAGGCAGGGGAAAACTATAAGGAATTGCTCGAAATTTCAACCACACTCGAAGATACAACGGGTATTATCCTTGCCTATAGCAATCTTGGCGAAGTAAAACTGGAACAGGGAGAAAGAGATACAGCGCTTCAAAGCCTTCGAACCGCATATGGTATCGCTCAACTTATAAGGAACCCGGAATTGATGGAATCTACCTCGAGAATGATTGCTAAAGTGTACGCCCGGTTTGACAGTATCCCACAGGCAGAGTTTTTCTTTGAAAAAGCGCTCAAGCTTGCTAAGGATAAAAGCTATGGAGTGCCAACCTGCCAATCCCTCATAGGTCTTGCACGGCTTAAATTGAAAGCAAACAAGGCATCGGAAGCGCTTCCGCTTGCTTCAGAAGCCTTATCACTAGCTGAAAATATGGGGCAGGCCCTGCTACAGCGCGATGCTCAGGAAATACTTGCTTATATACAAACTTCTCTGGGAAATTATCAACTTGCGCTCGAACATTTCAAAGTATTTAAAACCTTTTCCGACAGCATCAACAATCTGGAGAGTGCCCGCGCATCTGAAGCTTATCAGGCTGAGTATAATTTTTCTAAAAAAGAATTGGAGTTTCAGCGCAAAAGTCTTCAGCAACGGTGGCTTATTTTTTCTGCCATAGCAGGTATCATTTTGCTTGGAATCATTGTGCTTGGTGTAAACCGCAACAGGCAGCGATTGAATAAGGTCAATCAATCGCTCAATCAACAAAACATACAGATTGAAAAACAAAAGGGTTCTTTAGAGTCTACTCTGGAGCAACTAAAAAATACCCAAACTCAACTGATACATGCAGAAAAAATGGCGTCCATGGGTGAATTGACAGCTGGTATTGCCCATGAAATTCAAAACCCCCTGAATTTCATCAATAATTTTGCCGAAGTAAGCCGCGAACTCATTGAGGAATTGCAGGATATGACCGAAAAAGAGGACATGGAAGAAATCAAAATCCTCGCTAATGACATCAGTGGTAATCTTGAAAAGATAGAAAGTCACGGCAAAAGAGCAGACAATATTGTAAAAAGCATGCTTTACCATAGCCGAAGCAGTAGCAATAAACCGGAACTAACAGAAATCAATACCTTGGTTAGGGAGTACTTCAATTTAAGTTTTCATGGCCTGAAAGCCAGTAACAAGGCCTTTCATGCACAAATGAACCTTACCTTAGATCCTGATTTGGGGATTTTGAAAGTCGTACCCAAAGAACTCGGAAGAGCACTGCTCAATTTATTCAACAATGCCTTTTATGCTGTGGGTGAGCGAAGTAAAAGAGAAATTAACAAAGAAGAGCTTTCCGATGCCCTCTCAGAAAAATACCAACCACTTGTATCAGTGGTTACCCGCTCCGTTAAGGATCGGGTCGAGATCGTGATTGAAGATAACGGCACAGGCATCCCCAAAACGGTTCTTTCAAAAATTTTCATGCCTTTTTTTACTACCAAACCCTCAGGCTCGGGCACAGGTCTTGGATTGTCTCTGACCTATGAAATTATAACCAATTTACATCATGGAAAACTGGATGTGCAAAGCGAGGAGAATCAATTTACCCGATTTACAGTCACTTTGCCTGCCTGATACCTTTTTTACCGGAAAAATAAAATAGTTCGGATATTTACCACGAATCATGACACTCATTCTTACCTCCTTTATCTTCGCTAATTATCTGAAAGCCAAGCTTTTAGATGTTGCAGCCAGAAAAAAATGGTTGCAGATTCTCAATGCAATACTCATTGCTACACCTATTCTCTTCATTCTTTATCATGCATTCGACAAAAATCAGATAGTCCGGTGGATAGGAAACGGAATCAGTGTTTACCTGCTCGTTCTTTGTGCCCGGGAACCGGAATTCAAAAAACTGAAACTCATTACGGTGGCATTGAGCCCCCTGATTATACTCTCCGTTTTGGAAGATGCGGTCAAACTAATCAGCTCTTCTTTTTACAAAACGATCGAAGTTTATCTGGATATTGCCGGCACCTTTTCTTTTTTCTGGCTGATAGGTATTTTCATTCTTTACCGCAGGCAAATCAAAGCACAGGAAAAAGAACTTCAGTTAAGGGCCATTGAGGTAGAAGAAAACAGAAGAAATCAGGAAAGAAAAGAGGAACTCGAAAAAATGGTACAGGAAAGAACTTCTGAATTAACAGCCCAAAAAGAAACCCTTGAAACCACCCTTGAAGAATTAAATTCTACACAGCAACAATTGATTCACTCTGAAAAAATGGCATCTTTAGGCGAATTAACAGCCGGAATTGCCCATGAAATTCAAAATCCACTGAATTTCATCAATAATTTCTCTGAATTGAATGCAGAACTTACCGATGAATTGATGGATGCGCTCCAAAGAAATGATTTGGAAGATATCAGGGACATTGTAAGCACCATCAAAGACAATTCAATGAAAGTGGCACATCATGGCAAAAGGGCAGACAGCATAGTTAAAAGCATGCTGCAACATAGTCGGGGAGGAAGTGATCAGAAAGAATCCGTTGATATCAACCAACTCGCCGACGAGTGCATCCGACTCAGTTTTCATGGCATGCGGGCAAAGGAAAAAGGATTCAATGCCAAAATTGAGACAAGCCTTTATGATACCCTTCCTAAACTCATGGGCATTTCTTCTGAATTGGGCAGGGCGATGCTCAACATTAGCACCAACGCTTTTTATGCCGTCTTACAAAAATCAAGATCAGACATTCAAGACTATTCTCCCACCGTTTGGCTTGAAACCAAACTCGAAAATAATACTATTCATATTTTATTCAGAGATAATGGAACCGGAATTCCACAAAAAGTGGTAGATAAGATTTTTCAACCTTTTTTTACAACCAAACCAACAGGAGAAGGAACAGGACTGGGACTTTCGATGAGTTACGAAATTATTACTAAAGTGCATGGAGGGGAGCTTAAGGTCGATTCTGTTGAAGGAGAAGGCACAGCATTCACCATTATCCTTCCCTTAAATGGAAATAAATTAACTTAGTCCCATCTGTTATCAAAGAGAACAAAGTATAATAGATGGACTACATCAAATTTTGAATACGAAACTATTAGAGCTTAAAACATTAATCGAAATGAAAAATATCCTTGTAGTTGATGATGAAACAGATGTTCAGATTCTTTTTCAGCAACGTTTTAGGAGAGAAATCAGAAATGGTGAATGTCATTTTACTTTTGCCCATAGTGCAGATGATGCCCTCGATTACCTTAAACAGCATGTATCCACGATAAATCTTGTTTTATCAGACATCAATATGCCTGGAAAAACAGGGCTTGAATTATTGCAAAGAATCAAAGAGGGGTTTGTTAAACCTCCCCCAGTTGTTATGATGATTACTGCTTATGGAGACGAGGAAAACCATAAAAGAGCCATTCAACTCGGTGCTGATGACTTTTTTACCAAACCACTCGACTTTACCCAACTCAAAGAACGTATAAATATTAAATAACATGTCCAAAATACTTGTGGCTGACGATGAAGCAGATTTGGAAGTTTTAATTAAACAAAAATTTCGTAAACAGATCCGTGAAGCTCAGTATGAATTCCTGTTTGCCCTCAATGGTTTTGAAGCACTCAAACAATTGAAGGAAAATCCGGATATTGATATGGTTCTTACCGACATCAATATGCCAGAAATGGATGGGCTTACCCTGCTAACGCACTTACGGGAAAAAAGCCCGATGCTGCAATCGGTTATCGTTTCTGCCTATGGGGATATGGAAAATATCAGAACGGCCATGAACAGAGGGGCTTTCGATTTTATTACCAAACCGGTAAATTTTGAAGACCTTGAAATCACCATGGAGAAAACCCTTTCCCATGTAAAACAGCTACGGAATACCCTACTTGCCATTAAGGAAAATAATATCCTGAAAATGTATGTGGATCAGAATGTGCTCAGCTTCATGAACAAACAGGAGTTTGAAGTTAGTCTGATGCGCAACGAATCTATTCAAGCATCTGTCGTCTTTATTGATATCTGCGGATTTACCAAAATCAGCGAAACCCATGCCCCCGACGAGGTTGTAAACCTGATCAACAACATTTTTGATGTAATAGTCAAAGCAATATTGGCTCAGGGCGGACAGGTAGATAAATTTATCGGAGATGCTGTTATGGCTGTGTTTAAAGGAGACTTTCACCTCGACAGAGCCATTGATGCGTGCCTTGCTGTTCGAAATCAGGTGAAGAACATGCCACCGGTAATAGAAGGATACAACGTGAATGTTTCAACCGGTATCAATAGCGGAGATATGATCAGCGGTAATATTGGCTCGGTAAGTTTGCGGCGTCTTGACTATACCGTTATCGGCGATTCTGTAAATCTTGCGCAACGCCTTCAGGCGGCGGCAGGTCCGGGACAAATACTCATTCTGGAATCTGCTTACGAGACGGTAAAAGAATCTTTTCACTGCAGGCTTGTTGGAGAAAAGAACCTCAAGCATAAAGCACAGCCGGTTATGCTATATGAAGTACTTGACTGATTCGGCCTATTAAAAGTTGGGTTCTAATTTGTGCCTTGTATAAAAATCAAGTATATGTGCCACAACCTCTTCCGGCGTATCTACCAATTTAAAAAGATCAAGGTCAGCTGCACTGATGTTATTTTCAGTCTCACACATTACTTCACGCACCCAGTCTATCAATCCTTTCCAATAGCTTGAACCAACAAGCACCATGGGAATCGGAATTATTTTCTGTGTTTGAACAAGCGTAATGGTTTCAAAAAACTCATCCATCGTTCCAAAACCTCCGGGCATCATAATGAACCCCTGAGAATATTTTACAAACATGACCTTTCTTACAAAAAAGTAGTCGAAATGCAGACTCTTATCCCGGTCTATGTAGGGATTATTATGTTGCTCAAAAGGCAGATCAATATTCAGACCAACTGATTTACCCCCAGCAAGCGAAGCACCTTTATTGGCTGCCTCCATAATGCCAGGTCCTCCTCCGCTAATTATACCAAATCCCTCCTTCGCCAACTGACTGGCAATTTCAACAGCAAGCTCGTAATAAGGCTGTCCCTGCTGCGTACGGGCACTTCCGAAAATACTGATACAGGGACCTATACGGCTCAACGATTCAAATCCATCAACAAATTCTGCCATGATCTTAAAGATCTGCCAGCTACTATGCGCTTTACTTTCCGCCCATTTCCGTTGGTTATGGTATTGTGATATTTCCGTCATACAGCTATCAATTCGTGTATTTACAAAAATGCGGGATAATCGGCATAAAAAGGAATCCTGTTTTAATTTAACCCGGTTTTATCAGCCCTCCATACGGGTCATTTCTCTTCTGTTTAAAGGGTCCTCCTTTTTGCTTACCAGCCAAAGACCCAGAAAAGTAATCAATCCATTGACAAGCAAAAGTTCAATACCTATCTGATAACCGTTGGTAACCAAAGGCACAAATTTTGAAACCAAATAACTCAGTACCGGAGCCAATAAAGCGATCCCAAGTATATGCCAGCCATCTTTCACTGTACGTCGGGTGAGTATTCCAAATGAAAATAAGCCAAGCAAAGGCCCATAGGTATATCCGGCCAAATCCAGAATCACATCTATCACACTCTTATTATCAATCACTTTGAAAATGACGATTGCCAGCAAAAAGATAATCGTAAAAGAAAGGTGAACCGTTAAACGAGTTCTTTTCTTTTGCTTTTCATTCAGGTCATCCCGGCGCTTGAGCCCGAGAATATCTATACAAAAAGAAGAAGTAAGTGCGGTAAGCGCCCCATCGGCACTTGGAAATAAAGCAGATATTAAGGCAATAATAAAAATGATACCTACTGCCGGTGGCAGGTAATTCAGCGCAATAGTTGGGAAAATATCATCCCCGATGATGTCTTTTCCATTTAATAAAAAACCGGCGCTACCTGCATCAGAAGTGTAATTGCCTCCTTGCTCCATCGCATACAAATACAGTAAACCTCCAAGCAACAGGAAAAGAAAATTGACCACCATTATGACTGAGCTGAAAGTCATCATATTTTTCTGTGAGTCTTTCAGGTTTTTTACACTGATGTTTTTCTGCATCATTTCCTGATCGAGACCTGTCATTGCAATCGTAATGAAAGCTCCTCCCACAATTGCTTTTAGAAAATACCCTTTATTGTTCAAATCAAAATTGAATATCCGCGTATATCCCTTATCTGTCAGCGTACTCATAGCACTGCCAAAATCAAGATGCAACTGACTTAATATATAAATAATACATACTACCAGTCCCGTAAGCATCAGCAAGGTTTGCAGTGTGTCCGTATACACAATTGTTTTCACCCCTCCTTCAAAGGTATAAAGCAATATCATCAGAAGGATAATAAGTGTCGTTACAATAAATGGAATACCCATTGCATCGAGTATGAAGATCTGCATCACATTAATAACCAGATAAAGCCTTGCTGTGGCTCCCACAGTACGGGAGGTAATAAAAAATAAGGCACCGGTTTTATATGATATATTCCCGAATCTTTGCTGCAGATAATTATAAATAGAAGTGAGATTCAACCGGTAGTATAGTGGTAATAAAATATAAGCTATAGCAATGTATCCGATAAAATAACCGATAACCACCTGGAAATAGGCAAATCCATTATACGTACCATCTGCTATCACTTTACCTACGGTCCCCGGAACACTTACAAAAGTGACTCCACTAAGCGAAGTACCGATCATTCCAAAAGCGACCAGCATCCAGTTACTGCTTTTGTTACCGATAAAAAAAGTGTCGTTGGTACTGTTTTTACTGGTATACCAGGCTACCGCCAAAAGAATTATAAAGTAGGCGAACACAAACAAAAGAAGAACTGTAGAGCTCATAGTGCAATGATAATGGTAAAACAATCCTCGAATTACATCGTAAAAGAAAGCAAAAAAACGCAATAAACAAGAAGAAACCCGCAAAAATACTAAAAAGCACTAAAATGTTGTATTGCTGCGCTAAGAAAAACCTTTTTTTGCAATCAGAAGGATTAACTCTTCCATTGTAGTTGACAGGTTACCTTGCAATCAGGAAAAATGAAATCTATGCCAACACCTATGAAAAGTCTTGCTGTTTTTTGTGGTTCCAAATCCGGAACCAACGACCTCTATTTGTTGCATGCACAAATGCTTGGAAAAGAACTTGCACAGCATGGATACCGGATCGTGTATGGTGGAGGTAATAAAGGGCTTATGGGGGCTGTGGCCAATGCGGCAATGGAGGCATCCGGAACTGTTGTTGGTATTATCCCTGAAACCCTCCGCAGCCGCGAACATGCACATCAGCATATCACCGAACTCAGGATTGTACCCGATATGCATACCCGCAAGAAAATGATGTACGAATTGTGTGATGCAGCCATTATACTGCCGGGCGGTTTTGGCACCATGGATGAAATGTTTGAAATGCTTACCTGGAATCAACTCGCCATCCATGAAAAACCCATTTACATACTCAATACAGGAGGCTTTTACACCGACCTTTTTCAAATGATACAGGTCATGCATTTAAACGAATTTCTCTACGATCCACTTGAGAAAAGAGTACAGATATTTAATGTCCCCGATAAATTAATTGCCCACTTGTTAAACACTCAAAAGGCGTAACCGATATTGATGAAGGCCCTTGTTCCATAAGGCGAACGGGGATCCTGAGCCAGATCGTATTGCACAGAGAGCAGCATACCACGACCACCGCTCCCTCCTAGCACTGCCCCGGCACCTACCAAAAAACTAGGGATCCATGATGATTCAAGCTGTTGATCCGGTCGACCATCCTTGAATTTGATTTTACCCCAACTATAATTCATTTCGGGTTGCAGGGAGACAAACAGAAAATCAACCGGAAACACCCGCGCAAACAAATTGAGCCCGGCATAACCATAGTTTTCACGAAATAATTCATCCCCGGTATTGAAACTACGGGTCTTGATGCTTGTGGCCACATAGTTGACTCCCGCTCCGGCGGTAATAAAATCAGAAAACTGATACCCTACCTGCGGAGAAAGATTTACAAAAGTAAAATCACCAAAACTCAAACCCAAATTTCCGCCAAAAACCAACTTTTTAGGATCAAATTTTCGATCCGGTCTTTCAGTTGGACTTATCCGGTCATCGGGATAGGTACGCTGTGCATGAACAAAACTACTCATCAATACAGCAGTCAGTAAAATCAAAAGGTTTCGCATTGTCGTCATTTTGTGTTTTACGAAGGTAGGATGCCCATTATTAAATTCCAATCTACATCTTTGCAGTCATGCATCCCGGAGAACTATTTATCAAAGATTTCACGTACGATCTTCCAGAAGAACGTATTGCTCAATACCCGCTTGCCGAGCGGGACGCTTCCAAATTGCTCGTATACCGGCAAGGGCAAATCGAAAACAGCCATTATAAAAATCTTGCCGGTTTATTACCACAGGATAGTTTGTTGGTTTTCAACAATAGTCGGGTTATCGAGGCCAGGATCTTTTTTCAAAAAGAAACCGGGGGTAAAATTGAAATATTTGTATTGGAACCCGATGAAAAAGGACTTGATATCACCAAAGCGATGTCGACCGAAACATCCATCTACTATCGCTGTATGGTAGGCGGTGCTTCCAAATGGAAAACGGGTATCCTTTTACAAAAAAAGGTAGAAACCAACAGTCATTCCTTTATCCTTTCTGCTGAAAATTTGGGACGATTTGAAGACACCTATAGAATCCGCTTTTCGTGGATGCCTGCCCATTTAACCTTTGCAGAAATTTTGCATGCAGCTGGTGAAATCCCGATTCCACCCTACCTGCAAAGACAGGCGGAACCTTCGGATTCCGTTACCTATCAAACTGTTTATGCAAGGGCCGATGGCAGTGTGGCAGCTCCCACTGCGGGATTGCATTTTACACCTGCATTACTAAAGGATATTGAGCATCAAAAAATCGGGAAAGCCTTTTTGACCCTGCATGTTGGAGCCGGTACTTTTTTACCGGTTAAATCAGAAACCATTTCAGGGCACCAAATGCATGCAGAGTTTATTGAAGCAGACGAAAATCTACTTCGGCAATTAAGAGATGCAGTCAAGGTCATTCCCGTAGGTACCACCAGCATGCGTACCCTCGAGAGCCTTTACTGGATGGGCGTAAAAGCCTTTCATCAACCGGAAATAACCTTAGCCGAACTCGAAATAAAGCAATGGGAAGTTTATGAGAAATGGATGCAGCGATCTGTATCAAAACAAGAAGCCATGCAGGCATTGATCGATTGGCTGAAAGGCAATAATCAGGAAAAAATAATTACCAAAACCCAGATTATTATCGCACCGGGTTATGCATTTGGTTTGTGCAAGGGATTGATTACCACTTTTCACCAGCCCCAAAGTACGCTGTTGCTGTTGGTATCGGCTTTAATAGGAGCAGATTGGCGAAGGATATATGATTTTGCCCTTGAAAATGAGTATCGCTTTTTGAGTTACGGAGATGGTTCTTTACTATTACCCTGATCCGCTATCAGGAAGCAAGTGGCATCTCTACAATAAATGTGGTTCCTTTCCCAAGCGTACTTTCTACTTTTACGCGTCCTTTATGGGAATCAATAATTGTTTTTACATAGCTCATTCCCAAACCAAACCCCTTCACATTGTGGATGTTACCGGTATGTGCCCTGAAAAATTTCTCAAAAATCCGTTTAACCGATTCGCGACTCATCCCAATGCCCTTATCCTCCACTTTGATGCAAATCATTTTAGGGGTGGGATTTTGGGTACTTATCGTAATATCAGGAACTTCCTTGGAATACTTGATGGCATTGTCTATGAGGTTGCTGATCATATTGGTAAAATGCTGCTCATCGGCAAGAATTTCCGTTTTATTTGCATCAAGGTTTAAATTAATAACGCCTTCCCTTTCTTTAAGTACCAAATCATAATTACGCAGGGCATTGTGAATGATATCATTAGCCGAAAGTAATTTTTTATTCAGCGTAATATCCTGTTTATCCAGAGCTGCGGCCTGCAAAATAGTTTCTACATGCTTATTCATCCGCATGTTTTCTACCTTAATAATGCCCTTGAAATAACTCAGTTTCTCAGGATTGGTCAATACTTTCTCATTGTTAAGCGCATCTACTGCCAGCGAAATTGTAGCAATCGGGGTCTTAAATTCATGCGTCATGTTATTGATAAAATCCCCTTTGATTTCGCTGAGTTTCCGCTGATTGATCATGGTACCGACGGTAAGAAAAAACACAAACATGATAAACAACGTAAAAAGGATAGCACCAAATAGTTCGGCATAACTCTGCTTAAAAACCAGCTTGTGATAATTTGGAATGATCACATGAATAAACTCGGTGGGTAATAAGCCTTCTGACCAACTACCGGTAGGCTGTTCGAGCGGATAAATCAGTTGCTTGTTATTGATACTGTCTGCCAGCATTTCCATAAAGTTGGGCGACTGCATCTCCATATTCATCAGGTTTACATTGTTGGTGATTGCAAACTCAAATCGCGCAGATGGCACTTTATTGGCCTTAAATGCTTCAATCAGTTTTTCTCCGATTTCAAATTGGGTATAGCGGTCCTTCACCAAGGTTGGGTATTCCCCCATCAGGGAAAGCGTAGTACGGCGACGGCTGCTGATGAGCGAGAGCCTGTTTCCGGAGCTTCCGATCTCGCGGCCTACCATGTCAACACTCCGCACCAAATGCTCGTACAATTGCTCCTCTTTTACAAGCATGAGGTTTTTAAAGTGCGTGTATTGCAAGTAAATGATCCCGATAAGCGAAATGGAAACCAGTACAATAATGAGTGGAAATACTTTTTTCATCAGGAACATTTAAACAAATCGGAAATAAAACACAGTTATGATTTTCTTTTAAGCATTCAAATTAAGATAATTTACAAATGTAAGGTACTCATAGCCTTATACGGATTATTGGGATGGGTTTTTAACGAAAGAATGGACTACGAAATATTTCCTTCAAAAAATATCGTTTTACGTATGGAAAATGATTCATTCTGTCTTAATTTTCAGCTATGATAGAACCAGTTTCAGGCGCAATGCTCATATCAGATCCGTTTTTAAAGGACCCGAATTTCATGAGGACTGTTGTCTTTCTTTGTGAACACAATGTCGAGGGAAGCTTTGGATTTGTACTCAACCGCCCCTTTGACCAAAGGCTTGATCACTTTCTACCCGATCTTGCAGGACACGAGATACCTGTCTTTTACGGAGGGCCTGTGCAAACAGATACCTTACATTTCCTGCATCGCTTACCGGAGTATATAACCGGAGGACAGCAGGTGGTTGATGGGATTTATTGGGGTGGTGATTTCGACAGTGTTATTTCCTTAATCATGAAGGGGCGAATGAACCCGGCAGATATCCGGATATTCTTAGGATACAGCGGTTGGAGCAGTGGACAACTTGAGGAAGAAATGGAGAGCAAAAGTTGGCTGACCACTATGGGCAAGGAGGATTTGGTATTTCATGGAGACAGTCAGGAAATATGGCCTGATGCAATCCGGGAAATGGATGACAAATACCACCCGATCGTCAATTACCCGATTGATCCGCAATTGAATTAAAAAAATATTCTGCTTTTGGTTATACTGCTTACACCTGCAAATGCAGAAAGGGGTAAAAAAAGGGGCTATCCTTAAGCCCCTTTTTTTGATCCCGTTTTTTAGTTCAAAGTAAAAGTAATCGTTTGAATATGCCGGTAAATAACCTTTCTCCCATTTTGTTCGGCGGGCTTCCATTTAGGACCCCGTTTTATAATGTGTACCGCCTCTTCTGCAAGTCCTTCTCCCGGATCATTCAGGGCCTTTACATCGCTTATATTCCCCTCCTTATCTACAATAAACTGTACCCGAACCATTCCCTGTACACCTACTTCAATGGCCTCTTCCGGATACAGAAGGTTCTTTTGCAAATAGCGGAGCCATTCGCTTTGACCACCCGGGAATTCAGCAGGATATTCCGCTGTAATAAATATTCCGTCATAATCCTGCTGCTTTATTACCGGAGCAATCACTTCTGTAACACTTTTATTTTCTCTTTGAGGGGGTACGAGGCCGTTATCCTCAATTCCCTCTTTTTTGGCGGGCCCGATTCGGGCACTTTCAAACGCTTCAATAGGAGGAGCGATATCTTCCGGAGAAACAAATTTGTCCTTTTGAATATCGAAGGCAGTTAGTTTTTCTGTCTTAACCTGAGGAGGTTCCGAAGCCTTGGAAACAAGTGGTGGTGGTGCAATTACCGGATCAACCAATTTCGTTAGGGTAGGATCTACAATAAATGGCAGTTCAGGTTGCTTAGAGCGTTCGGATCCGGAGAGAAAAGTTGCTGCCACCAGGATAAAGACGACGGCAATCATCGATCCCAGGGCAACAGTCATTCTTTGGTTATAATCTTTCCGCAAGGCGTAAGCTCCGTAGGCCTTATTCCGGCCATCAAAGAGAATGTCGAGTAAATCGGCACTTAAAATTTTTTGGGTTTCCATAGCAAAATATTTTGCTAATGAGATTTCCAAAGACAACCATTTCCATAAATAAAATGCATTATTTAATTGGATGAAGTCCGGTAGATATAGCAAATCGAAAACAACACAAAGTGTTTTAGTAAAAGGTATTTCAGGGCATACTACAAAGGATAAATAGAGCATGAACTAAAACAAAAAAGGACCTTCTGACGAAACAGAAAGTCCTTTTATATTAAATTTAGTTTGAGAAGATTACTCGAGACGGAAAGTAATCGCCTGAATGTGCCGGTAAATTACCTTCCGACCATTTTGTTCTGCAGGCTTCCATTTTGGTCCACGCTTGATAATCCGTACGGCTTCGTCTGAAAGACCATCACCGGGATTGTTCAAGGCCTGAACTTCACTGATATTACCTTCTTTATCAACAATGAACGATACCCTTACTACAGCCTGCGTTCCATTCTCAATAGCTTCGTCAGGGTAGCGAAGATTTTTCTGAAGATAACGTGCCCATTCACTTTGTCCACCAGGAAATTCCGCGGGATTTTCCACTTTGGTAAATACTTTCTCGTAATCTTCCTCTACCACTTTCGGAGCAACCACTTCAGCAACACTTTTACTTTCAACAGGGGGAGCAACGATACCTATATCCTTGATTCCTTCCTGATTGATTGTACCAATTTTTGCCTCAACGATTTTTTCAATTTCAGGTGGCTTATCTTCTTCTTTTACATCCTCATCCTTTACAATTTTAGGAGGAGTAAACTTTGCAATTTCCACTTTGGGGGGCTCCGGTGGCTTCGGAGGTGGTGGCGGCGGCGGAGGAGGAGGTGGTGCTTCTTTTTGCTTCACCTCAGTCAACTTTACGTCATCCACATTCTGCATCACAATCTTCTCGTCTTTGGTTGAATTGGCAATGATAGAGCTCAGGAAAATAGCCAGGCATACTGCCAGCATTACTATCAAAGCTGTTATCAATCGCTTATTGTAGGCCCTGCGAAGCTCATAAGCTCCGTATTCCTTATTGCGACCATCAAAGACAAGGTCAAGCAGATCTGCGCTTAAAATTTTATTTACTTCCATAGCTTGTTGTTTTGCTATTTAGATTCACAATTTACAGAAATTCCATAAATTAATTTCCGGTATCTGATCCACGAGAAGCGGTAATTAATTCTTTTTCACTTTCGGATACATCTACCATAGCATAACGTTTGATGTCCGCAATAGTCATTTCATCAAGCGCATCCACCACATCTGCAAAAGTGCACTCAGCGGTAGGCTTAATTACAATAACCAAATCTTCAACAGGAGTTCTCTGCTTCTTATCCATGATGATATCGCGGATTTCCTTAAAAGGAGCCTGTTTAAAGTTGCTTCCATCTACTTGCAAAATGCCTTCGTAGTAGTATACGCTTCTGTCTTTATCTAGCAGCAAGGTCAATGCTCCGGACTCTTTGGCCTTATTCAATTCCTCAGGCTTATCAGTATCCTTTGGAAGATAAAGGTTCATTGCCGTAGGAGCACTCATGGTAGTGGTAAAGATAAAAAAGGTAATCAGGAGAAAGGCAAGATCAACCAAAGGTGTCAAATCCACCCGTGTTGATAATTTTTTACCTTTTTTTACTCCCGGTCCTTTTTTATGACCACCGCCTCCGCCACCTTCGCCTAAATCAGCCATAAAATTAGTTTTTACAAATTAAAAAATCAATCTTTAATCGTTTCCCTTCTTGCTCGTTCTGCAAGGGGTGTTCCTTCTGGTATCGGTTGCTGACTGGTAATGATCTTGAATTTCATCTGATCATTTTTCTTAAAAGCATCAATAACTCCCTTAAAAGAAGGGTAATTTACTCCTTTATCCCCTTTTACCATCAGGTTCAGTTGGTCCCCAAGAAAAACATTGTTCACCGACTGAATCCACTCATTCATCTCATTGTTGGCAGAATCTTTTACAGGAATACCCGGTAATGAATTACCGTTCCTGCTTTCCGGATCCATATTCAAATAAGACTTCATGGTATTCAGCGGAGAAGCAAAATATTCTGCTTTCCCGGCGGCATCCACTTCAGCCGGCGTCAATTCCAGTCCCAGTCTTTTGTTGAGATCATCAATTACCTCCACCCTTCTGTTTTCCTCTGTAAACGAGATAAAGATTCTTCCGTCAGGACCAATAGTCACAAGACACTGATCTTCACCTTCCGCTATCTTCGAAGACACAGAACTTGGGGTTACCACGGCTATTGCCTCCGGTGG
>JBGSNV010000248.1:0-3870 GCA_041739485.1 Chitinophagaceae bacterium
TGAAATGGCCTTGCATGTATTTGAAAGTCGTTCCCGCAGAATTCAGACTTCTCTCTTAAATGATTTTGTAGAGAAAGCTGTGGCTGCATACAATCCTCCAATGACAAGAGGACATATTATTCGGATTAAATATGTAACACAGTTGCCAACAGAAGTTCCTTCTTTTGCCTTTTTTACCAATTATCCGGAAGAAATTAAAACGCCTTATCGCAATTATCTGGAGAACAAACTCAGGGAGAAATTTGATTTCAAAGGGGTGCCAATGCGTATCTTTTTCAGAAAGAGTTAAGCCTTTTCTTTTATTGGTTTTCAAAGGGAACTTTCTGAAACTTAAAATATGTTTTTTCTTTTGGAAGCCTTTTGATTGTAAAGCATTTAAAAAGCCTCAGATCAAAGGATCTGAGGCTTTTTCCTTTGTATAATCGAAGGGGAATTAAAAATGTAATCCTGTGGAGATGCTCAATGCTTTGGAATCAATGCACCAATGTTGCTTCTACCATTTGGGTGGTACCAAAAAGAGTTACATTTTGGCTGATAACGAGTTCAGTATCGGTAACCCTAACAAGCGTAAAGGTATTAGCAGCACCGGGTAAAATGGCCGCATTACCGGTGATGGTAACGAGGTTGAAAGCCGGATCAAGTGCCCAGGTGAAATTAGAAATCTGCGGATCTGCTGCATTGCATTTTGTGGGCCCTTCATCCACCGTTCCGGTATTGGCAGGTGTGGCTGCATTAAATTGTAAAAGGTTGTCCTTAATGCATGCTGTTACAAGTCCGGAAACATCAATGCCTCCCGAGAGCGCCTTACTGAATTTCCAGGGGGCTTTTACCATCAGGTCAATGGTAGTAGGGGCAGCAGGAGTTTCGTCTTTTTTGCATCCGGAAAATCCTGCGGTAAGCACTAATGCTGCTATAATAAGAAGTCCGGCAATATTTTTTCTCATAGGTGGAGTTTATTTAACTATAAAAATAAAGATTATAAGCCTAAAGGCTATGTTATATCCCTCTTTAACGATAATACAGGGGTTGTATTTTAAACAAAAGTAAATTTCTAACGGGTTTAGTCTAGTATATGCAGTGCTTCCGGAGCTACAGATATTGCTACACGCATGCCTTTTTTTAACCCGTAGTGCGGCGTTTCTGCCTGCAATATCTTTTTTCCAACCAATACATGCAGGATGCTTTGAGCGCCTGCAAATTGAACATCCATTACTTTGGCAGGAACACCTTCCTGAAAGGTGTCATCAATCTTAATGTTGTGCGGACGAAGCAGGATATGCTCTTCTGAGCTTTTACCAATTACAGTGCCACTGAGTTTGGTAGCAAGAGCGCCGTCAATATAATTGACAATGCCTGTTAAACCCGCAATGAGTTTATTGGGTGGGGTATTGTATAATTTTTCCGGGCTTGCAGAGGCAATGATGCGGGTTTCGTGTAAAATCAGCAGTTTGTCTGCCCAGGGTAAAGTATCGCCGGGTTCGTGTGAAACAAGCATACAGGACAAACGATATTGTTCCATAGCCTCACGGATTACTTTTTTAATGGTAACCTTATGTGGCAGATCAAGATGGGAAAAAGGTTCATCGAGCAACAACAGGGAAGGCTTTGTGGAGAGCAACCTTGCCAATGCTACCCTTTGTTTTTCTCCGCCGGATAATTCAGTGGTTTTGCGGGATAGCAGATGAGTGATTTCACAGATCTTATACAGGTCTGACGCCTCGGCAGCACCCATTTCATTGGCATATTCCAATACCTCGCGTACAAAAAAACTGGGTCTTAAGTCCGAATTCTGAGATAAGTAAGCAATCTTGGGGTGTCCCGGAATCAGCTTTTCCAAGGGGCCTTTTATTTTTTCACCTTCAAAAAGAATCGTACCTGAATCGGGCTGCATCAGTCCGGCAATCATTTTAAGGATAGAGGATTTACCGGTACCGGTAGCCCCCATAATTGCCAGTTTTTCCCCTTTTTTCATGGAAAAAGTCAGGTTGGCAACCACGGTTTGGCCATTTTGGCCATTTATATGCTTTGTCAACCCTTGCACCGTCATCCAATCCATGTCATCTGTTTAAAGGAGGCAAAATACCCCTAAAAACCGAGAGCTGTTCGAAAAACGGATGGATATTGCCGGTGACCGGTTACTTGTTTTTTCTGGATTCGATAAAAGACCACATCTGATCCCTGGTTTCGGTTTTTAATTGTTCGATGGTTTTTCCTTTATAATCAATGGGTTCCAGCAGATGCATTTCTATCGGGTGTGGCCAAAGGAAAAATGGTTTCCCGGGTGGCAGCACGGTATCCGTATGAAACATAACCACCGGGATAATGGGTTTCTTTGTTTCGATAGCGAGGCGGAAAGCACCATCATAAAAGTCTTTTAGTGGCTTACCGGTCCGGTTTCGGGTGCCTTCGGGATAAATGACCATGTCGAGCCCCTTTTTTAGCAGAACGGCTTTCATTTCTTCGTAGCTTCTTCTCCTGCTTCCGTCACTATTTCGATCTACAAGAATCGACCCTTTTTGGTAAATCCAACCAAACAGCGGGATTTTGGCCATTGATTCTTTGGCAATGGTTTTATTGGCTCCCGGAAAAAACGGGGTCATTGCAGGGATATCCATCATGGAGGAATGGTTACTGACTACGACATAGTTATCTCCTTTGCGGTAGTTTTTACGCCCATAGATGCGCAATGGGCTAGCAATAGCGTATAAAAAAATAGTCATCCAGATTTTGGTACTTACCCTGAAAATCCGCATGCCCCAGGGTTCTGCAATATGGTGCGACAAATAGATTGGCCAAACAAAAATAAGCAGGGTGGGTACGAAAATAATGCTTCCCCAAACTGCCCAAATGGTTCCAAAAATGATTCGAAAACTTTTACTCATATAGAAAAAATAAGGACGCGATTATACACTCCAGTCAATAGGAGAATGCCCTTGTTTCATTAAATATTGATTGGTTCGGCTGAAATGTTTGCAACCGAAAAATCCTTTATCGACACTGAATGGACTTGGATGGGCTGCCTTCAAAACGAGATGTTTTGTTTCGTCGATCAGGGCGATTTTATCCTGTGCAAACCGGCCCCATAACAAAAAAACCAGATTTTCTCTTTGGTCAGATAGTTTTTTGATTACCTGATTGGTAAATTCCTGCCAGCCAATTTGTGCATGACTGTTGGGTTCATTGGCCCGTACAGTAAGGGTAGCATTTAATAGTAAAACGCCCTGTCGCGCCCAGTTTGCTAAATCGCCATGTTCCGGAATGGGCAAGCCAATATCATTTTTTAATTCTTTAAAAATATTGACGAGCGAGGGTGGAGGTTTTACCCCTTTTTGTACTGAGAAACTCAAACCCATCGCCTGTCCTGCTCCATGATAGGGGTCCTGACCCAAAATAACAACCTTGACCTCGTAAAATGGGGTACTGTTAAAAGCGTTGAAAATAAGCGGACCTGGAGGGTAAATGGTTTGACCAGCTGCCTTTTCCGTTTTTAAATGGAGCACCGCCTGTAAAAAAGGGGGTTGATTAAAAACCGGAGCAAGGGTTTCTTTCCAACTTGCTTCCATTTTTACATCAGGCATATACATTCCGGTTTATATAAAAAAACATGGTTCCAATCGGCAGGCCGATGACCGGGTGGACTGTGGCGGGCTCGAACCGCCGACCTCTGCTCTGTCAAAGCAGCGCTCTAAACCAACTGAGCTAACCGTCCATTTTCGATATGCAAATATGCAACTTTCATTTTTAAACTTTCGAATTGGCCTTAATAGATGAGATGGTTTATTTTTGACCGGTGAATAAAAGCAAATCTTTTTTATACTGCGGAGTGTTGTTAACCCTGCTTTTTTGGGCGGGTTGCCGGCAGGCAGGTAG
>JBGSNV010000250.1:0-17934 GCA_041739485.1 Chitinophagaceae bacterium
CATATTCCCCATATAATCCCAGCGCCGTCCGGATGGAACAAAAAGGTAAAGGGCGAGTCCCTGCCAGATCAGTTGTCCCGCACAACTATACCACTCCCGGCCGGGGAAGGTTTTCAATCGCATCCAGTCATCCAGATAGGCATAATAGCTAGTTAGTACCATTGCTGAAACCACAAATACAAAGGCAATGTAGGCCAACCGGTAGCTTTTCCGGAGCGGAGGCACACATTCCTGCATTCCTGTTTTCAGCACCGCCGGGGCAATGACTTTGCGGTTGTAGGATATAAAGGCATATAACTTTTTGAGCAGAAAATACAGGGGAGGGGTTTTGCATAGCTTCAACAGCCAGGGACTTTCCCGAAACAGAATTTGTAACATTGCATCGATACCATAGTGAACCGTTCCGCTTTGTAGATTGCGCAAGGCGATCTCACTTTTGGCACGTTCTCTATCTATCGCTGACAGCGTATTTGCATCAGCCTGCTGAAAGGGAATTCTTGTTTTTGGAGCAATTAAATGATGTTTTTCCATGGCACCGGTGTAGGCTACACAGAGCGGACAATCAGTGTCGTAATACAATTGATGGTTTTTGAGCGGGGACATCGTCTTATTTTTTTGAGGTTTGATCCGGCGTTTTTTACGCTTCCGGATACAAAGATATACAAAGAAAATAAAACTTTCAAAATAAATTGAAAATATTGAAAGATATTTAGATCAGCGAAATATTATTAGCATGAGCTACAAGTTGGCCGGGTGTTTCCCGCGACCATTCATCGGCATTGATACGGCTGCAGGCCATCGCAATTAACTCTCCCGATGCGTTGAGAATATCTATGAGTTCCCCTTTTAAAAACCGGCCTTCCAAACCAAGGAGCCCTACCGATAGCAGGCTTTTTCGCGCTTTGACCGCTTTTTCGGCACCAGCATCCACTACGATAGTACCGTGTGGTTTCCCACTCAAAAGCCAGCGTTTGCGGGCATTCAGCGTTGATTTTCGGGCTTCAAATAGGGTGCCGGTTTCGCCAAGATTGGCCTTTAATATATTGCCCGGTATTTTGGCATTAAAAATAACGGTTTCAATGCCCATGCCGGTAGCCACGCGGGTATGACTGAGTTTACTTGCCATACCGCCGAGACCCTGCGCTGATTTTTCGGGTTTTACATAGCTGAATATCTGTTCGTTTATTTTGGCTACCCGGGTCAGCAGGTTGCCCGCATCATCCAATAATCCGGAAACAGAAGAACCGATCAATAGCCGTTCGGCATCAAAGGCTACTGCCAAAAGGGTAGCGAGTTCATCATTATCACTAAAGCGGAGTTCGCGGTCGTTCACCACATCATTGTCGTTGGCAATTGGTAAGATATCATTTTTCCAGAGTTCGGTTATCGTCGCCTTGAGTTGAACAAAACGTTCTCTCTGGTTAAAATGATTGCGTTCGAGAAGGCATTGGGCTACCATTACATTTCCTTTTTTAAAATGGGCTGCATAAGCGCCCATCAGCAATGGATTACCTAAAGCCGCGGCCGCTTTTTTCTGATTGATGGTGCCTTTGTAGTTTTTGATAAAGGGCTTGCCGCTGCCCACGGCACCGCTTGATACAAGGATCAGATGGTAGTGCTGATGTAATTCCTGTAGTTGTGCACAGATATTTTTGAGCAGCTTTTTATTCAGCAAGCCGTCCTCCGTTGTAATGGAGGCAGTCCCTAATTTAACGACAATGACTTTTTTCACCCGTCAAATATCCTGAAAAGAAAGGATATCGCGGATTTAGCCGACATTTTCTTCCAGATCTTCCACAAATATATTTTCGGTGAATTTCTGACTAACTGTATAGGTTTTGCCAGCGACTTCAATATGAGTGAGTGCATCGTATTCCTGCCTTGAGTGCACCCGAATGGTTTGGTGTAAATGCAGGTTCAGGCTGTCTGCATATTTCAAAAAGGTAGCCGAGTTGTCTTTCACGCCCACCATTCTGCAGGTCTTGGAAACCGGGATTTCGTCAAGTGTCTTCTCACTTGTTTTTTCAAATTCGCCCCGGGCATTCGGGATCGGATCACCATGCGGATCAAACTTGGGGCCGCCTAAGAACCGGTCAAGCCGCTCAATCAGTTTATCGGATTGTATGTGCTCGAGTTGCTCGGCAAGTTCATGCACTTCATCCCAGGAAAACCCCAGTTTTTCAAACAGGAAGGTTTCCCAAAGGCGGTGTTTGCGCACAATACCGGTAGCAAAAAGGCTGCCGGTTTCAGTCAGCGTTATTTTTCCATATTTTTCATAGTCGATCAGCTTTTTTTCCTTCAGTTTCTTCAACATATTGTTGATGGTAGCTGGTTTCAAACCAAGATGTACGGCAAGCTCATTGGTACCCACATGCGGATCTTCGGGCTTTTGGTGCGTGATATGGAAGATTGACTTGAGGTAATTTTCCTCAGTGAAGGTAAGCATCAAACGAAGTTAGTACTATTTGTCAAACAAATAAAGTTAGACTAATCTAACAATTGTATATTTGTCCTTATTAGTACAGAAGAAATACAAACATGGATATAAACAGCGGCTGGCGTAAACCTACCGGTACAAACTCTTTGCCGGAAGTGTTTCGTACCATAAAAGTGCCCATGAAGGGTAGTTTCTGGAAAAAAATGATGGCATTTGCAGGTCCGGGGCTCATGGTGGCGGTAGGCTATATGGATCCCGGGAACTGGGCGACTGATATTGCGGGGGGCGCGCAGTTTGGCTATATGTTGCTTAGTGTTATCTTGCTGTCCAATATTTTTGCCATCATTTTACAGCATCTTTCGCTCAAACTCGGGATTGTGGCTGAACGCGACCTCGCACAGGCCTGCCGCGATCATTATCATCCGGTTATTTCTTTCATCCTGTGGATCCTTTGCGAAGCGGCGATAGCAGCCTGCGACCTTGCAGAAGTGATTGGTTCGGCTATAGCATTGAATTTGTTGTTTGATTTACCGCTTGCCTGGGGTGTGGTGCTGACCGGGGTAGATGTATTGCTCATTTTATTTTTGCAATACAAGGGCTTCCGGCTCATCGAAAGTATTGTGGGGGCATTGATTTTCGTGATCCTGATTTGTTTTTTGTTTGAGATCATTCGTTCTAAACCTGAGCTGATGCCGGTGCTTAATGGATTGATCCCGGAGAAGGAGATCATTTTCAACCCATCGGCACTCTACATTTCTATCGGAATCATCGGGGCAACCGTCATGCCGCACAACCTCTATTTGCACAGCAGTCTAGTTCAAACACGCGACTATCCCCGTGATGTACCGGGCAAAAAAATGGCCATCAAATTTGCAACCCTCGATAGTACGATTTCCTTAATGCTGGCCTTTTTTATCAATGCAGCCATTTTGATTGTTGCCGCCGCCGCCTTTCATTCCACCGGCTATCAGGATGTAGCCGATATATACGATGCCCATAAATTGCTATCTCCACTTTTAGGGACCTCGCTGGCAAGTATCTTTTTTGCAGTGGCTTTGCTGGCATCCGGACAAAACTCCACGCTTACCGGTACGCTTGCCGGACAGATCGTCATGGAAGGGTTTCTCAATATTCGTTTGAAGCCCTGGTTACGCCGGCTCATTACCCGTTTGGTAGCCATAGTGCCAGCTCTCATTGTAGCTATCCTTTATGGTGAAAAGGGGACCGGCGAATTGTTGATTTTCAGTCAGGTGATTCTGTCGATGCAGTTAAGTTTTGCAGTGGTTCCGCTTGTTATTTTTACCAACAGCAAAAAGAAGATGGGGGAGTTTGCCAATAAATGGGTTTTCAAGATCCTTATCTGGATCATTACAGCCATAATCATCGCCTTGAACTTATACCTGTTGTATGAGGAGGTATTTAAGTAAACCTGCTGTAAACAAAAGGCCACCAAACGTATTTGGTTGCCCCGGCCTGTGGCCCAGATTATTGCAACAGAGTAGCCCGGTTACGCGAAAATAACCGAAGGCTTCTGTGATAATACTGTAGATATCATGAATACCTCCTTTTTTTTGGTGAACCATAAAATTAAGGAAATATCTTTTTTACCAGTCTTTTGTTATGTCTTTTTTTACAAAATGCAAAGAAGTTTCCACTATATCTGCATTTCCGGATCCTTCTGTATTAAAGACAAATTCCATCCGGTCCGCAGCTCACTGCGTTTTCAGCTTCCTTTAATTCCAGAAGTTCTTCCCCGGCTATTTGTTGCAATACCTGCAAAAAGGCAGCCGTGGGTTGTGCTCCGGAAACCGCGTACTGATTGTTGAACACAAAGAAGGGAACTCCCTGAACACCATTTTTTTGAGCCTGTAACTGATCGAGCAAAACGTCATTCCTGTAATCGGTTCCCTGTAGTACTTCTATTACAGCTTCACCGTCGAGACCAGAGTCCACAGCAATTTGCGTCAATACATCGAGGCTATTCAGGTTTTTTCCTTCGGTATAATAAGCCTTAAAAAGATTTTCCTTGGTTTCATTTTGTAACCCTTTTGTTTTGGCAAAATGCAGCAACCTGTGGGCATCCATGGTATTGGTTACTACTGTTTTATCAAAATGATAATCAAGCCCTGCTTCTTTGGCAAGTCCGCTCATATAATCATTCATGGCTTTGCCTTTTTCAACCGGCACTCCTTTGCGTTTTGCCAGATACGTGTGAATACTCATCCCTTCCTCCGGAACCAAATCGGGGTCGAGTTGAAAACTACGCCAGGTTATTTTAACTGGAACCTGATCTCCAAACTCCTCCAACGCCTTTTCAAATTTTCTTTTGCCAATATAGCAAAAAGGACAAACTACATCAGACCAGATTTCTATTTTCATAGGTTCATTTATAATGCGCAGGCTAAAGCCTGCTTTTCCTGACTTCATACATATTTTTGTATAATCAGTTCTATTTCAAAGAGTTATAATTTATCTTAGGCACTACATTATAATTTTCCCTTCAGCAGATATGGAGTATCGTTCCATTTGAGTCCCATAATTTGGTAAATTTTTTTTGCATGCTGCGAAGCTTTACTGGGTAATCCATATTGGTTTCCGGTCTTATAATCTTTCAGGATGGAGGTTTCCAGCCTCATTAATTCGTTTCTGATAGCAGCCGGACTTAGCTTTTTATATTGGAAGCGAACCAGGTATTCCATGGCTCTTATGCAACAGAGCGCTATGTAACAAATGGCTACATGTGCTTTAATTCGGTTTGGTGTCCAATGGAAAATCGGCCTCATACGAAGGTCATGCTTTCCAAGCCTGAAGGTTTCTTCCACTTGCCAAAGGCCTTTGTAATGGTGCAATAAGTCGGCAGCGGTTGATTCCTCAACGGTTAAATTGGTGACAATGCCATGAAGCCCGTCCCATTGTTCCGCTTCTGCTATTTTCACTTCATCAGTCAGCAATTTGGCTTCACCCTCCATTTTTACAAATTTCTTGTACCCGAAGTTGTTGAGCAGGGAGGTAGGATTGGAACTTTTTTCAATCCGCTTTTTAAGCGATTCAATGGCTTTCTCCCTGTCGTGTTTATCCTTGGTGGCCCGTCTTGGGCTGTGTGTTACAATCAGGCGTAGCCCATCCTGCTCCATGGGTATATCTATGTAAGTAACGTCTTCGTCCTGGCCATCTTCTTGTACACCCAAGGTTTGGTAGGCTGTTTTATCAAGTATCTTCTTGGTGATATTTTTGGGCAGATTTTTTATTCGGGCACCTACAATAAAGGGCTGTTTCCGCTCGGCAAACCTCCCAATGTTTTCGGTGCTCAGCAAGGCTGCATCGGCCACAAAAATGATCCGGTCAATCTTGTATTGCTTATGAAGCTGGTTAAGGGCATCATCAAGAGTATGGCCTTCAAACTTACTGCCTTCGTACAATTCATAACCAATTGGCAAGCCGTAACTGGTAACCATAATGGCCAGCAATACCTGGCTTTGGTTAAACTTCCCGTCTTTGCTATACCCATTCTGCTTAAGATCATCTTCAATAAAACTTTCGAAGTATAGGGTGGTGCAATCGTAGAAGATAATGTCAACCTTTTCCTCCAACAGGGATTTGGTGTATTGGTAACTGTGCAGTTTTACTCGTTTAATGGCCTCGTCATCTAAAAAATCCATCATACGGTATACGGCATTTACATCCAGGTTTAATCCATATTCGCGCTCCAGCATCTCTACGCTGCTACGCTTGCTGGCGGGTTTTACTATACGCGCCATTACCATATCGCGCAGCATTTGTACGGAAGCTTTGCGTCGAACAGGATTACTGATGGCAGTACCAAAACCAATTCTGTCGAAGATTCTCCCATAGCACTGGTGAATACCAACACAAATGCGCTGCTCTTCTTTAATATCCCGCAGGTTAACAGGCAATGGCCGGTAATCTTCGATTGCCTTGTTGCTTTGGCTTTCTATCAGGCCTACCAAATTGTCCCGCGACAAAAATTTTGGAAGCGTTTTGGCTTCCATATCTGTTTTGTAAACAAGGGCTAACTTTTTGAGCGCTTCAATCTCTTCGTCATTCATGGCAAAACCAAAATGCCGCACTAATTTTTGACGGATACTCTTACCAGTGCGGATAGTTTCCACCAACTGAATGGCGGTCTTGGGCGAATTTGGTGTCCTTTTGGTGCGTACAAACATAATGGGGACAAAGGTAAAAACCGATTCAATACAAATCGCATAAGATGAAAAATTAGGCACTACACAACGACGATTTCATAAAACCCTTATTTATCAAGGGTTTGCAATGGATGATCCGGGCTAAATGTATGAAGTCAGGGGTGCTTTTTATACCAATGATCTCGTGCAATATGATACAGATGATAAAGTAAGTTTCACTATGGGTGCTATTTATCGTTGGGCAGATGCTGTTGCACCGATGGTTCGTTTCGATTTGAAAAAACTGGCCTTTGGTTTATCTTATGATGTAAATATCAGCAAGCTTACAGTGGTCTCCGGAGCAAGGGGTGGATTTGAATTGACCATGGCTTACAAAACTACATTTACCAACCGCATTATGAAACACTACAAATTACGTTGTGTAGGGTTTTAAAAATTAGATATTTCACTCTCCTGCCGGAAGTTCAAAAAGGAACTTCCGGTTTTTTTATACCCTGATTTCGGATCCATTATATATAAAAAACCAATAGCCGGGAACATCACGATTTGCGTATTGTTTACATATTAAAATATTTTTTTGGATACAAATCCAGAAAGCATGTTTTATCGTACATGGAGAAAATCAAAAGTAAAAATTATGAAAAACTCCATCCAAAAGCTGACCGCAATTTTGGTTGTTCTCACAACCATATTTGTTTCCTGTAAAAAGAAAGATAGTATGCCCGACCCTGATGCAATGGGTCCTGCCATTGATATTGTTGGCCTGACTGCTTCCAATAGTCTTGTTTTATTTAGCGGAAGCGACCCTTCTAGTTTTAAAAATACAGTAAACATTACAGGCCTTGAAGGAACTGAACAAATTATTAGTATCGATTTTCGTCCAGCTACAGGCGAATTGTATGGACTTGGAAGTAGCAGCAGGCTCTATGCTATTAACTACCAGAATGGTCGGGCAAGAGCTATCGGTACCACGCCGTTTTCACCTGTATTTATGGGAGCCACCGCCTCTATTGATTTTAACCCTACGGTGGATCGCCTGCGATTGGTTACCAATCAGGGACAGAATCTCCGACTGAATCCGGAAACCGGACTCGTGGTTGCAACAGACGGCAGCATCAATGGTGTACCGGGAGCAGTTATTACTGCTGTAGCCTACACCAATAGTTTTGCAGGCGCTACCGCCACCATTTTATATGACATTGACTTTACCAATGGAGTTCTTTACAAACAGGATCCCCCGAATAACGGAGGTTTGGTAAGAGTAGGAACTCTTGGGGTTACCGCTACAGGGGCTGCCGGGTTCGATATTTCTCCCGACAACCGTAACGCTATTGCTGTAGCTGCTAATAATGCCAACACTACCAATTTATTTATTATTAATCTTGATAACGGAAAGGCATCAAAAATCCGCACGATCCCAGGCACACTGATTGATATTGCTATCCCTACAAATCCTACAGCCTATGCAGTGGATGGTAGCAATAACCTGCAAATTTTTAATCCGGAAACACCTGGAAATGTAATTGTAAAGCCTATTACCGGATTGCCTGCAGGAGCCTCTATTGAGGGCATTGATTTCAGACCTGTAAACGGACAATTGTATGCCATCGGAAGCAATAGTCAGCTATACACCCTCAACACCTCTAATGGTGCTGCGTCTGCAGTAGGATCTCCGTTTACCCCATTGATAATCGGAACTGACTTTGGATTTGATTTTAATCCCACAGTCGATCGCATCCGGCTTGTAAGTAATAGTGGACAGAACTTACGGCTCAATCCGATTACCGGAGCAGTGGCTGCTATCGATATCAGCCTGAATCCGGGTACTCCTGCTGTAAGTGCAGTGGCCTATACCAATAGCTTTGCAGGTACTACTACTACCGAATTGTATTCCATTGACCACAATACTGATAAGCTTTATTTCCAAAATCCGCCTAATGATGGCGTATTGGTAGAACGCGGTGATCTTGGAATCAATATTAATTCCTCCAATGGGTTTGATATTGGAGGAAATAGCAACCGGGCATTCGCTGTGCTCACCACATCAGCCGGAACCGGTATTTACAGCATCAATATTACTACCGGAGCGGCCTCCAATATGAAAGCAATTGGTATTAACACCGTCCGTGGTTTTGCAATTGCCCCCGGATTTTAAATAAGTCAATCAAAATAGATCCCACACGATTTTACATAAATTAATCCCACACCCCAACAATTCTATTCGTTTGTTCATTTGCATAATCTGCCTCCCGGCTTGGGGGGCAGGTTTTTTTTGGTGAAACCGGTAAAAAATAAAATCCTTGTAATAATTTTCCTGAGGAAGATACCAATTGGTTAAACATTCCTCCATAATGATAATGTAGGGTTTTTATTTATTTTTTAAAATCATATTTCATGAAAAAAATCAGGTTTCTTCCTGAAACTCTCTTGGTTAGATTCGGATTTTGTATTTATCTTTTTTGCATCGGGTTTTTAATTGGAGGGGGCATGTCTAAAACCATCAAGGCATTGATGTTGTCCTAAACTACATTCAACATACCTTATTTTACCAAATATGCCAGCTACTACCGAATTTATGGAACAGGTTCAGGCCAATCAGGGAATCATCCGAAAACTCGTGGGTCTGTACGCTGATAGTGAGGAGCAGCGAAAAGACCTGTATCAGGAGATTTTGCTTCAGGCATGGAAGGGCTATCCTTCCTTCAGAGGGGATGCCAAATTCAGTACCTGGTTGTACCGGATCAGTCTGAATACGATTTTGACTGCCCAACGAAAACAAAATCGCATCGATTACAGGGATACGGTAGAAGATGCTTCCTTAACCGAGGAATCGGATCCTGTAAAAAATGAAGACAAACGGTTGCTCAGACAGGCTGTAAGGCGCTTACCCGAAATTGAACGAGCGATTGTTACCCTCCATTTTGATGGGTATTCCAATCCTGAAATTGCAGAGATGATGGGTATTTCTATCAACAATGCCACTGTAAAACTGCACCGGATCAAAAACCAATTAATCACACAACTTCAACCTCAATTATCATGAAAGATCTGAACGAAATATGGGGTCAGGACGATAAGCAGCAGGATCTGTTGCAGGAGATGCTTCAGAATAAATCCTTTACCACAGGTTCCATTCACAGCCCGCTATCCAAACTGAGAAAGAACCTTTTTATCCATATGATTTATGCCCTTGTTATTACACTGGCTTATGCTTTTGTTATCTATTACTTTCCTTATTGGCAGGTGCAGGCAATCATGTTGCTATTGATCGGATTTAACCTTTGGGCCCTTTTAAATGCCTACCGGCTTTACAAAAATGTAGACCTTGATCTTACCCGTGACAATGTATTGACCGAACTGAAAAAACATTATACTGCTTTTTCTGATTGGCAAAAACAAAGCATGCAGGTAGCCTTATTTATCTATCCTTTTGCAGGGGCAGGAGGGTTCATGCTCGGTGGTTCTGTGGGTTCGGGGAAAACACCCGAAGCATTTATGAATGACTACCGGATTCTCATTGCTTTGGTGATTACGCTTGCCGTTTTGGTTCCGCTTTGTTTTTACATGGCCAAATGGATGAATAAAGTGGCTTTTGGAAAACACATCGCTCAGTTGAAGGAGCGGATTGCAGAGCTTGAAAAAGAGGAATGACCCGGGAAAATAGATGGTTGCAGACCAATCTTAAACAATGCAACAGCGTGCTTCGTTGCTTTCCTTTATCTTTCGTGTTTTAATCAATCAAAAGGAAAAGGGATGAGATTTACCTTAATGATAACGATGCTTTCATCAGGGCTATTCCTAAAAGCTCAGGGCAACGCAACTTTTCAAAAAGTCATGCTGGAAAGATTGGAGAATTCCAAAGTCTATACCATGCAGGTTGGAGAAATAATGCCAGTATCCGGTTTTGATTACAAGCCGGTGGCCACCGAAATGGCTTTTGGGGTACAAATGTTACATATAGCTCAAAATCTTGAAATGATTGCCACCCGCTATTTAGGAGCCATTTTGCCCTATGATAAAGCGTTACCCGATCCTTTGGATAAGGAGAAGATCATTTTCAGGGTAGGTGCGGCTTTTGATTTTGCCATAAAAACCGTACAAGCTATGCAAGCTGCTGATTTTGAAGAAGAAGTCGCTTTTTTTGCCGGCCCTAAAAATAAAATGCAAATGGTGAATCTGATGAATGATCATCAGGCACACCACCGGGGTCAGTGTATTGTATATCTCCGGCTTAAAGGATTGCAGCCTCCGGGTTATACCGGTTGGTAATTACTTACCTGATTTTGGCGAAATAGTGCAGGGTCTTCAGCAGGTTGACCGGCTTTTCCATATCGCAGATTAATTGCTTTCTGGTAAATGCTGAAGGATCAAAGTGTCCCATATTTTCTTTTTCCAGCTTTGCAAGCATATCGAGGCAAACAAAACCCCTGCTTACAATAGCGGCAAGAATCTTCAGAAAATCCACCTTCTGCCTTTCGTCATAAGGGCTTTTTTGCAAATCCTTTTTTAGGGTAGCCCATCCATGCAGGTATAAGGTGCGCAGTTCAGCGATTTTTATTTCCGTGGTTACAAGCGTTTGGATCCGATCTTCCCGATCTTTATATACATCAAAAAGATCATTTTCCAATTGTAACAAAGCCCCGGCACGGTAGAAAATCTGCTCGTCCCATTCGGGCATTTTGTCATCGAAAAGCGAACGATAAAATAAGACGGAATACCCCCCTTTATCGTCTGTAATTTGTTGTAGTTCTTTGTGGGTGAGCCCGTTGCCGACTTGCTTGCGGCTTTCTATCTGAGCTTCATGTACTTTCCCAGCATAGTATTTGAGTGTATCAGCCGCAGCCGAATTTCCCAATGCAATCAGCCAGCATTGGTTGGCGAGTCTTTCGTTATCGTTGTTTCCCCGATAATCTTCCGGCAAGTTGTACAGGTTTCTGATATAGGCATCCTCCATATCGCGGTTTTCGAAAAAATCATCAAATAAACCGGTCGTAGCTCCCAAAAAAGTAGCGGCCTTGCGTTCTCGCTCGGTCATAGGCTTTCCCCGTAAAACCGCATAGGCTTCGCCTAAAACCGCAGGAACTGCAAGTCCGTAGTATTTTTCAATTTTTCGGATATCTGCCTTGGAAATGCTGCCATCGTTATTTTTTAAGCAATCCTGAAGCAGCGGGGTTAAATACTTATGTTGAAAGGCTTTTTGGGTACGCAATTGCCTGCTCACTTTTAGCAGAAGCGGAGGAATTATAAACCAATTCAACAGATATTTTATAAAAGACATATCAGGTTCAAAGAAAAGGACTGATTGGCAATAAGAAGATTAAGTGAAAAAGGAAGAGAATCATTTTAGGTTTGGATGTAGCGGAATGTTGAATTACATTTAGAAAAATATATAGAACATGCAATCGACTTCCGGACCTGCCCAAGAACGCTATGGTTTGCTCGACGCCCTTCGCGGATTTGCTATTTTCGGCATTTTCGGGGTAAATATGGTGGCAAGTTCGCTTGCTTTCACTACATCGGATAGCGAAAAATGGATTCATTTCGGGGTGGCAGATCAGGCCTTTGACATTTTCCTCAATGCCGTGGTAGAAGGGAAGTTTTATTCCATTTTCAGCCTGTTATTTGGAATAGGGTTCGGATTGCAGTTGCAATTGCATGCCGGCCGGGGTTTGGATGGTTTGCCGGTATTTAAAAGAAGGCTTTGGGGAATGCTCCTGATTGGCCTGCTTCATTTATTGCTGCTTTGGATAGGAGATATTGTCTTTTTGTATGCCTGGCTTGGTTTTATACTCATTGCTTTTAGAAATAGTTCGGATCGGATGATTTTCAGAACGGCCATTTTTTGTTTGTTGCTGCCGGTGTTGCTGTTTCCTCTCCGTTTTATTGATACCAACCTCACCCTTGGAATTCCTTTTTACCTCTCCTCGCTATTTGTGGGCAAATCCATGGGAGTTGATGTGATGACCATAAGCCCGTTGGTAATGATGAATAAAACCGATCCTGCGGGTTATTTTCAAGCCAACCTGATTGCATTTTTTTACAGACAGGCAGACCTTTTTGACCAGGTACGCCCCTTTAAGGTATTTGCCATGCTTTTGTTGGGAATGTGGGTTAGCCGTCACAAATGGTATGCTACCCCCCAATTATTTCTCCAATGGTTCGCTCCGTATATCCGTTGGGTTTTCCCGCTTGCGCTTGCAGTAAACTTTGGTATGTCCTTTATATCCTGGGATCATTATTATGGAGGAGATGGGCTTGGATGGCTGAAGACCCTGCTTTACTTTCTGGGGGTAGTACCGCTTTCCCTTTGCTATGTTTATTTTTTTGTAAAAGCATTTACAGTGCGGTCTTCCTACTTTCTAGAGGCATTTAACTATGTGGGTCGCATGGCCTTAAGTAATTATATCTTCCAGTCACTTCTTTATGTTGCTTTTTTCCGGGGACCTTTTATGGCGTTCGGCGGGCAGGTTGGTCCACTTATCTGTATGTTACCGGTTATTCTCATTTTTCCCCTTCAGGTTTGGGCAAGCAAATGGTGGTTGGAGCGTTTCCGCTTTGGTCCGCTTGAATGGGCATGGCGCAGCATGACTTACCGAAGCTGGCAGCCTATGAGACATTCTTTGGGATGAAGGAGTGGAACTTCAACAGATGTGATTTCGAAGCGCGGAAAAGATATAGCCCAACGACTATGCCTGGGTGCCCGCTTTTTATAAATCAGCCTTCTGAACAGAATCATAAAAACGCTAGAAACCCCATTATTTTGCTGGAAGCAACTTTAACCTATATAAGGGTTGTTTCAAGAAACGAGTGGGAGCTTTTTTGAAAAGTCTATACTTCAACTTTGAAAAAAATAGAGGTAATCTGCTTAACTTTAATCCTTTATGAATTATCTCGCCCATGCTTATTGTTCTTTTAAAGACCCACCCGTTTTGGTTGGCAATATGATCAGCGACTTTATTAAAGGAAAAAAACAATTTGATTATCCTGCTGAAATACAAAGAGGCATTCGTTTGCATCGACTGATTGATACTTTTACAGATGCACATCCGGCTGTTAAGGAGGCTAAAGCAGTATTTCGCCCGGTATATCGGTTATACGCCGGTGCCTTTGTAGATGTGTCTTTTGATTACTTTATAGCAAATGACCCCCAATTATTTGCAGATGAAAAAGCCCTGAAAGCGTTTGCTTTGTTTGTTTATGATTCTATGGATCAATGGCGGGATTGGATACCTCCGGCAACCGAACTCTATTTTTCAAGGATGAAAGAACAGGATTGGCTATCGAATTACCGGTTACGTTGGGGGATTGAGAAAAGTTTTGGAGGCGTGGTCTATAGAAGCGCTTTTTTGAATGATGCTGCCCCTGCTATGATCTTATTTGAGGAGTATCTTCCATTTTTGGAGCGCTGTTATCAGCGTTTTATGCCGGAACTCCTGAATATGGTTGCAGGTTTTGAATGATGTTTTGCCAATTGAAAAGGAGATCTGTAGCATAAAGTTGGGAATGAAAAAATTGATTTTATGGATTCATATTATTAAATTTACTTAAACAAAGGACAAAACAATACTTTTGAACTGATTAACAGCCCTTTTTTGAGAGGGGGCCAAACCAAAGTTTTGACTGCTGCATGCAAACGGATTCGTCATCAGAGGAAAGTCTGGAGAATTTGTGGTTGGGGGTTCTGTCCGACAACACGAATGCCTTGAGACAAATACACCGACAACTTTTTAGCCGGTTATACCAGTATGGGAATACCTTACTCGCAGATGATATGCAGGCAGATGATGCGGTACAGGAAATTTTTATTAAAGCCTGGACGCAAAGACAAAAAACCGGCCCTTTAAAGAATTTGAATGCCTTCTTTTTTACCCTGATGCGCCGGTATTGTCTGAATGTAATCCGCAATAAGAAAGTGGCAGAACGCAGGTTACTCCGTTTTCAAAAAACTGAACCAGTCATCACTTTTTCGGCTGAGGACATTCTTGTGGAGAAGGAGATGGCCAATGGAGTACGCGAAAAAATCAAAGATTTACTGAACGGGCTGCCGACCCGCCAAAAAGAGGTGATTTATCTAAAGTATTTCAATGATATGAACAATACCGAGATAGCAGAAGTACTTGAAATTCAATACCAAAGCGTAGTGAACTTATCGCATAAAGCCATCACCTATTTGAAAGCCAACCTTAAATACCGCTCTTTAATTATTCTCGCAATTGTCTTCCGAACGGTAGGGGAATGATCTTTATCGCTGCAATTTCCCCAGCTTTTCACCCTAAAAAAATTTTTTAACAAAAAGAGAGTATAAAAAGATGCCTGTGGTGTCTTCTATTTGATTAGCTGCTATTATATGCATTTAGAAGATTCCGATAATATACCATTTCAGGGTAAAAAGCTGGAAATATCCGAAAGCCGGGTTGATGAAAACTGGGGAAAGATTCGCAAAAGAATTGAGGATGGAGAACAGTCACAAATGGCTCCTGTCAGGCGTTTCATTTATTCAGCAGTAGCTGCTGCAGCTATTTTATTATCTGCTTTATTGGTTTGGAATTTCATTTTAAAACCTGCAGAACCTTTCATTATCTATTCCACAAATTTTGGCGAGAAAAAAAGAATTATACTTCCCGATCAATCGGTAGTGGTGTTGAACGCACATTCCATCCTTAAAGTACCTTCTCCCTGGCTGAATGACAGTGCCCGGGCCGTGTTTCTTACCGGAGAAGCTTATTTTGAAGTTACCAAAGGAACCGATCCGAAGATGGCTCCCTTTATAGTAAATACTAAAACCATGCAGGTGCGGGTGTTGGGAACCAAGTTTAATGTAAATGCTTACAATGATAATGCGGAAGTAGCCCTGAAAGAGGGGAAGGTGGAGGTGCGCTATAATGAAAAAATGAAAAAACCGATTGCTGTAAAGCCAGGAGAAATTGTGAAGCTTGCTCCTGTTGAGCGAAATGTTCCTCCGGCAATTATTTCTGTTGAAACTGCGGTAATTGCAGACTGGAAAGATGACACATTTCATTTTAGCAATACCCCTCTTACCGAAATTGCAGGAATGGTATACAACCGCTATGGGCATACCTTGCAGTTCGATGACCTTGCTTTGATGAATCGAACGATGGATGGGCACCTGAAAGCGAAAAGCCTTGATGAACTTTTGAATGCTATTGAAATAACGATGTCTTTAACCATAGAAAAACAAAACGATAAAATTTTTCAGGTAAGGGATAAATGACCTGAATATTAACTGCTTTTACATTTTTTAAATTCGAATTGCGCCATGATTACATTCAGATTGATGCTGAAGCCAATATTATTGGCTTCTATGTTAGGTTGCCTGCTTTTTTTAAGCACGCAATCCACAGCAGGTCCTTCCGACAGGACAGGCCGTGAACAAATTCCGGCGGAACAGGAGAGTTCCATTGCCGATTGTATTGAAAAGATACATCAGAAGTTTAGTGTTGACATTGTGTATGAGGCGGCCAAACTGCCTAAAAGCAAGGTCATTTTTGATGCCGCTACCTATACCAATGCAGAACAAGCCTTACAGGCTTTGTTGCAACCTGTAGGATTTGTGGCTAAAAAATTGAATACCAATAGCTATGCAGTTGTTTCTCAAAAAGAAGCAACGAATTTTGCATCCGGTATGATCAACACAATGGCTGCTGATACCGTTATTAAGTCCATCACGGGAAAGGTGGTTGACAACGCCACCAAGCTGCCCGCAGCCGGTGCGAGTGTTACTTCGCTGGATGGCTCAACTGGTACCACAACAGATGTTGATGGTATTTTTACTTTGAAACTCGATGGAAAGGGCAATGTCATTCAGATTTCGCTGCTTGGGTATCAGACACAAACGATTCGTTTGGCTAATGAAGACCCGATTTCTGTTTCTTTGGTTCCTACCGCAAACGTTCTCAATGATGTAGTTGTGGTTGGTTACGGAACCCGATCAAGGAAATCATTGAGTACTTCTATCTCCTCCGTAAGCAGTAAGGAAATTACAGCCACTCCGGTTGCTGATGCCGCTCAGGCGCTTCAGGGTCGCGTAGCGGGTGTAACGATTGTACAAAACAGCGGTGCTCCCGGTGGTGCCGGTGGTACAAGTATACGTATCCGCGGTATTTCTTCTTTAACGGGTACCAACAACCCGTTGATTGTTGTAGACGGTTATCCGCTTCCTGATCAGGGTGCAGATAATATTCTGAACTCCTTTGGAACCGGCGATATCGAATCCATTGATGTATTGAAGGATGCGGCTGCTGCATCTATATATGGTGTAAGAGCAAGCAACGGGGTAATTATGATTACTACCAAGCGGGGTAAAGCCGGACGTACAAGTTTGAATGTGGACGTATATCGCGGTATTCAGTCTGCATGGCGTTTGCCCGACATGCTTAATGCTAAGGAATATGCTATCCTGAATAGTGAAGCCCGGATTGCAAGTGGATTGCCTATTATTCCAAAACTTGCCAATCCCGATGCTGTTGAGCAGCAGTTTGGTGAGGGAACCGATTGGATGGACGAAATTTTCAGACAGTCGGCTATTACAAGTGTAAATATGACAGCCACAGGCGGTTCTGCCAACTCTCAATACATGCTTTCTGCAGGATACTTTAAGCAAGATGGTATTTTGTATCGTACCGATTATGAGCGTTTCAATGCCCGTTTTAATGGAGATATCAAAGTAAATAAAAACATCAAGCTTGGTAACTCTTTAATGATGAGCCGTTCAGTAGAGCGTGCAGCCGATACCTATACTGCATTTAACAGCATTCTGATTCTCGGATTAACTTCTCCTCCAACCGTAAATGTGCGTAACCCGGATGGTTCTTATGCTGGCGGTAATGGTACCGATGATGGTTTTAACGAGCCAAATCCAATTTATCAGTTGGAAGTGCCCGATAATACCTTTACCCGCTACCGCATTACCGGTAACGTATTTGCAGAAATTGACTTCCTGAAGGATTTCAAATTCAAGGCGCTTGTAGGCGGCGATTATAATTTTACAGAAAACAGAAACTTTTCTCCGGCTACCCCGAGTACCGGTGGTCGTCCCATCATTCTTACCGGATACGGCTCAACCAAATCATTGAATCCCGATTATTTGTCTGAATTTACGCTGACTTATGACAAAAAGATCAACGATAAGCATAAGATTAATGCCGTATTGGGTTATACCTTCCAGGAGAACCGCTATTCTTTTGTAAGTGCTTCCCGCAATGGTAGTTTTACACAACCTATTCCCGCTTTGAACAATCAGATTTTCCTGCCTACAGATATTTCTCAAATTGGTAATGCTGCAGAAGATGGCATCAACAGCCGTTTGATTTCTTA
>JBGSNV010000332.1:0-13050 GCA_041739485.1 Chitinophagaceae bacterium
AGAGGGGAAGGGGGTGAGGGGAAGGGGGTGAGGGCTCTCCCACCAATACATACACCATTGCAAACCGCCCCTGCATTTGCTGAAACCGGAACCGGTAGTTTTTCGTGGTGGCTGCAGCAGCAAGCTCTTCGAATTGTTTACGGCTACTGCTGCGGGCCACAGAAACCAAACCATCATACAGCGTGGTGAAAACATGCACCGGCAATAAATAAGTGAAAAGCAGCCTGTGCCATCTAAAGGGTTTGATAAAGGGTGCAAACAACCACTGTCCCAAAGTGGTGGAAAGCAAAACCGATACTCCCGACAGGAGTGTCGGTTGCACAATTTCGGCAATCAGTATGGGTCTTTTGGCAACCACGGCCTTTTGGAGCAGGATGGTTTGCTCTTCCTCAGAAAAATGGTGAAAGCTGTTGAAAAAACTCAGCAGTCCGTTTGTGCCCGGAAGCTCATCGGGTAAATGCACCGGACGTTGCAGCACCTGTACATTAGCGGGCAGATGTTCTATGGCCTGCGGGTACCGGTCGGTCAGTACAACCGATCCGGCATGCGGCAATTGCTTGTTTAGCCAAAGTACCGGCCCCCCTTTACCCGAACAGGCATCGTACCAGGGACTATCCGCATTTTTTGACAGCAAGCTTTTCAGAACCGGCAATACCGGTTCATATAACCTGAAACGGTCCGCCATATACCGCAGAAATTCCATTTGGTGTGTTCGCATCCAATGGGGAAACCATTGCAGATCCTCGAGTTCCTGTAAGCGCATAATATCAGCTAAAGCAGGTAAGTTAAGCGGCTTATGCTTTACTTGTTGTAATGTTGACGATATTTTCAGAAATGGATATTACAGGCGTCCTTGTTTTACTGGGTTTGATTGCCGGAATATTATGGATTTCCGAGCGGAGTGCTAAGGCCGGACCGGGTAAGGCCTTGCTGGCCCGCAAAGCCCTGCACATTGCCGGCGTGGGTGGGTTAGCCATCAGTGGTGTGTTTTTTCAAGATCCGTTTTTAACCGGCTGGCTGAGCCTTGGATTTGGTTTCCTGCTTTTGTTGGCGGTTCACCTGCAATGGCTTGCGGTGGATATTCATCAACGCAAGAGTTGGGGTATCGCCCTTTTCCCGTTTTCCTATGCGCTGTTGTTGCTTTTTGCAATGCCGGGCGCCTGGTATCTTGTCATCTATCCCATGTTGATCCTCGCGTTTGCCGATGCGTTTGCGGCCATAGCCGGAAGTCTTCTTGCTCCGGAAAAATACAACCTGACAGGAGACCCCAAGTCCTTATTAGGAACTGCTGTTTTTGCCATTACCACTTTTTGTTTGGTACAGTGGGTACCTGCTTTCCTCGAAGCATTGGATCCGCTTTTTTATATATCTGTGCGGCAAATGGTGGATCCGCAAAGTTGGTTGCTGGTATCCGTATTAATTGCTTTAGTTACGGCTGCGCTTGAAGGGGTTACAAGCGGAGGCTGGGATAATGTGACTGTGCCGCTTGGTGCAGGGCTGCTGTTGGCTGTGCTGCCTGATTTGGGCACTCCTACCCTGCAGATGGCTTTGCTGACGCTGATGTCGCTGACAGGGCTGGCATATCTCGCCTGCAACTGGCGGTGGCTTGATGCCGGTGGAGCAGTTACCGCTGGCTTGCTTGGTTTTTTTATATGGCTGGGTGGCGGGTTTTCGGGGATTGCTTTAATCGGGTTGTTTTTTATTTCGGGGAGTATCCTAAGCAAGTTGGGTAAGGGCAAAAAAAGTTGGGTGCCCGATGCAGGTCATGGCAAACCGCGGAATTATCGGCAGGTGCTAAGCAATGGGTCGGTTGCCGGGATTTGCATTATGGGTTTTGCCTTGACCGGTTTGGAGGCATGGGGTGTATTGTTTGCTACTTCGGTGGCTGTGAGTACGGCAGATACCTGGAGCAGCGAGGTAGGTAATCGATTTGGCGGGCAAGTGTACGATCTTGTGGGCGGGAAGCCAATGCCGCGGGGGCTTTCCGGCGGCGTTTCGGTACAAGGGACCCTTGCCGGACTCCTTGGAGCCCTGTTGATCGGCTTTGCGGCATGGACAATTGGAATCGGGTATCCGGTTTGGGTGGCAGCCGGTGGATTTTTCGGGATGTTACTTGATAGTTTACTTGGAAGTATGTTTCAGGCGTCCTATCGAAACAGAGCCGGAGAGCGGGTGGAATTTTTAAAACAAGAAGAAAAGGGCGAACTTATAAAAGGATTGCAAAGGGTAGATAATGATGCTATTAACCTGATTAGCAATATGTTACTGGTAATTCTAATAGCGGTTTTCCTCTTATTTACCCCCCTGTGGGGATAAATTTACATTTTTTTCGATTTAGTTTTTGATAATTGGGTCGTCACGCTTACCTTTGCCGTCCAATTTTAAAAAGAGTAGAATGCCTACGATACAGCAATTAGTTAGAAAGGGCAGGGAAGTAATAAAAGCCAAAAGCAAGAGCCGTGCACTGGATGCATGTCCTCAACGGCGTGGCGTTTGTACCCGCGTTTATACCACCACCCCAAAGAAGCCAAACTCAGCACTCCGCAAAGTGGCTAAAGTTCGTTTGACCAATAAGATTGAGGTGATCGCCTATATACCAGGTGAAGGCCACAATCTGCAGGAACACAGCATCGTGCTGATCCGCGGAGGTCGTGTAAAAGACTTACCAGGTGTACGTTACCATATCGTTCGTGGTAGCCTTGACACCGCCGGTGTTAAAGGTCGTAAGCAAAGCCGTAGCAAATACGGAACCAAGCGGGAAAAAGTAAAGAAATAATTTTCCCCTATCCAAATAAATAAATCGCATTAAGCTAAAGAATAAACCATGAGGAAAGCGCAAGCCAAAAAATTACCCCTCGCACCGGATCCCCGTTTCAACGATGTGCAGGTTACCCGCTTTGTTAACAATATTATGTGGGAAGGCAAGAAAAGTATTGCCCTTACCATATTTTATGATGCTCTTGAAAGAGTAGCCAAAATAACCGGTGAAGACGGTTATGAGATCTGGAAAAAAGCGTTATCAAATGTAACCCCTGCTGTAGAAGTACGGAGCCGCCGGATTGGTGGTGCTACTTTTCAGATTCCAAGCGAAGTGCGTCCTGATCGTAAGATCAGTCTTAGCATGAAATGGCTGATTCGCTATAGCCGCGACCGTAATGGCCGTAGTATGGCCGACAAACTTGCCAACGAAATCGTTGCAGCAAGCAAAGGGGAAGGCGCAGCTTTCAAAAAGAAAGAAGACGTGCACCGTATGGCAGATGCGAACAAAGCGTTCAGTCACTTCCGCATCTAACGGTACATTCCATATATTTTTTAGAATCCGGTTTCAGTCTTCTGAAACCGGATTTCTGCGTTTGAACCCTTCCAGCACCCGATTTTTCTTTTATTAAAATAGCTTTTGTTGGTTAGGTAAATGCGATACCAATCTTTATTGACCTACATGCTTTAATGGTTGAAAATGGTAAATAAGCTCACTTATATTTCTTCAAGCCATCCTGCCTGATTTTTATTTCGGGTATGCAGGATATTCTTTACTTTCCGGCAATGATTAATCGCATGGGTTTTGATGTTTCTGCCAGGCTTGTAAAAATCAGCGAACAGGTAATTGTTCCGGTTACGCTTCGGGTAGCTGAAGGACGCATTGTAGCAATACAGGAACTCGTTCCGGCGGCGGAACAGGACGGGTGGCCTTTTTTGATGCCGGGATTTACAGATGCCCATGTGCATATTGAAAGCAGTTTGCTGATCCCCTCCGAATTTGCGCGGCTTGCGGTGATTCATGGTACCGTGGCTACCGTTAGCGATCCTCATGAGATAGCTAATGTATGCGGTATTGAGGGTGTTAACTATATGATGGAGGAAGGGCGACGGGTTCCGTTTAAGTTTTATTTTGGGGCGCCGAGTTGTGTGCCGGCCACAACATTTGAAACAGCCGGTGCAACCCTTGACGTTGCCGCCGTTTCTGCTTTACTTGATCTGCCCGAAGTAAAGTACCTGAGTGAAATGATGAATTTTCCGGGGGTATTGTACAATGACCCGGAAGTAATGGAAAAAATAGCGGCAGCCTTACAACGCAATAAACCGGTCGACGGACATGCCCCTGGACTGCGTGGCGAAGCATTGCAGACTTATATAAATGCTGGTATATCTACCGATCATGAATGTTTTACCAAAGAAGAGGCGCTCGATAAATTACAACGAGGGATGAAGGTCCTGATCCGGGAAGGAAGCGCAGCTAAAAATTTCGATGCACTGATTCCGTTGATGCAGGATTGGCACGAACACATGATGTTTTGCAGCGATGACAAACATCCCGATAGCCTGCTCGAAGGACATATCAATCAACTGTGTGCCCGGGCAATAGATGCCGGAATCGGTTTATTCAAAGTACTGCAGGCAGCCTGCATCAATCCTGTCCGTCATTATGGATTGGAGGTCGGGCTTTTACAACCCTTCGATCCTGCAGATTTCATCCTTGTGGAAGACCTGAAAGATTTCAAAGTGCTCGCTACTTACATCAATGGTCATAAGGTGGCAGATGCCGGCAAAACCTTGATTCTGCCAGACCCTGCCACGGCGTTGCAACCCATCAATCAGTTTACCATCGGGGCTGTAACCTCCGGGGCTTTTCAAATGGCTGATCCGGGTACAGAAACTGTTTCTGTAATCGAAGCACTCGATGGACAATTGATTACAGGTCATCTCCATTTAAGTCCTGCAAGAAAAGAGGGGTGGCTTATTGCCGATACCGGGAATGATATTTTGAAGATGGCAGTCATCAACCGCTATAGTAAAGCTCCGGTAGCATTGGCATTGATCCGGAATTTTGGGTTGAAAAAAGGCGCGCTTGCTTCGAGTGTAGCACACGACAGCCACAATATTGTGGTGGTGGGTTGCACGGATGCGGATATGGCAAGGGCGGCCAATCTGGTGATAGCTGAAAAAGGCGGCCTCGCAGCTACCGACGGAACGACCGATCAGGTTCTTGGTCTTCCGGTTGCAGGATTGATGAGCAACGGTGATGGGTTTGCTATCGGGGAGCAGTACGCAAAGCTCGATGCCTTTTCAAAATCTGTTTTGGGTTCTAGGTTAAAATCTCCATTTATGACGCTTTCGTTTATGGCACTGTTGGTTATTCCGCATTTAAAACTGAGCGATAAAGGCCTTTTTGACGGAGACAAATTTGCACTTGTATAAGGCAAGCAGATTGCCGACATGGTAATAGCGGGAAAACACAGCGTTTTTTTACCCGCTCAAACCGTTATATTTGTTTGTCACCAATAACAAATATCCCAGATGCTTTTTGCTGTTCTTTCCGGGTTTATTGCTGCACTTCTTTGGGCAATAACCGGGAATCGTCTTACCGGAAAAGTAGAATATCTCGCAAGTCTGGTGCCTGTTGGTCTTTTTATTTATTTTCTAATGCTATTGCCTGAAGTTGCAGAATCCGGCGGCTATACGACCATTTTTAAATGGGTTCCTTCGTTGGGTATCGACCTCTCATTTCGGGTAGACGGACTCGGTTTGCTGTTTTGTTTAATGATTACCGGGATTGGTAGTCTGGTGTTTTTGTACTCTGCAGGTTATATGAAAGGGTACAAAAATCTGCATAAATTTTATGCCTATCTCAGTATGTTCATGGGGGCGATGCTGGGATTGGTACTAAGCGATAACCTGATTTCCTTGTTTGTGTTCTGGGAGTTAACGAGCATCAGTTCCTTTTTTCTGATTGGATTTAACAACCGGGCCGCTGCTTCGCAAAGGGCCGCTTTAATTGCGCTTGGGATAACCGGTTTTGGCGGTTTGTTTTTGTTGGCAGGTGCCTTATTGATGGGTTCTGTGGGGGGTACTTATTCCATTCAGGAATTGCTTTCGGGAGGGATGGATTTTACAACACAATCGGCTTATCCCCTTTTGTTATTGTTTTTCTTAATGGCTGCGTTCACCAAATCGGCACAATTTCCTTTTCATTTTTGGTTGCCCGGCGCTATGGAAGCACCTACACCTGTAAGTACCTATCTGCACAGTGCCACGATGGTGAAAGCAGGGGTTTACCTGTTGCTCCGGTTAAGCCCGCTATTATGCGGGAGTGATGGCTGGCATATTACCCTGATGGGTTTCGGTGGGGTGACCATGCTTTATGCCGCCTTTCATAGCTTGTTCCGGACCGATATGAAGCGCATTCTTGCATATTCCACTATTTCGGCATTGGGCATCATGGTCTTTTTGATTGGAATTGGCACAAGGGATGCATTGCTCTCGGTGTCTTTGTTTATTCTGGTGCATGCGCTTTACAAAGCCGGATTGTTTTTGGTAACCGGAAATGTAGATTCTGCTACGGGTACCCGTGATATTTCGAAGCTTCGTGGATTGGGCAGAGTCTTGTTTCCCGTTGCCCTTGCAGGAGGTTTGGCAGCTCTCAGTAATGGCGGAATACCGCCTTCTGTCGGGTTTATTTCAAAAGATTTGCTTTACGAAACTGCTTTGCATGCGCCCTATCTTCCGGAACTATTGCTGGCAGCGCTGATGATAACCAAGATTTTTTTACTCGCAGCCGGAATGTGGGTGGGTGTAAGTCCTTTCTTTGGTAAAAAAATGGAAGAATCTGCCGATACAAAATTGCCCGGTCCACTGATGTGGGGACCTCCCTTATTGCTTGGCATTTTGGGTTTAAGTTTTGGTTTGTTTCCGGGATTGATTGAGAAAACGCTTATTTTTCCGGTAGTAGCTGCTCTCGGCATGGATACCGCAGATATACATTTAAAGCTTTGGCATGGGTTTAATCTTATCCTGGGTTTGAGTGCAGTCACCATCCTTACCGGGTTGTTGTTGTATTGGTTTTATAAACCTGGTGCTAAAAATCAGCAGGCCATGCAATCTTTTGAAAAGCTGGCTCCTGAGCAATTACTGATCCAGTTTACCCGCCGAATGAATGCCCTGTTTTTCAAATGGACGGTTTTTTTTCAAAGTGGTTATTTGCGCCGGTATGTTCGGGTGGTCATTGTTTTCCTTACCGTATTGCTCGGTACACAAATTTTCAGAATTATCAATTTTACACCCCGTTAAGAATCCTAGCTGGAAATTACTGTATATGAAGCGGTGATTGTGATTATAATGGTTATGGCTATTTTTTTCACAGTCAATACTTCATCAAGGTTGGGTGCAGTAGCCGGGCTTGGAGTTACGGGGTATGCTATTTGTTTGTTGTTTGTGTTTTACAGCGCTCCTGATCTGGCCATGACACAGTTTACCATTGATACCCTTACGGTAATCTTATTTGTCTTGATCTTGTATAAACTTCCAACCTATCTCAGCAAATCGACGCGGATGCAACATCTTCGCGACTGGGTGGTTTCATTACTTTTTGGGGCAGTGGTTTCGGTAATTGCTTTATCTGCACTGGACGCAAAAAGTGACAAAGCATTAAGTACTTTTTATGCTAGCGAGGCGTACGAAAAGGCCAAAGGAAAAAATATTGTAAATGTGATTTTGGTTGATTTTAGAGGGATGGATACGATGGTGGAAATAACGGTATTGGTCATCGCAGCAATCGGGGTTTTTGGATTGATTAAGCTGAGGATGAAGAATAATGAGGGAAAGGTGAAAGGTGAAACGTCAAACGTGAAAGGTGATTCCGATAGCTATCGGAAGTGAAATGGCAATCTGCAATTTGAAATATTCAGTCTGCAATAATTTTGTATCGCAACCTCCCCTCCGTTCCTCCGGGAGACGTTGTTCGAATGGGGATGTCAATAAGAAATTTGAAATCAAAAATATGCAATAAAAAAAATCCGGCTAGGCGGCAAGAACCATAAACAAAAAACAAAAAAATTAATTATGAAAACCATCATTTTAAAAACAGCGTCGCAATACCTTTTGCCATTGTTGCTTTTGTTTTCGGTATTCATTTTACTTCGGGGACACTACCTGCCCGGAGGAGGATTTGTGGGTGGTTTGGTAGCTTCTATAGCCTTTGTGCTACATGCATTTGCCAATGGTCTGGAAAATACCCGAAAGCTATTACGCATCAATGTAAGCTGGTTGATGCCAATCGGGCTGGCCATGTCTTTTCTTGCCGGGCTGGCCCCGGTGCTTTTTCAAGGAGAAGCCTTTATGACCGTCCTTTGGTACCCCGATAAAATCCCGGTTATTGGGATGGTAGGTACCGCCCTGCTATTCGACATGGGCGTATACCTGGTGGTGGTAGGAGTAGCATTGACCATTATTTTTACCATTTCTGAATCGGCCTGAGTATTATGGAAATATTATTAGCCATTATTGTAGGACTGCTCTATGCCACTGGCATTTATATGATGCTGCGCCGTAGTCTTGTTAAACTCATCATTGGTTTGATTCTGCTTGGAAACGGAGCCAATCTCTTAATTTTTCTCATTGGAGGGCTTGTAAAAGGCAATCCGCCCATTATTGCGGAGGATGCCCATAAAATGGAAGGACTTTATGCCGACCCGGTGCCACAGGCATTGATCCTCACAGCGATAGTTATCAGCTTTGGCTTGCAGGCCTTTGCCATTGTATTGCTCAAGCGTGCCTGGGCTGTTGTACAAACCGATGATCTTGATCTCATGAATACTACCGACCAAACTGTATGAACCAAACCTTATTGATTTTACCGTTACTCTGGCAAATGGGGATGGCCCTCATCCTGATATTTTGCTGGCAAAGGCCACAGTATCATCGGATATTGAGCATTCTCGGCAATCTTCTTGGGGTGGTTTTATCAACCCTGCTGTTTGTTTGGGTGAGCGGTTCGGGTATTCAGGTGATGAATACCGGAGGTTGGGCAGCCCCTTTTGGCATCAGCTTTGTGGTCGACCGGTTTTCGGCAGTCCTTGTATTGCTGACCTCTATTGCCGGACTTGCTGTATCTGTTGCCTCCACCACTACCTTGCTGGGAAACAGAATCCATTTTGGTTATTTCCCGGTATTTCATTTTCTGCTTGCTGGCCTTACCGGGGCGTTTATTGCCGGAGATCTTTTTAACCTGTACGTTTGGTTTGAGATCATGATCATAGCAAGTTTTGTTTTGCTAAGTCTGGGAGGGTTAAAGGCTCAACTCGAGGGGGCTGTAAAATATTCCACCCTCAATATGTTGGCTTCGGTAATATTTCTTACCGCTGTGGCTGTCATTTACGGGTTGACCGGATCTTTAAACATGGCTGATCTATCCGTAAAACTGGCAGCAGTAGATAATAAGTTCCTTGTTCGGATTGCCGGTATAATCTTTCTGGTGGGTTTTGGCATTAAGGCGGCGGTATTTCCCTTGTTTTCCTGGTTGCCGGCTTCTTATCATACTCCTCCTGCTCCGGTCAGTGCCATTTTTGGCGGTCTGCTAACCAAGGTGGGTGTGTATGCTATGGCAAGGGTTTTTCTGCTTATTTTCCCTGACGATCCGTTTCTGAACAATCTGTTTATTTCGGTAGCAATCCTTACGATAGTCGCCGGTGGCCTGGGTGCTATGATGCAGCAAAATATACAGCGGCTTTTTTCTTACCTGATTGTTTGCCATATTGGTTTTATGGTCGTTGGCCTTGGATTACGAACGGAAGCCGCCATAGCCGGGATGGTATTTTATATGTTTCATGACATAATTGTAAAAACCAACTTGTTTTTGGCAGGCGGACTAATCTATCAGATTGAAGGGCATTGGGAGCGCCGGGACTGCGGAGGGCTTTACGATCGTTATCCATGGCTGAGTTTTATTTTAGCTATTCCGCTGTTTTCAATAGTAGGAGTACCGCCGTTGTCGGGTTTCTGGCCTAAGATTTCTCTGATACTCGCCGCTTTCGATTTGAAGCAATATTGGGTGCTTGGAGCCATATTGCTCGGTAGTTTTCTTACCTTGTACATAATTGGGGTCTTATGGATTGATGTATTCTGGAAGCATCCCAAAAAAGTGGAGGATCGGGAAGGCTTTTTGTATTATAAAAATATGAGCAGGAAAGACAAACTTTCCATGGTGGTACCGATCGTTTTTTTGGGTGCTGTGAGTTTGTACATTGGTTTTGGGGCAGAACCCATACAGCGGCTTTCCCAACAAATTGCGGAAGAATTGATGCATCCTGAAAACTATATCCGGGCGGTACTCAGGCCTTAGTTAAAAAGGAACATAGATTATGACAAGAACCTTATTACTGAATATTATCCTCATGTTTGTATGGGTGGCGCTTACCGGCGATTTCTCCTTTGGCAACTACTTTTTCGGGTTTTGGCTGAGTTTTGGTATCATGTGGATCGCCCGGATAGAAGGCGAGGCGCCGAACACAAAATATTTCGTGGTCATACCAAGGTTGGTTGCTTTTGTCTTGTATTTTCTGTACGAATTGCTGAAGGCCAATCTGCAGGTAGCTTATGAAGTTATGACGCCAAAATTGAATATGAAACCGGGTATCGTGCAGGTTCCTCTTGATGTTACTTCTGATCTTGAAATAACCTTGCTTGCGAATCTGATCACCCTTACACCGGGAACATTAAGTTTGGATGTAAGTACCGATAAAAAAGTATTATACGTACATACGATGTATGTTACAGACAAGGAATCTTTTATTAAAAGCATCAAAAACGGATTTGAAAAACGGATTCTTCAATTAACAAGATGAAATACTGCCAAACCCATTACCAGCAGCGTGATTGGTTATGGGGGATTGCTATCCGAATAAGCCGGAGATCGAGTTGATCAAAAAAATGATTAAAAATACACAGGTGAATCTTTACAACTATCTATATTATATTTTATTACCGTTACTCGGAATTTCGGTCCTGTTGGTTTTTATCCGGTTTTATAAAGGACCAACTATTAGTGACCGGGTGGTGGCTCTCGATCTTTTGATCAGTATCGGAATTGGTATTATCGCGTTGCACAGCATCATTACTGAACAGCCTACTTTTTTAGACAATGCTATGATTCTTGCACTGATAGCTTTTTTAAGTACCACGGCATTTTCTTATTATCTCGAAAAACGTAAAAATAAAAATGATGATTGATTTACTCATTGCGATCCTTGCAACACTCGGCACGCTTTTTATTTTTTTAGCGGGGATAGGTATTTTACGGATGCCCGATTTGTACCTGAGGATATCGGTAACTACCAAGGCGGCTACCTTGGGCATTGGTTTGATTCTTGCAGCTTCGGCTGTTTACTTTAAAGATAACGGGGTTACAAGCCGGGTTATTGCTATTATTTTTTTTATGTTGCTGACAGCTCCAATTGGCGGCCACCTGATAGGCCGTGCCTCTTATTTTATCGGTTTGCCATTATGGGGCAAAACAAAATACGATGATCTGAAGGGAAAATATGATGAAGTTACCCATGAATGCAGCAGTGGCACACCGCTTTCTGAAACAGAAGATGGAACAGATAAAACCGCCTGAAACTGCCTTGCATACTTTTCACGAAAGGTGCGCAAGGATTCTACGTTGTATCTCCAAAAGATCTGCTTCCGACATCCTTGTTTTATTAGCTACAATGTTCGAATCCCGCATACTGTTCATGGGTACAAGATGAATGTGGGCATGGGGGATTTCAAAACCGAGGGTAATAATGTTCACCCGATCTACCCCAAAGGCCTTGCATATGGCGTTCGAAATGGGTTTGCAAAACGAAAGATAGCCATCAAGGTATTCGTCGGGAAGATCAAACAGGCGATCCGTCTCTATTTTAGGAACAACTAAAGTATGCCCAATAACAGAAGGAAATAAATCGAGAAAGGCAAAATACTTATCGTTTTCGGCAATTTTGTAAGAAGGAACTTCTCCGGCAATAATTTTAGAAAATAAGGTCATGAGGTAAAGGTAACAATCAAGGAAATCCCAAATAAAAAAATTCCAAATCCCAAAATGCGATTTCGCTTTGGAATTTGAAATTTGATAAATGGGATTTTATATTGTAATCTCTTCTACCCGAAACTTCAGGATACCCGTAGGAGCATGCACTTCTGCAATTTCTCCCACTGCCTTGCCAATCAATCCTTTTCCAATGGGACTGCTTGCAGAAATTTTCCCCAACTTCAGATCGGCCTCTTTTTCACTTACAATCTGATAAGTCATTGATTTTTTGGTAGCTACATTGGTGATCTTTACCGTGGTAAGAATGCTCACCGTACTGGTATCGATGGTACTTGTATCTACAATACGACTGTTTGCTACAATCACTTCGAGTTGTTTCATTTTCGCTTCAAGATGTCCCTGAGCTTCTTTGGCAGCATCATACTCCGCATTTTCACGCAAGTCTCCTTTTTCTCTTGCCTCAGCTATAGCCCTTGCGGCTGCGGGGCGTTCCACGGTGCGCAAATGATGTAACTCCTCCTGTAATTTCTCAAAACTTTCCTGCGTAACGTAATTAACCGGTACCATATGTTCTGTTTTTCAAGTGTTAAAAAAGCTTTGTTTCTGCCAGCAATCGATTTCGTTTTTAGACTAGGCAGAAAAAAATAACAACGCCTCCACTACATGTGAAAGCGTTGCCAGAATGCAAATATAAAATTTTTTGAATGAAAAGAAAAAAAACGGGGAAGGCTCACACCTAAAAATTTCTTTAATTTGAGTATTATAAAATTTTTCTATGCAGAAATTCGTCTTTTTTCTACTTTTTGGTTTATCAATTCTCGCTTTTCCGGCTTTGCAGGCACAGTTGCAATTTCAGGTTCCTTACCCGTCCGGGCTTTCCTCAGAAGTTTTGGATGGAAGGTTGCTCCTCTTATTGAGTAAAGATGCGGAAGGGGAACCCCGTTTTGCGGTGACGGATGGTTACAAATCGGCTCAGGTATTTGGTGTAGATGTGGAAGATTGGAAGCCCGGACAGACCCGCACGATAGATGCCTCCTGCTTTGGCTATCCGCTTCAAAGCCTGAAAGAACTGAAATCGGGCGATTACCGGGTACAACTGGTTTTTCACAAATACGAAACATTTAAACGAAAGGATGGGCATACCGTAAAATTACCGATGGATCGGGGTGAAGGCCAACATTGGAATCTGGCTCCGGGCAACCTGTATACCGAACCGGTTTGGATGAAACTCGACCCGAAAGCAACCC
>JBGSNV010000355.1:0-5290 GCA_041739485.1 Chitinophagaceae bacterium
TTTAAACTTAGGATTTAAGGCTAACTGTAAATCCTGTTGTTGATGGTTGCAATGGCCACAAGTGCAATTATACAAATGCGATAGCCTGCCGTGCAATGCCCCAAAGTAACCTTTAGGGCTTAGTCGAAAAAATCCGCGCCAAGGCTAAGGGTGTTTTGCTGCTTTGGCACTTCTCGTTTCCCAATTACTTCAATGCCAAACTTCTCTTTTACCCATTCCGGCTTCACATCAAAATAAGGCAAGGATTCCTTGGTCATTGTCCATAACTGGCTTATATCTTCGGTTTGTTCATATCCATAGGTAATATCTCCTTTTAAAACACCTATTTTTGAGAGTGCAGGTATAACTGTGGTATTCCAAGCTTGTTCCAATAAACGCAAATCGCTATCGCATAAAGTATTCAACATTTCCTGACCGCTTTCGTCTTTAGACCTGCTACCGTTTTGAGTATCCTGACCAATAACAGCTCCTGTAACTAACAATGAAATTTCATTGTTGCAAAATGTCATTAAATTGCTATAAACATCCCCATTGGTATTCACGCCTTTTGCCCATTCAAAACTTTCGCTTTCATCAATAATAAACCAAGCGGCTGCGCCCATATCTTTCATCATCGTTTCGCCACGCTTTACCATAGCGGGATCCTGGGTGTTTGTTTTCATGACCCTGGGCGGAATGCCATAAATCTCGCATAGTTCACTCCAACAACTTTGCGCAAATCGTTTAAATAAAATGTGGGGAACTGCATTGTTCAACAAACCTAAATTACCCTTGGCTCCAAACTCCAACAACCAGGTACCGTATTCTGCAACTTCACGGTAAGGGGTAAATGTATCTTCAGTATAATCGGGATATAACCTTCCATTTCTGGGATCTATATTTTCCCTGGGCAATAAGTCTACCTGAAGTACTTTTTCAATATTTAAAGACAATTCAATTAATGAATGTCCATTAAAAACACTGTCTAAAATGTGTTTGTTGATTTCATTGGTAAACTTGGCATTGTTGATTAATTTTGTTTGCTCCTCATCTACCTCCCCATTGGCTTTTTTAAGTACAATACGTTCTGCCAATACTTTTAACTGGCGGTTTTGTAATTGTGAAGTCAATAATGCATCCAGCTTAATTTCCTTAAAAAGCTGTTGAATTAAATACCACTTTGGAAGATCAACCAGGTTGGTCAATTTTTCGGCGGTTTTCCAACTGGCAATATCTTTACGGGTGCTGGCCACTGCTTTTGGGGCAATTGTAGCTGTATATTTTGGTAATGAAGCATTTGTTTTTAAAGCCAAATTATGCGATTGCTTTTTTGTCCTGGATCTTCTACTGCTCATAATTATTCGTGGTTAAATTTTTTGCGTGAGCCGAAACTAAAAGGCTCTTTGGTGCTTAATTCATTGTCAATTTGCGGCAACGAGCTTAGGTTAACTTCTCCTTTAGCCAATTTGTTGAGCCAGGATACAGCACGGTCATAGCGTTCCTTGGTTTGCTCATAGATTACATCGGCATTGCAGAGTTCCACTACCCACCATTTGGCAATGGTAGTAGCGTGTTTTAGGATCAGGGGATTTCGTGCAGCACCTACCTGGGATAAAATTGCATCTACATCGTATTGCAGCCTTCCATCTTGCCACTGTTTTTTATTGTTTCCAGATAGATAACTTCGTACCTCTTCCTCAGCCGCGGCAAGTGCGATATCTATGATATCATCATTGCCTTCGGTAATTTGTTCCAATTGATAGCCATAGATCGTACTTGGCATATCGGTTTTAGATAAAAACATAACTTAGTATTTTCGTGAGTTAATAGCCCCAAATGAATAATCCATATTTTTTTGTACCGTTCTATTTTGAATCAGCCAACACGCCCCTTCCAATGAATCGGGACCATCCATCACCGAAGCTTTTTCGCTTACGCCTATCATTTGATCGTGCATACGGATCATATTCGGATCCTCTTTTTCAGCTTTGTTGAAAATCAGATTTCCAAGACGGTTGAGCGGTTCCAGGGTTCCCTCGATCCTGAAGAACTTATCGGCCTTTCTGCGTTTGTCTTCAGTAATTGGTATGGTAAATCCATAACTATCTGCCCGCTGATAAATCAAGGGCAGTAATACCTGTTGATAGTGTGGATCCTGCAAGCTGTTATTTTCGATATAGATCCGTTTGGTATCCACATTTTTTTCCTTCAGGTATAAATAGGCTTCATACAACCAGTCCACAAACTTGGCATTGCTGGTTTGATCTATCCAAACTTTATATAAAAAGCGTTTCCGACCCATACTGCCAACAACCACTACAGACTTATAAGAAGCTTGCTTATTTCGACCACGATCCTTATTTGAGGTAGAGGGATCGGCATATACAAATACCTGATCACAAAATTTGAGAGGAGGGCATTTGCCGTAGGTGATATCCTTAAAAGTATCACCTTCAGAAATTGGGTTATTGAAATATTCCTTTTGTTGTGCGCTCCAGGGAATTTTAGATAACACCCGATCTATAAGCTTATCAGTGTTTTTCTGAGGCCAGGTACTTTTACCTTCTTTGTCCCGGATATTGATTATATCGTGCCGGTCTGCTTTTTTGGAAAGCTCTGTAATGCAACAATATTTTGAAATGATATTTCCCAACACTACAAATAAGAGATCATTGGAGGTTGATCTGGTTGGGTAAAGTGCTTCGTTGATCCACTTCACTTTTTCGGTAACACGATCAGGGTTTCTGCATTCCTCATCGGTATCAATATCATCTATTAAAATTCCATCCGGTCGCTTTGCATCATTTTTAGTTCCCCTGGGGCTTTGCCCTGCTCCCAAAGCACGTAATGAAACACCTTTCTTGGTTATAAACTCATGGGACTCCCAATTGCCAATACCCTCCTGTTCCCCATAATCATTAATGATTCGATTGTTGGATTCCAGTGTGGCCTTAAAAGGCAATAGCAGTCGTTTTGCATTATCGAAAGTGTTGGAGACCAATACAAAATTTTTGATCCTACCGGTAAGGATCAGGAACAAGAAAACCATCATCGCTGTAGATGATTTACTCAATTCCCTCGCCCAGGAAACAACTTCATACCATTCTGAATTCGCAATACATCTTTTGGTAAAATCAATATGAAATTTCGCAGGTTCTGAAGTACAATAATGTGGGAAATAATATTTTTTCCACTCCTCTGGATGAGCTTCCAGATGGGCAATACGCTTTTGTTTTTGTGCAGGGGTTTCATTAAGGTCAACAGGCGTTGCCTTTGCACTATTTTCCCGGTATTGATTCCAGAGGGCTAAATATTTCTTGTCTTCAGCTTTGGCCATCTATGAGAGTTTGGAATTTATAAACACATCAAATAGCGGAACCAGGCGCTTATATAAATCAAAGTCCTGAGGCTTGATAAAGTCAAGAAATCCAGTTGCAACCTCATAAATTTCAGCAATAGAAGTTTCGGTTTCTAACCTTTTTATGGAAGTAGTTATAACTGCAATTGTATTTGCTTCTTTAGTAGTGGCAAAATTCCCAACAGTTACCGGAAAGTCTTCTTCGTTGTATTTTGGGTACTCCACCCTATCATTTCCATTTTTATCCTTTGTTATTTTGGGTTTCAATAAATCCTCCGGAACGTCATACTGCACCTTACGTGTAATGATATGGTTGTTCAACCATTCCAATTGATCATAGAGATCCCCAATCATTTTTTGGCGGGTGACCATAAGGGACTTGCGCAGTTTCTTCCAGGCTTCCTGATCTATCCACTTAGTGATGGTATTGGGACGTACTCCTACGCGATCGGCAATTTCCTTATTGGTGAGTTTTTGGCTTGTATCCAAAAACAGCATTCTGGCATATTCTTTTGCTTCGGTTTTTTTTAGTCCCATGGGTGTGATTTGAAGGCAAAAGTGAGTAATTCGCGCGCGCCAATAAAAAAACTGTAAAGCCTGTGAACACAGTAGTAAAGGGGGTTTTCAGTTTCTTGTACGGACCATTTTCTTGATACATATTTGCTCTTCTAATAAATAATAAGCAATGAATCTCTATTAAGCCAATGCCGAATAAAGGACAAAAGAAAAAGCGATTTACATTCAATGATCCCACGGTTAAAAACAGTCACGGGTTCCTAATCCCCACGGAAGGGATAGGTCTTGAAAGGTTCACCAAGAATCCTGTAATGTTGGATAGCCACTGGAACAGCAATCATAGTGTTATTGGACGGTGGGAAGCTTTTGAAAATAAGGAAGGCCTTTTAAGTGGTCTGCCCGTATTTGATGTTGATGATGAAGCAGCTGCCAAAATTGCCGGAAAGGTAGAACGGGATTTTATACGAGGCTGTTCTATGGGAATCACATTTAACCATGCTGATTTAAAGTATGTGGCCGGTCAACTGATCCTTGAAAAATGTGAACTATATGAAGTGAGCATAGTAGCTGTGCCCAGCAATGCAAACAGCATCCACTTATACCATCAAGACGGTAAAACATTAATGACAGATGAAGAGGTACAAAAGCTTTGTTTGTCTGCCATCCCAACCGAACCGGAACCTGAATTTATTACACCTAAAAACCCAGAAAACGAGAATATGAGTAAAATTAAATTAACCGCAGTTGCTGCCTTGATATTAGGTTTTACAGCTGACACAGAAATGGAATCAGCCGAGCTAAGCGCAAAAATCGTAGGCTTGGATGCCGAGAAAAAAGCAGCTGAGTTAAAACTCTCAGCCAAATTGGAAGCTGAAGAAGCTTCGAAATTAACAGCTGTCAACTTACAGGTTGATAATGCCGTTACTGCCGGGCAAATTTCAGCAGAGAAAAAAGAGCAGTTTGTAAACCTTGGTATTGCAAACCCTGAATTGTTGACTTCAACATTAGCTTCAATCCCAGTTAAAAAGACTTTTGCAGCGACCATCAAGAATACTGATGGAACTGAAAGCGAGGTCAAAACAGCTGAAGACTTTCAGAAGTTAAGCTTAGAAGCACAGTTGAGTTTTAAATCGACACAACCCGACCAGTACAAGAAATTATTCACCATTAATAACTAAAAAAATGCCAGCAAATTTTCCAGAAATATGGTTAGGCCGTATTATCCAAAACCTAGATTCCAGTGATGTTGCACCCTTTTTAGAAGGGATTGCAGAAATCGCGGCAAGTGTTGTCCAGATTAACCAGGGGCAATTAAGTGAGCAAAACAAAATTTATGTACCAAGTACTGAATTTGAAGTTGACGTATTGATCAACAATACCACTTACCCAATTGCAGTCCAAATTTATGAAGATGGTACCATTGAAATTACTTTGGAC
>JBGSNV010000379.1:0-8129 GCA_041739485.1 Chitinophagaceae bacterium
ACCACCACCGGCATTGCGGTTGCGGCCTCCTCCTTTGTAAATCTGAAAACGGGTCATTTTCACATCGTTGGCCGGCCATACATTGTTCGACTCATCTATGTCAGCAGTTTCCCGCATAGGGTCCTGAACAATCTTAGTTACTTTTTTATCCATGATGAAAACTTTGGTCACTTCGTTTTCATTCAACCGCCATACTTCTGCAGGAATTTTCTCGGTCATTGTGCTGCCATCTTCAAAAGTGAATTCAACAATCAAAGGCATAACAAGACCGCCCTTGTTGGTGAAATGGCACTCATAAAAATACTTGCCTTTGTATTCGGCGAGTTCATCTCCGGTCATCATTTCCGGAACCGGACGCTCCAGTAAAAAAGGAGTAGCATCAATGGATTTCAATCCCCGGGCATAATACCAGTAAAAATCGCGGAGTGTGGTGTCTACATCCGTTTGAAAACGAATAAGCTTGTCTTCGCGGTTCCGGATCTTGCTGATATCTTCAAATGGATTCAATTGCGGCTTGGCAATACCCACAGAGTCAGAACGACCGCGGCGCATCGTCATGGCACTACCATCACCTACCTGATAAACGGCCACAGAATCCAGAGAAATATCTACCGGATCAATGCCATAAAACCAACCTCTCCAGAACCAGTCGAGGTCTACAGCACTTGCATCTTCCATGGTACGGAAAAGATCAGCAGGTTCAGGATGCTTAAAGGCCCAGCGACGGCTGTATTCCTTAAAGGAGTAATCAAATAAGTCGCGGCCCATAATGGTTTCGCGTAGAATATTCAACCCGGTGGCAGGCTTGCTATACGCATTCGGTCCAAAGTTTACAATGTTTTCACTGTTGGTCATAATAGGCTCCAATTGTTCTTTGGGAAGCTTCATATAATCAACAATACCAAAAGCAGGTCCACGACGGCTTGGATATTTGTTATCCCAGAGTTCTTCACTCAGGTATTGAACAAAAGTATTCAAACCCTCATCCATCCAGCTCCACTGACGCTCATCGCTGTTTACGATCATTGGGAAGAAGTTGTGTCCTACTTCGTGAATAACTACACCAAGCATACCGTATTTGGTGGCTTCGGTATAAGTACCATCCGGTTCTGTACGACCATAGTTAAAGCAAATCATCGGGTATTCCATACCATTGCTTGCTTCAATGCTCTGTGCAACCGGGTAAGGGTAGGGGATGCTGAATTTGCTGTACGACTTAATGGTATGAGCAACTGCCTTGGTGCTGTACTTGCGATAAAGATTGTAGGCTTCCTTAGGATAAAAGCTCATACACATCACTTTTTTACCTTCTACAGTAGCCGGCATGGCATCCCAGATAAACTTCCGGCTGCTTGTCCAGGCAAAGTCACGTACCATGCTCGCCTTATAACGCCATGTTTTTGTTTTGGCGCTTTTTGTTTTTTCTGCATTTACCGCATCCTGCAGCAAACCAATCTCTACGACGTCTTTGCTTGTTTGAGCAGTTTGCCATCTTTTCAGTTGAGCAGGGCTCAAAATTTCGGCGTAGTTCTGACATTCTCCGGTAGCAGCTACCAGGTGGTCGGCTGGTACGGTTACTTCTACATCATAGTTACCAAAAGTGAGGGCAAATTCACCACGACCGGTAAACTGCTTGTGCTGCCAGCCCTGAAAGTCGCTGTACACACACAATCTCGGAAACCACTGTGCCATTGTAAAGAGGTGGTTGCCATCTTCGGGAAAATATTCATATCCACCCCGACCGCCAATAGTCAGGCGATCCGGAATTTTGTAATGCCAGCCAATATTGAAAACGATCTGAGCGCCGGGTTTAAGTGGCGTCGGCATTTCAATACGCATCATCGTTTGGTTGATGATATAGGTCATCGGTTTGTTAGCAACACCATCGGTTACATATTCAATCTTTACCCCGTGGCCTTCCAGCATTTTGCGTTTGTCAATTCCGGTCAATCCGCTTTCGCTCATGATTTGACGCATCCCGCTTTGGTTAAATACAACACTCCCTACACTTGGGTCATGTTCGTTTTCATCCAATTGTAGCCAGATGTAAGTCAATACGTCCGGGCTGTTGTTGTAATAGGTGATCGTTTCTTTACCAGTGAGTTTCAGGTTGGCCTCATCAAGTGTGGCTTTGATTTTATAATCAGCCCGCTGTTGCCAGTACTTAGGACCCGGAGCACCACTTGCTGACCGGTATTGGTTGGGGGTAGGCAAAATGGAACCCAACTGTTCAAATTTGTTTCCGTGGTTACTTTTCGGATTGTTCTGTATATCCTGCCCGCTAGCCTTTTGGAAATTCAGCAGAACCAGAAGTCCTGCACATGCTACGAAAAAACGCTTCATACCTGCTGTGATTGATTAAGCGATGAGAAATTGGAAATAATTCTATTGGACGCAATAATAACAAGAAACCTGCTAAATGGATGGATTCCTCAAAAAATAGAAGGATTAGAGTAGGAATCCTAAGGATAATTGGATAAATAAGCCGCATTGTTGAGGAAATGCTTTGTTTTAAAAAAAACAGTCTATGTTTTTGGCCCCCGGGTTATTTAATTATAAAAAGTAAGGGCACGGCGAAAGGCGTGTTTTTAAAATGCAGACGATTTTGCGCCATGATACACGCAAGCACAAAAGCAATATTATCAGCCAATCGCTTTTTTAGCCACTTTTTCATCCAATTCATTTTCCCATTTTGCTACTACAATCGTGGCTACAGAATTACCGATAATATTGGTGATGGCTCTTCCTTCACTCATAAAACGATCAATCCCAAAGATTAAGGCAATAGCGGCTACGGGAATATGTCCCACAGTAGGCAGGGTGGCAGCCAAAACAATGAATCCGCTGCCTGTAACCCCTGCCGCACCCTTGGAGGTAAGCAATAAAACCAATAAAAGGGTAACCTGTTGGGATAGATCCATCGGGGTATTGGTTGCCTGTGCCAGAAATACCGCTGCCATGGTCAGATAAATAGAAGTGCCATCCAAATTGAAGGAGTATCCGGTGGGTACCACCAATCCAACGACCGATTCTGAACAGCCTGCTTTTTCCAGTTTATCAATCAAACTAGGCAGGGCTGCTTCGGAAGAAGAGGTTCCTAAAACCACCAGCAATTCTTCTTTAATAAACCCCAGCATCCTGAAAATATTGAACCCTGCCAACTTTAAAATGCCTCCCAAAACAAACACAATGAACAGGATGCAGGTAATATAAAAGGCAATCATCAGTTGTCCAAGCGAGCTGAGTGAGGCTAATCCATATTTGCCAATAGTAAAAGCCATAGCCCCCAACGCGCCTAAGGGGGCTACTTTCATTATGATTTTTATAATAGCAAATAATCCATCTTCAAGCGATTGTATGCCCCGGAGCAAAGGCAATGATTTAGGGCCAATTTTGGACAAGGCCACCCCTAATAAAACAGAGAAAAAAAGGACTTGCAAAATACTTCCGGTAGACATTGCATTTACAATATTTTCCGGGATAATGTGCAGGATGAATTCAACAGCCGTCTCATTTTTACTTTCCGAAATATAATTTTCTACGGAGGTTGCATCAAGCGTTGCAGGATCTATGTTCATCCCGTTACCTGGCTTTAATAAATTGATGACCACCAATCCAATAATCAGCGCAAGCGTCGTTACCACTTCAAAATATAAAATAGCCTTTAAGCCAACCCTGCCTACTTTTTTTGTGCTTTGCATACCGGCAATTCCGGTTACAATCGTACAAAAAATGATGGGGGCAATCATCATTTTGATGAGTTTGATAAACCCATCACCAAGCGGCTTCAGTAAAATGGCAAAATCAGGGTAATAATGACCAAGAAGAATCCCGGTAATGATCGCTAATACAACCTGGAAATACAGGCTACGGAAAAGTTTTTTCATAATGCCGGGCCAAAATAATACTTCTTAAAGCATTATAGGAAAATTTGCCACCATTGAGGGTGGATGATGGGTCATTTACCTGAAAGAAAAAACCGGATGATAGCAGTTCATAGCCAATTTCTATGGATTTAAAAGGATTTGGGTTTCTGCAAATTTGAAAAAAAGTTGTTCAAAATCAGCAGTAATTTGTGGTAAAAGGAGAGGCGGCTACACCACCTGTTTGTCTTCCGGAATTTGGAGCTTTCGGCAACAATTGATGACTGCAGCAGGATCTTGAATGAGGTTGTTTGCCCCGGTAAACCACATCATTCTGTTTCCGGAAAGCAAACGAGACCTTAAGATAGGGTGAAGTCTTATAAAAATGAGTGGGAGGGTGGCAAAGCCCGGGACCTCATCAGGCAAAGCCCGGCTTATAGTAAAACAACCCTCCATTTTTTCTGACAAAGAGTTAGTGGTCTTGTACTTCCCTTTGATAAAAGGCAAATAAATATTTCTAAAAAGGGATCCGATCAAGCGCCATAATAAGCGCAGCAAGGGTGGCTCCACCGGAAATAAACAACACATACTCCCTGCGGTTGAACTTCAACAGCGTGATACATACAAGGGTGAAAATAAGCAAGGCAAGGACTGCAACCAACTGACCGGCTTCGAGGCCTACATTAAACCCGAGTAAAGGAATTAAAACAGAACCACTCTTGCCCAGCAGACTTTTCAGTCCGTTGGCAAAACCAAGTCCATGAACCAACCCGAAAAATAAAGCGAGATAATAGTTGACGCGGATTCCCCGGGGATTGAACTTTTTTACAAAGGTGTTGCTGATGCCTGTGAGTACAATAGTGCAGGGGATCAGAAATTCAATCCACGCCTCAGAATAATCAATCAAATCAAACATGCTTAAGGCCAGCGTAATGCTATGGCCAATCGTAAAGGCAGTCACCAAAATCAGAACCTGCTTCCATTCTTTGAAGGTATAAATAACCCCCAATGCCAAAATAAACAACAGGTGATCCCAGGCACCCCAGGCCAGAATATGTTCCCATCCAATGGAGAAATAATCGCTAAACATTTTTGTTTCCTTTAATCGGCGCAAATAAAGGACTTAAATTTGCTTTGGAAAAATCAAAAATATGAACCTGTTCTTGCTACAATGTTTTTTTGCGTTGCTCCATCCGTTTTTTGTGTCCGTTACTGAGATCCATCACAATAATCAGGAAAAGACACTCGAAATCAGTCTTCGGGTTTTTACCGATGATTTTGAAAATACGCTTAAAATGTATGCTCCGGGTCAGAAAGTTGACTTGATCAATCCGCCGGTGGTGGCCGATATGGATTCGCTCATCAACAAATACGTGACCAATAAACTAAGGATCGTTGTGAATGGACAACCGAAAACGCTCCGGTACGTTGGCTTTGAAAGGGTAAAGGAAAGTGTTTGGTGTTATTTTGAAATTGGTCAGGTGGAAACCCTGCAAACCATCAAGATCCATAATCCGGTTTTGTATGAGTACAAAAAGGAACAGATCAACATGATTCATGTGGTGGATGGCGACAAACGACAAAGCCGCAAACTCGATAATCCTGAAGCAGATTGGGTTTTCAGGTTCTAAGCATCCCGTCAGCGAAACCTTTGTGTCAATCGCTTCGAATTACGTTTCTTTACCGACAAATTATCCGGTTTGCAGTATCCGCTTTTTATAGCCAAACGTATTATTTTCAATGCACAGCCTTCTTTTTCAAGGTTCATTATCCGGCTTGCTGTAACCGCCACGGCACTCAGCGTGGCCACAATGATTGTTACCCTCAGTCTTGTAAACGGTTTTCAGGAAGCAGTTGCAGAAAAAGTGTTCAGCTTTTGGGGCGATGCCCGTATACAACCGCTCGATCCATTGAGGTCGGTTTCAGCAGAGGGGGAAGGCTTTTTGCGCAACGACAGCACAGAATCTATTTTACGGGAAAACCCCAACATTCAGCGCTATCATGCCTTTGCTGTAAAATCAGTGGTGCTTAAAAATGCAGGACAATTTGAAGGGCTACTGATAAAAGGGGTAGATGCCCTTTTTAAAGAAGTGGATTTCAAGCAGTTCATCAGCAACGGAAGGGGGATTGACTTCTCTGATTCGCTTTACAGCAAAGATGTGTTACTCAGTGATCAGACCGCTACCCGGCTCGAGGTAAAACCCGGGGATACCCTGCAATGTTTTTTTATCAGAAACGGTCAGGATATCCGGAGCCGCCCCATGATCGTTAGTGGGTTATACCATACCGGTATTGAAGAGTACGACCGCAATTTTGCGCTTGCAGATATTCGTTTTTTGCAAAGACTGAATCAATGGCCCGAAGGACAGATTGGCGGATACGAAATGTGGGTAAAGTCCGGAACCGATATCCCGGCCCTATCTGCCAATCTCGACAAACAATTGCCGCTTGAGTTGACAAGTTTGACCATTCAGGAAGTGTTTCCGAATATTTTTGATTGGTTGGGTATCCAAAATCAGACGAAGCAAATCGTGATCATCACGATGTTGGTTGTGGCCATCATCAACCTGATTACCTGCTTGTTGATCCTTGTAATGGAAAGAACGCGGATGGTTGGGGTGCTGAAGGCTTTAGGCATGCCGCCCCACCGGATTGGTCATATTTTTTGGTTGTATTCCGGTTGGATTGCTGTGGTAGGCGTGGCAAGTGGTTTGGCATTAGGGCTCGGATTATGTTGGTTGCAACAAGCAACCGGATTGATAAAAATGGACGAATTGACCTATTATGTGGCCTATGTACCTATTTCCATTCATCCCGTAGAGGTATTACTCGTAACCCTCGGAAGCTTTGCGGTTTGTTTGCTTGCAGTAAGACTTCCCCTACTTTATGTACAACGCATTTCCCCCATCAAGGCCATCCGATTTACTTAACGGTAGCTTGTAATTCAGGGATTTCGTTATTTTGTTTTTTAAAATAGGCTACCGTATCCCGAATACCCTGTTCAAGGGTAATAGGTTCAAAGCTTGGGTACCTTAACAGAAACTTGTCAGCAGACATTTCATAGTCATACCGGAACTGATACAACATTTCCCGGATCTCCGAAATAGGCTTTATAAACAGCGAAAGTATGTTGACCATAAACCGGTTCAGAAAAATGGGTTTGAATTTGGTGCCAAGCTCTTTATTAAAAATATCCACCACTTCCCCAATCGTAACCGGTTCGGTAACCGGCAAGTGAAATACTTCGCCCCGGTTATGCGGATCAAGCGCAAGCAGCATCATAGCCTGTCCCAATTCGCGGGTATAAGCAAAAGTGTGCAGCACATCATCTTTAAAAAGCGTTTGGGGTGCTTTTCCTAAAAGCATGCGTTCTAAAAAGGAAAAATAAAAATGACTGTTGGTAGCAGCAGGGCCGTAAAAATCGGCTGCACGGCCTATGACTGCATTCAGATTGCGGGTATGAACTGCATGCAATAACATGTCCGCAACTTCTTTTCGCACTTTGCCTTTTTTTGCCGAAGGATGCTGAGGAGTATTTTCATCAAAGGGTATGGGTAAAGGGTCGCTGTACATGTACATATTATCGAGGAAGATCAGTTTGGAGCCATGTACCAGACAAGCCTCTATTACATGATGCATTACAGTTGGCCATTGTGCTTGCCAGATGTTTGAATCGTAGGGCAATCCGGTACAGAGGTACACATAGGTCCCTCCTTCGAGTGCCTTCATTGTGGCATCAGCATCCAGCAAATCCGCCTGCCGGCTTGGTTCATACGCAGGCCTTGAAGACCGTTGGACAGTGATATAAGGCAGTCCATGCTGCCTCAGTGTTTCGCATACCGCATAGCCTACGCCACCGGCTGCACCTAATACAATATGTAATTCCTGTTGCATTTTGGTAGGGATTCTTTTTGAAATCTATGACAAATATGAGAATTATTTTGAAAAGAAGCATTTTTTTCTCAAAAGTGGATTCCCATTTTGGGAATGCGAAATTAGAGAAACTTAATCTATAAAAGGGAGATTGCTTTTGGGAACGTATTCTTTTCTCATTAACGCTTATCACCCTGATTTTTTGAATAAAGCATTGATTGTTGTTAATCAATGTTTAAACGCTGTTCATTCATCAGGGAGTTTTACCTGTTTTCTATTGCCAATATAAGTTAATATGTTGGATAGGCAAAGAAATAGAAGAAATAATTGAGTGGGATTATCCTCTGAATCTTTATTCCTTTACCAACCCATAATAAACCAGATATTAGAATC
>JBGSNV010000394.1:0-6409 GCA_041739485.1 Chitinophagaceae bacterium
GCGTCTCTACAGGACGGGGGATATATCGAGCCGGCATTTTTATCTTATACAAATCGGTTTCGATCCGCCTTCTTTGGAGAATAAATAGGTGGTCGGCCAAATACGGATGCCGCTGAACGGGTTGAGACCCACACAATCCACATGCAGGATATCCTGCCCCTCGGTTTCCTCTTCATGCCGCAAGGCTTTTTAGAAGGTAAGATTAAAATTTCATTTTGCCGATGTGATTGGCCCCACGGTGCGCAAGGGGAATCCGGTGGAGGAGGTGGTCTTAAAATTTACCCCCAACCGCGCCCCGTATGTGCTTACCAAAAAACTCCATAGCAGTCAGGAATTGCTAAAAACCTACAAAGACGGGAGCCTTTCTTTTTCGTATCGGTTGCGCTATAACCGGGAATTGCATGGCATTCTGTTGGGTTTTGGAAGCGATGTCAAAGTCATCAAACCCGCTTCGCTGCAACAAAAAATCAGGGAGACTGCTGAGGCAATTGTGGGGATGTATTAGCCGCACGCTTTGCAACCACCTTTTTAGCCCTGTCAGGCAGCAGGGGGCCATCTTTAAAGAATGGACTGTTTTGCCGGGTGTGGTTTCTATAACCGGCCGGAAGTTCGCATGGGTGGGTATGCAGAAAATTTTCTTTTTTGTTTATGATTTTATACAGGTTTTACCTCGAATAATTAAACTAAATTTGAGAGAACCGAAAATCATACCGCCATGACTACTGTAAAAGAAGTTTTATCCGATAAGCCACGTCCGTTCAATTTTATTGAGCCGAATGCTTTAATTAGTGATGCCCTCAGTATCCTCAGGGCAGTGAATTTGGGATACCTCGTTGTGATGCATGAAAATGAATTCAAGGGTATTTTCAGCGAGCATGATTATGTGAATAAAATTGCCATGAATGGATGGGATATCCATGTATGCAGGGTGTGCGATGCCATGCAGAAGGATATGCCCTTTGTAAGCGTAGAGGATTGCGTGGAAACCTGCGTGCAGTTATGTACTGCCCACAACATCCATCATTTACCGGTATTTGATGATTTGAATTTTACCGGGGTCATCACCCGCGGCGATATCATGCGGGCCATCATCCGGGATGGCAGCTTAGCGGTGGAAAAAAGGAATGCCGAGGTATTGAATCATGAATGGTAGGAAACTATTTATGATTTCATATTTTTTATTGAATATTTAGAATTATGCCGATGTGGGGATGTAGAAAGAGGTTTGATGCTAAAGTTTTAAACCTGTATTTCACCCTCCCTGGAGGGTCGCCCTATGAGTTTTGGCAGTGCTGGAGGCGTTTTGGCGGGGTGGGTTGGGCTGTATGGAAATCCCAAATCCAAAAATCTTCAATCACTCCAACCCACCCCGGCAGCGGCTGAAAGCTTCATGTATTGCGGCTAGCCGCTACCACCCCTCCGGTCCGAACCTTCGGACGAGGGGATTAGCGATGGTTGCCGCCTAAGACTTAAAAATCGTTATTGGGGTTAGCGTTACTGCCTGGAGTTTACCAGTCGATCGGCAAGGGTAGTGCAGCATAGAAATCGCAAAGAGGGATTAGGGAATTGGTTAATTGGGGGTTAGAAGGGTCTGACTTCGCAAGTACAAAATGGTAACCGGTAAAGCATCCTGCATTTCACCCTCCCTGGAGGGTCGCCCTATGAGCTTTAGCAATGCTGAAAGCATATTGGCGGGGTGGGTAGGCTGCAGAGAAATTCCAAATCCCAAATCCCAAACCCAAACAATAAATAAAAAACAATAAAAAATAAACAATAAAAAATAAAAAATAAATAATCAACAAAAAACCCTAAACCATAAACCAAAAACCAAAAACCAAAAAAAAGCGGCTCATTTGATGACCACATCCTTAATCGTCCCCGGCCCCAACAACTCATTCACCCGCTCAATGATCTTGGGTTTTTGGTAAATCAGTTCCTGCCTCAAAGGCCCCACAGTCGTGTGTACCATCAGCGTTTTGTTTACAATCTGTATTTTTTCGGTGTAGCGGGCAACCGTTTTTCCCATGATCGCCTCCCAGGCTTCGCGGATCTGCAAGGCCTGAACACCGGTTTTCAACCGGCTTTTTTCAAGGTATTGCTTCATGGCGTCGCCTAAATTCAATGCTGACATATGTTTCTGTTTTGTTCCCCCGGGGGATGTGCAATCTTTGGTAAAGATAGTTTTTAACCGAGTGCGATCAGGGCATAAGGGGCATTAATTTTTTCCAGACTTGCCTTTAACCGCGATTCCTGTGTATCGGTGATGAACACCTGTCCCTGTTTTTCGATGCAGACTTCCTGTAAAAGGTTTTGCATCCGTTCGTCATCAAGTTTTTCGAAGATATCGTCGAGCAGCAGGATAGGAGGGAAGCCCTTGGCCTCCTGCAGCATTTCAAATTCGGTAAGTTTCAGCGCAAACAACAGGCTTTTGCGTTGTCCCTGACTCGCCATTTGCCGGAAAGGTTGCCCCGAGAGTAAAAACTGCAGGTCATCGCGGTGGATACCGGTGGTGGTTCGGCAAAGTGCAAGGTCGCGGGGGCGGTTTTTTTGTAAAAGTTGTTTGTAATGCGCAGTAATATCTGCGGCAGCGGGGTCTGTATGTAACTGCGATTGGTAGCTAAGCGCAATTTCGTCTTTAGCACCGGCAATCAGATGGTAATGGGCGGTGGCTTTTTCCAGATAGGGCGTCAGCAATTCCATCCGGCGACGGTAAATAAATGCCGCTTTTGTGGCAAGCTGTTCATCGAGGATTTCGAGCAAGGTATCCTGTTTTTGCTGCATCTCTGCCATTTGCTTCAGCAGGCTGTTGCGTTGTTGCACCAGTTTATTGCAGGCCATCAGGTGTTGCAGGTAGTCGGCATCGAGCTGACAAAGCAGTGCATCCACCATTTTGCGTCTTTCCTCCCCGGGACCGTTGATGATGTTGATATCGTCGGGGGCAATAATGACTGCCGGAAAACGCCCGACATGATGGCTTACCCTCGGATAGATCACGCCATCGAGACTGATTTCCTTTTTCCCGGTTTCCCGAAGGATGGCCGTCACCTCCATATTGCCCTGTTGGCTATGGGTAAAATCCCCCTGAATCCGCCAGCCTTGCTGTCCTTTTTCTACCAATTGCGCATCGGTGCTGCCAAAATAGCTTTTGGTGAAACACAAATAGTAAATGGCATCGAGCAGGTTGGTCTTTCCCACACCGTTGAGCCCGCAAATGCCCGTAATCCTTGCTGTAAAGGCAAAGTCTGCGGTTCGGTAATTCTTAAACTGTACCAGCGAAAGTTTTTCTAAAAACACCATGCCGTGCAAAATTGCAGGTTTTCGGGTGGGCAGGAAAGATAATTCTATGAAAAACAAAGCGAAACATCGGTGTATCCCGATGGTGTTTATAGGTGTAGACCCTATATTTGCACCTTATTTCAATAGGGTATGGCAAAAAAATTCACCAAAGAGACGTATTTATACTGGTACGAACTGATGCAACTGATCCGTCAGTTTGAGTTGAAGGCAGAGGAAATGTATAAAATGGCGGGGAAGATCCGTGGTTTTTTCCATGCGTATATCGGTCAGGAAGCGATTGCTGCCGGTTGTATGACAGCTACCCGTCCCGAAGATCCCTACATCACCGGATACCGCGATCATGGATTGGCGATTGCTAAAGGCGTAACGCCCCAAAGCTGTATGGCCGAACTCTATGGCAAAGCCACAGGTTGTGCCAAGGGAAAAGGCGGATCGATGCACTTTTTTGGCAAAGAGCAGTTCTTTTTTGGCGGACACGGGATTGTAGGTGCACAAATTGGTACCGGTGCCGGTATTGCTTTTGCAGAAAAATACAAGGGAACAGATAATGTATGTCTCGCTTTTTTTGGAGATGGTGCTGCCCGTCAGGGAATGCTCCACGAGACCTTTAATATGGCGATGACCTGGAAATTACCGGTGGTGTTTATTTGTGAAAACAACAACTACGCTATGGGTACTTCGGTTGAACGGACAAGCAATGTACGGGATATCTTTACCCTTGCCGAAGCGTACGATATGCCCGGTGCACCCGTAGACGGTATGAAGCCCGAAGAAGTGCATATTTAAGTGGACAGAGCTGTAAAGCGTGCCCGCGAAGGCGGTGGTCCGACCCTGCTCGAAATGAAGACTTACCGGTACAAGGGACACTCAATCAGTGATCCTCAGAAATACCGTACCAAGGAAGAAGTGGAAGAGTATAAAATAAAAGATCCGCTCGAAATTGTTTTGAAAACCATCCGTACCGAAAAACTCGCTACCGAGGAAGAAATTAAAGCAATCAATGACCGGGTAGATGCCTTGGTGGAAGAATCGGTGAAGTTTGCCGAAGAAAGCCCATGGCCCGATGACAGCGAAGTGCTGAAAGATGTATACCACGAAGATTTACCTGAGTTGTTTGTGATGGACTAACCGGGAACGATTTATAACCAACCTACAAACAAAAACTACAGGTTCTATTCAATCAGGGATTTATTAATTTTTAAAAATAAAATGGCAAATAAAAAAGACGTTCAGTTTGAAGAAGTTCAGGCTATTGATAGCGAAAGTGCGGTGGTAGATCGCGCAAAAGGATTTTGGGAAAAATACAGCCGGTTCATCATTTATGGTGGATTGGGTTTAATTCTTGTATTTGGCGGTTACTATGCTTTTGTGAATTACTACAAAGCACCCCGGGAAGAAAAAGCAGCCGATGCCATTTTTCAGGCACAGCGTTACTTTGAAAAGGATAGCCTGACCCTCGCACTGAATGGCGACGGGCAATATGCCGGATTTGAAAAAGTAGCCAAGACTTATGCCGGTACCAAGGCAGGCAATTTGGCGAAGTTTTATTCCGGGGTGATCGCTCTCCGTTTGGGAGATCCAACCAAGGCCGTTAAATACCTGGAAGATTTCAGCACAAGTGCTGAAGAAATTCAGACAATTGCTTACGCAAGAACGGCAGATGCTTATGCTGAACTCGGTAAAAACGACGATGCTTTGAAGATGTACGAGAAAGCGGCAAAGAACTACCCGGAGCACGAAGGATTATCTGCGGATAATTTTTTCCGGGCAGGCATGCTTGCCGAAACAATGGGTAAGCCGGAAAAAGCGGGCGAATATTATAAAGTGATCCGCGATAAATATCCACGTACCGACAAAGGGTATCAGATCGATAAGTATCTTGCCCGGGTAGGTGTGATCAAATAATAAAAAGTGGCAGGCAACTTTTGCCTCTTTGAACCTAATAGAAAGCCGGTATGTTAACACTACCGGCTTTTGTTTTTTACAGTAGAAAGATGAACCTATGGCTACCTCCGGAAATGAGCAGTTGTTTGATGATATGATATTGCCTCAGGCACCCGTGCATGTGGTAATGGTACGTACAGCCTGGAATGCTCCGGTTACCCGCGAACTCGAGGCCGGTTGTCTCCGGGTCTTCGAAAAAAACAGGGTTACATCCACCACGATTGTAGTACCGGGAGCTATTGAATTACCGTTTATGATTCAGGCACATGCCGCTAAAAGTGCAGTAAAAGCAGATGCTTTTATCGCAATCGGTTGTGTAATCAAAGGAGATACCCCGCATTTTGAATATGTTTGTCAAAGTGTGACGCAAGGCATTACGAACCTCAATACCACACTCGATGTGCCGGTTATTTTTGGCGTATTGACGGTATTAAATCATGAGCAGGCAAACGAGCGGATCGGGGGCAGTCATGGCCACAAAGGCGAAGAGGCAGCGCTTACCGCATTGCAGATGATTGCGCTGAACCGAAATCTTCAGCCGTAAAGATTAAGAGTAATTATTATGGTAAATGTTCAATTATTTATTCCCTGTTTTGTGGATCAGTTGTATCCGTCCGTGGGGATGAATATGGTAAAGGTATTGCGAAAGGCGGGATGCAATGTATCTTATAATCCCCGGCAAACCTGTTGCGGGCAGCCTGCCTTCAATGCGGGTTTTCAGGAGGATGCCAAAGAAGTATGCGAGAAATTTGTCCTCGATTTTGAAGGCGACGGCTATGTGGTGGCACCGAGTGCAAGTTGTGTGGGGTTTGTAAGAAATTATTACCCGAAGTTGCTGAATGAAAGCGGCAATACGGCCTCCGTTACCCATCTTAAAAACAGGATCTTTGAGTTCAGCGAATTCCTAATTGATGTTTTAAAAACAGATGAATTCGGGGCGGTTTTTGAAGGAGAAGTAACCTACCACGATAGTTGTGCCGCCTTACGCGAATGTGGGATCAAGCAAGGCCCGCGGCAATTGTTATCCAAGGTAGCAGGTCTTTCCCTCACAGAGATGAATGATGTGGAAACCTGTTGTGGTTTTGGAGGCACTTTTGCTGTCAAGTTCGAAAGCATCAGCAGTGCCATGGCCGATCAGAAAGTAGACAATGCTGCAGCTACCGGTGCT
>JBGSNV010000402.1:0-3946 GCA_041739485.1 Chitinophagaceae bacterium
GAAGGCGACTTTGTAAATGAAGGGGATACCATACTTCAACTCGGTGAAGTAAAGGACGATTATCTTGATCCGAGAATCATCAGCAGAACTAAGGAACAGATTACTCAGAATGAAAATAAAGCACGTTTCTATTCAGGAAAAATTGAAACTGCAGAACAACAAATCCTCTTTCTTGAGAATCAACGGGATCTCAAAATGAGTTCTTTGAATAATAAGCGGGATCAGATTAACCGAAAGATTGAAGCTAAAAAAATGGAATTAAAGGCTGCTGATGTAGACCTGAAGCAGAGCAGAGATCAGATAGAACGGGCAAGGATCATGTACGAGCAGGAAGCGATTAGTAAGTTTGATTTTGAAAAAAGAAATGCTACCCTTCAAAAAGCTCAGGCGATTTATACTGAAAAACAAAATGATTTGGACAACCTGAAACAGGACCTGATTATCAACAATCTTGAAATACAAAGCGCGCAACAGGAATACAGTGAAAAAATAGCCAAAGCACAAGGGGATCAATTTACAAGCTCAGGCGAAATAGCTTCAGCCCGAGAAAAAGCAGCGGACCTTTCCATTAAAGAGCAAAATCTGACAAGCCGCTCCAGATACTATTTTGTGGTAGCTCCGCAGGCAGGTCAAATTGTTCAGGCAAAAAAATCGGGAATCAACGAAATCATTAAAGAAGGGGAAATGATTGTTGAGATCATCCCTCAGGAAGTGGAACTTGCCGTAGAAATATTTGTAGAACCCTTTGATTTACCCCTTATAAATGTTGGACAAACCGCGCGGTTTATGTTCGATGGATATCCTGCGATCGTATTCAGTGGATGGCCACAATCTTCTATCGGTACTTTCGGAGGAAAGATCCTTGCAGTTGAAAGCAACAGAAATATAAACGGGCAGTTCCGGGTGTTGATTGTAGAGGATCCAAAGGATAGAAAATGGCCGCCTAATATGAGAATTGGAACCGGGGCCTTGTCTTTTGCACTTTTAGAAGACGTTCCTGTCTGGTACGAACTTTGGCGGAATATTAATGGCTTCCCCCCTGAATTTTATACGGTGGATGGAGATAAAAGTGCTAAGGAAGCAGAAAAAAAATCACTTTTTTAATGGGGCTTTTTACACAATCATTCATAGGGCAGGGCATCACCCGATTCAAAAAACAAGGGATCATAATCGTTTTGGGTTTTTTGCTCCCCGGTTTATATTCATCCGGACTTACTCAGTCAATGGACAGCAGCCGCACCTTGTCTTCGCAACAGTTTATCGAGTGGGTGCGTCAATACCATCCTGTTGCCAAACAGGCCGGACTGCTGGTTGATCAGGCCTATGCTGAATTACAGAGTGCAAGAGGAGCTTTTGATCCCTCCCTCTATTTTATCAACGATCAGAAAACTTTTGATGGAACCAATTACTACAATTATAATTTCACCCAACTAAAAGTGCCCACCTGGTTTGGTATTGAATTGATGGCAGGTGTGGAAAGTAATGTTGGAGATTTAACAAGTCGGGAAGTATCTCTTGGTAATTCAACTTTTGCCGGTTTCAGTATTCCTTTAGCTAAAAATCTGGTGCTCGATCGTCGTCGCGCTGTACTTGAGCAATCAAAAATATTCATCGAACTTTCCAAACAGGAACAGAGGAATTTCATCAACGATCTTTTGTTTGAAGGATTAACTGTCTATTGGGAATGGGTCAACATCTTTCAACGCTATCTGATTCTGACCGATGCAGTGAATAACAATCAGAAACGATTTGAATTGATTAAGATCACCGTAGAACAAGGGGACCGGGCTGGGATAGATAGTACAGAAGCACTAACGCAACTCCTGAATTTTCAGTACCTGCAAAGTGAGGCCTATCTTCAGTTTCAGAATTTCGGTTATCAGCTTAGTACCTATTTGTGGAGCGAAAACGGACAGCCAATGGCATTGGCAGCCGACATTACCCCGTTTTTACTTCCTGAAAAATCGGACCCCTTTGCACAGCCGGTGAAGCCTTTGAACGAGTTATTAACGGTAGCAGCAGACAATCACCCCAAGCTAAAGATGATTGATAATAAACTCGACATTCTGGATGTAGAGCGCAGACTGAAATTTCAAAGCCTGTTACCAACCCTGAACCTGAAATACAATGCCCTCGCCAAAGATTATGCCTTTGCGAACGGTTGGAATAGTACGCTGCTGGAAAACAATTATAAGTTTGGTGCAGAAATAGGAATGCCCCTCTTTTTGAGACAGGGCAGGGGAGACTATCGGAGTGCCAAAATAAAAATACAATCAACCCAACTCGAGCAATCCAATGTTCAGGTGGATATTGAAAACAAGGTAAAATCCTATTACAACGAACTCGTAACCCTGCTTCAGCAAATCCGGTTGAACGAGCGATCTCTTGATGCGTATCAGCGGGTATTCCGGGTAGAGGAGCAGAAGTTTACTATTGGGGAAAGTACTTTGTTTCTGATCAACAGCCGCGAACTAAAAGTTATAGAAGCCCGGCAAAAACTCGCTGAGCTAAAAGCCAAATTTTTCAAGACCGGATATGGAGTAGATTGGGCGGCAGGTCTATTGCAATAAATATCTGTTTTGCTATATTTGTACAAAACTACCAATTATGGCCTCTTTTGATATTGTAAGTGAAGTAGATGTGCAGACACTGGATAACGCGGTGAACGTAACCCGTAAGGAAATAACCAACCGATTTGATTTTAAGGGCAGTCATGTAGGGATGGAACTTGACAAAAAGGCGATGGTCCTTAAAATGGAAGCCGACAGTGAAATGAAAATGGGGCAGATTGAAGATGTTTTAATCAGCCGCAGTATCAAACAGGGACTTGATGCTACTGTTTATGATCTAAGTAAGGAAGGATTTCAAAGCGGCAAGGTCTGGAAAAAGGAAATCACGGTAAGGAATGGCCTGAAACAGGAAGATGCAAAAAAGATCGTAAAAGCCATTAAAGATGCCGGTTTAAAGGTACAACCGGCAATAATGGATGACATTATCCGGGTAAATGGCAAAAAAATTGATGATTTACAGGAAGTTATCGCTTTATGCCGCGGAGGAAATTTTGGAATTCCACTTCAGTACACCAATATGAAGAGCTAAGAAAAGTCTTTGGAATATTTTTGGCTGTAATTTCATTTTGCACTACTTTTGCACCCCAACTAAAAAAAATATCCGGTCGCTGTCGGATTAAAATTTATTTATGAAACAAGACATCCATCCAAAAAATTACCGCCTTGTTATTTTCAAGGACATGAGTAACGGATACTCCTTTTTGAGCCGCTCTACTGCCGCTTCTAAAGAAACTGAAAAATGGGAAGACGGCAATGAATATCCATTGATTAAAATGGAAATCTCCAGTATGAGCCATCCTTTCTATACAGGTAAAAATATACTTGTTGATACTACAGGTCGTATTGATAAGTTTAAGAAGAAATACGCCAAGAAGGCTTAATCTCACCGCATTTTATATTAAAAAACTCCCCGGATTATGGGGAGTTTTTTATTTTACCTATTTTGCCTGTCAAAAACAATAACTTTTGATCAATCTCTTATTTGATACGGCAAGAAGCCGTAAAAAACTGTATCCTTTTTCGCTTACCCGGCCGCTTTGCGATATCCGGATGGGTATGGTAAGTAACCGCAAGTGGTTGGAAAAAATATCCGGCAAACCCTGCCTTGCTCTCTCAGCTGCTTTTTTACAACAGGATATCATCCCTGAATCGGGTTCGTTTTTGTGTATAGACAGCAGTATTGTTCTCACCAAAGAGCTTTTTGAGCAGCTGCAAAAACTGTCAGTGAATCAGGCGCTTGAGGATGAAAACGGATTGGTTGGTTTTGTAACAGGAAAACCGCCGGTTTTTGATGTTTTTCCTATTTTTTTTGATCACGTGATGCGGGCTGAAAATCCGGTTTCAAGAATAGAACATCCCATGGATTGGGTGCGGAG
>JBGSNV010000407.1:0-7706 GCA_041739485.1 Chitinophagaceae bacterium
GGCACCTATTGCCGTTCCAAGACCGGAGTATTTCGATAAAATCGATTTGAACCGGGCCATGGAAATCTATAAAGCACATTTTGGGGATGCCTCCGGAATGGAGTTTGTCATTATCGGGAGCATTGATATAGAGGCAATGCGTCCTTTGGTAGAAACCTATATTGGTGGTTTACCGGCAACCGGTAAAAAGTTTACCTGGAAAGATCAGGGAGTGCGCTTCGTAAAAGGAAAGAAGGAATTGAATTTCAGTAAAGGACAGGCTCCGCAAAGTCTGATCTTTTCCTTCCGTACCGGCGAAACTAAATACAGCGAAGACCTTGAGTTGAAAGCAAGTGCGGTTTCAGAAATCCTGAACATCCGGATTATCGAAGAACTTCGCGAAAAGATTCAGGGTATTTACAGCGGAGGAAGCAGTGCCTCAATGGATAAGATCCCCTACGAGAATTATCAGTTTGTTTTCCAGCTTCCCTGCGGACCGGAAAAAATAGACACCCTGATATTTGCGATGAACACCGAGATTGAAAAATTAAAGAAAAATGGTCCGGATACTGCCGACCTGAATAAAGTTAAGCAGCAATGGATAGAATCCTATAAAACAAGTCTGCAGGATAATGGAACCTGGCTTAATCGCATTTTGAGGGACCGCTATCCGGGAGCAGACGCCGACCGTTTCCTCAATTATGAGAAATACGTAAATGCACTTACTGCAAAGGATATTAAGACTGCGGCCAATATTGTACTGAGCGATAAAAATGTGTTTACAGCGGTTCTCAGACCGGAAGCAACTCCAAAAACGGAGGAGAAAAGCAGCGGCGGTCAGTAACACAAACAGATTTTATTTTTTTGGTTAATTTGAATAAGAGAGGGTTTCGCAGGAAACCCTCTCTTATTTTCAGGATATGGCGTGTTTATCAAAAAACGACTATTGCCTTTCCGTAATCGCTTGAACAAGTTTTCGTATTCAGATGCTTTCGGTTAATTTCGTAGCTTATGAAATATTTGCTGATCATTAACCTGTGTGCAGTCCTTTTTTCCGGGTGCAATCCCAATTATGAAGAACCTGAAACGGCTATTGATGCCGGCAGGCAATATATAAATGCCATCTATCAGGGTAATTTCAAAAGAGCGAATCAATTGATCGGCGTGGATGATGCCAGTAAAACCTACCTCGAAGAGGTTGTTGAAAATGATTTCAGAACTCGGAACAGTGCCCAAAAAGAAGCTTTAAGCCAATCAAGCATTCAAATTATAAGGGTCAATAAAATCAGTGATACAAAAACCCTGCTCCATTTTACCAATGCTTACAGCAACCAGGAAGATACCCTTCGGGTAGAAAAGATCAATGAAAAATGGATTGTGCTACCCTATCATGAAAAATAAACCAATTTCATTCATGCAATTTCAATGGATACATCTTGTTTACGTTGGATTAGGCGGTATGCTGGGCTCTGTTTTGCGCTATTCAGTAAGTAACTGGATGCTGCAACATGCATCCACAGGTTGGCCATGGGGTACCTTTCTCGTTAATATTGCCGGTTGTTTCCTGATTGGTCTTGTGCTGGGATTCCCACTTCGGGGCCATGAAGGTCCGGTTTGGAGGCTACTTTTGGCCACCGGGTTCTGTGGAGGATTTACGACCTTTTCAGCGTTTAGCAACGAAGGCTTTCAGATGCTCAAACAGCAATTTTATTTTCTTTTTGCGGCCTATGCTTTTAGTTCGGTACTTTTGGGACTACTTGCAGTTGTGGCAGGTTATTGGCTTATCCGATTATTTTTTTAAGAAGCCTCCCGGACATTTATCTGCTTCCGGAAAGGAACTCTTCTAAGATGATAATCCTCCTTTATTGCCACAGCAATCTGTAAGCGGTAAGAAATCATAAATAAAAAAATCCATACAACAATGAATATCAGCAATACCGTTTTACATCCCTGGCATGGCGTAGATTACGGAGAAGGTGCACCAAGGACAGTAAATGCAATCATTGAAATTCCACAAGGTTCAAGAGCCAAGTACGAGATTGATAAAAAAAGCGGATTACTCAAACTCGATCGGGTCATTTATTCTTCGTTCTATTATCCGCATAACTATGGATTCATTCCCCGTACTTATGGCGATGATAAAGATCCGTTGGATATCCTTGTATTAAGTACCCTGAGCATGCAGCCCCTGTGTATTGTTGAAGCCAAAGTAATTGGCGTAATGCAGATGATTGACAGTGGCGAGGCCGATGACAAAATCATTGCGGTTGCAGCTCATGATATGAGTGTCAACCACATGAATAATATTGAGGAATTACCCCCTCACTTTTTTAAAGAGTTACGGCAGTTTTTTGAAGATTACAAAAAGCTGGAAAACAAATCGGTTGTCGTGGAAGACTTTGGCGACAAAGCCATGGCTTTGAATATTGTTCGGGATGGCATTGATCTTTACAAACGTACCTTTTTGGAACAGCAGCCACAATATTTACCTCCTCCCAATCAATAAGAGAAATAAATATACTTCAGCATCATCAGGGGTTCTTTCTTTTTAGAAATAGCGTCTGATGATTCTGAGTTTATGGGTTCTCTCACCGGTTTCCTTGTGCACAATTCCCTGATGATCTATCTGATCGATCCGGCAATTGGCAGACGCATGTAATATTTGTTGGGCATTTAAAAGAATCCCTACATGTACAATCCGTCCTTCTTCATTATCAAAGAAAGCAAGATCTCCCGGACGTGCCTCCTGTAGCAGGTTCACTACCTCCCCTTTCAAAGATTGCGGTCCGGAATCTCTGGGTATAAAAAGTCCTGAAAGCATAAAGGCGACCTGCGTTAGTCCGCTGCAATCTATCCCGTAGCGGCTGCGACCTCCCCACAGATAAGGCGTCCCTAAAAATAATCGGGCATAATGTACCACTTCGCTTCCCTTATCCGCAAAATCAGTTATCGCATCGGTAGACAGTTGGAACTGTAATCCATAATTTCCGATCATGATTTCCTGATGCGCATCCGGAACAAAACAAGTGCTTCCCGGTGAAAGCATACAGGAAACCCCATTTACGGTTACTGTGTCCTGTATATGCCGGCTATATTTAGTGATGTATGGATGCGACTCTCCGGATACCGGAGTAAGTTGCCGGTTTTGACACCAACCTTCATACCCATCATAATGGGTTTTGATCTTCAAAAACTCGCCCTTCTTTTCAAGCCCTTCTACCATTTCGCCAAACAAAAGCTGATTGACCATTTCGCTGCGATGAGAGGCTTCCTGACGAAGAGGCGCTACCGGAGTAATTACGATGTACATCATATCCTTATATTCCAATGAAGTACAAAAATGAGGAATTTAAAGCAGGTTACCGGCTTATTAATAAAAACCTTGTGGAATATTTGATAAATTGCATCTAAGCAAAAAAGAGATTTGAGATCTGCACCATTATATAACGAACTTAGCGATCAGGAACTACTGCAATTATACCGCACCCAACAACAAAGAGAATGTTTGGGTATCCTTTTGCAACGGTATACCATTTTGCTTTTGGGTGTATGCCTGAAGTATCTGAAAAATGAAGAGGCTGCAAAGGATGCTGTGCAGCAAATTTTTACCAAAGTAATTATAGAAGCAGAAAAATATCCGATTACACACTTCAAAAGTTGGCTTTACACAGTTACCCGCAATTATTGTTTTTCGCAACTCAGAAATCAGGTTTATGAGTTACCGCAGGAGGTGCTGGAAAAGGGAGGAACGCATTTCTCCACGCAGGACAACGGTTTGGATCAGGTGCAGGAAAAAGAGAAATTACTCAATCATATAGAAGAGGCACTGGATGAAATACAGCCGAGTCAGCGCGAATGCGTATCTTTATTCTACCTCGAACAAAAAAGCTATCAACAGATTAGTCAGATAACAGGCTACACTTTGCTACAAATAAAAAGCTATATCCAAAACGGCAAAAGAAATATTCGTCTTTTGATAGATAAGCGGAGGAAAAAAAATGAAGCCTAATTTATTAGACATATTATCTCATCAGGAAGTTCCGATCGACAGCAAAAAACTGAATGAATATCTTACCGGAAACATGGATCCTGAAACAGAACATGCGCTGGAAAAAGACCTCATGCATGCTTCTGAACTGGAATCAGATGCCTGGGATGGATGGCAGGAAGTTTCAAAAAAGAAAAATATCCTCACCAATGCAGAGGATATTCATAAAAAACTGAATCAACAGTTACAGCCCTCTGCCAAAAGAACGCCCCGTAAAGCTATAAAAGATTTGCCGCTGAACTGGTGGTTAATTGGATTGGTTCTTATACTTCTGATTGCTGCCTACTTTATCATTGCAGCCATGATTAAAAATGGTTAAGGAAAACCCATCGGATACACTCTGTCCATTCAGGAATGATGTCCTACCCTTCCAAATAAAGGAAAAACAACGGGCAATGTACCTTTTCCCCATAGTTCAGCAAGTTCGGTTTTAATCAAATCAACCGGGTTTTTACCTGTTGATTTTTCGTATTGCTTTACGGCACTCCATGTATTAAGATATCCCAAAAATCTTTCTAAGGTCCATTGATGATGCATCTTTAATACAGGAAAGGCCACTTCTTCAAATGGAAAAGACAAAGTTCTGTATCCGGACTCTATGAATTCCCGTTCTTTAGGCAAGTATTCACCCAAAGTGCTCTCGTAGAACTGCTGGATCAGTACATCCAAATTGGAATTTACTGATACCAAACCATACCCAAGGGCTACTATAATACCTCCCGGACGAAGTACCCTGTTTACCTCCCTGTAGAAGGCACTTAAATCCAGCCAGTGTAATGCCTGTGCCACAACCACCATATCAAAATATTCGTCGGGGAAATCGGTATTTTCCGCAGGCTGAACGCTATATAAAATGTTTTCATCAGCAGGAGCAGCAGCTATTTGTTGCGGGCTGATATCGGAGGCACAAACCAATTGAAAACAGGGAGAGAGTCCGGATGCTATTTGCCCGTTCCCACAGGCTACATCCCAGGCAACACCTCTGTAATTTAGTAAACTACACAGGTAGCGAAACAATGCCTCCGGATAAACAGGACGGAATTTTGCATAATCTAATGCATGTCCCGAAAAATAAAGAAGAGGAATGGTATCCGCCATAGGCTTAATTGGCGGGTAGGTTTTTCTCCAGAAACTCATCAAGAGCTGCTCCCCGTAGATTTTTTCCGATGATCCGACCTTCGGGATCAAGGATAAAGTTCTGCGGAATAGAGGAGATTTCATACAAACGCGCTACATCATTGGACCAGTATTTAAGATCACTTACCTGTTCCCATTTCAATTGATCATCCGAAATAGCTTTCAACCAATTAGCCTTTTCCTTATCAAGACTTATTCCAAGAACTGTGAAATTTTTTGACTTGTACGTGTTAAAGGACCGCACAAGATTGGGATTTTCTCTCCGGCAGGGTCCACACCAACTTGCCCAAAAGTCAACCAAAACATATTTACCCCGATAATCCTTGAGTGAAATCTGCTTTCCATCAGGATTGCTCTGAACGAAATCCGGAGCAATCTGCCCGTATCCGAACTTGCGTTCCGAAGACATGGCCTCCTCGAGTGCATTTCCGAAAACATTCTTTTGAGCATTTTCGGGCAATAAGGCCAACCAACTATCCATCAGTGCAATATCTTCATACAAGGGCCAAACCGTATTCAACAAAAAAGAAGGTACCATTGTAGAAGCATGCTTACTTACAAAACCGGGGATTTTCGATTTCATCCCGGACATTAGTTTTTCCCATTCTTTGCTCAGGCTATCGGAATAAAAACCAAATGATCCCGCCCGCTGTCTCAATCCGGCAAGAACAGATAATTGATCAAAATCCTGTCCGAACTGAGCAATCAGATCGGCAAAAGCCGTTGGGGTTTTTCCACTGTTTATTTGCAGGGAAGGCGTTTCCGAATCAATAGCAATTTCCACCTTTTCATTATCAAGAAAAAAAGAATACTGACGATAAGAGGCTGCATCCTCAGGACTTCCTACCTGTAGGATGTACATATCCGGAGTGGGCAAGCTTGTTTCTAAATAAAAGGTTTTGTTTTTGATCGTTGTAGAGGGCCCCTGGTAACCCTGATTGGAGGCCGATAACAAAACAACCGGGTGATTTTCGGGGAAACCTGTTGCCGTTGCATAAATTCTTACGACCGGTGTTTGTTGAGCAAATATGCTGTTGGCTCCCCCAAGGCTATGGCCAACCGTCAACAGTAAAATATAAATAAAAACAAGTTTTTGATTCATTGTCGTTTTTTTCTTAAAAAGCAAATGTACAAACAGAATGAACCCAAAAAAGTGTTCTAAGGTTAAGGAAACCGAAAATATCTACAGGAATCAGTCATAATCCTTCCGATTCTTTTGAAGTGGGGTCTTGCATACAAAGCATCTTTCCAAGGATATATTTTGCATATAACCCCTTTATTTTCAGCGGCATTTGCCTGTAAGGCCTTAAATCAGGGATAATTAGTCCGTTGCATATTTTACCTTCGCCTTCAATTCATCATTATGCTTAAAATAGGAATATTAGGAGGTGGCCAATTAGGGCGTATGTTATTGCAGGAAGGTGCCAATTATGCCATTGAAACTTTTGTCATGGAATCCGATCCGGGCTGCCCTTCAGCTAGCCTTTGTCATCATTTTGTTACCGGAAATATCCGCAGTTATGAAGATGTGCTTGCTTTTGGAAAAGATTTGGATGTGTTGACCATTGAAATTGAAGCGGTAAATATTGAAGCACTTGAGAAACTCGAAGCCGCCGGAAAGACCGTTATTCCAAAACCTGCTGTGTTAAAAATTATAAAAAATAAGATTCTTCAAAAAGAGCATTATCGGGATCATCAGATACCTAGTCCTGCCTTTAAAACCACAAATAGCAGAGTGGATCTGTACGGAGAAGCCGATTTTTTACCGGCAGTTCATAAAATTGCCGAAGGCGGTTACGATGGCAAAGGCGTTCAGCTCATGAACAAGCCCTCCGATTTTGACCTTGGTTTTGATGCCCCGTCGGTGCTTGAAAAAATGGTAGATATACAAACCGAAATAGCGGTGATGGTAGCCGTTGGCCTGAATGGAAAATTGGTTCTTTATCCGGCGGTTGAAATGATTTTTGACCCCTATCTCAACCTGCTTGATTATCAGCTATGCCCTATAAATCTGCCGGAAAAAACAAGATGGAAGGCCGAAGCTATAGCCATTCAGGTAGCTAAAAGCTTTGACAGCGCGGGTTTGTTTGCTGTAGAGATGCTTGTAGATCGCGAAGGTGGTGTTTGGGTAAACGAAACAGCCCCAAGGGTGCACAATAGCGGGCATCATACCATTGAAGCACACATTACTTCGCAATATGACATGCTTTGGCGGATTCTGTTAAATTATCCATTAGGCAGTACGGATGCCATATCGGCATCGGCGCTTGTAAACCTGATTGGAGACAAAGACCACAGCGGGCCTGTGGAATATGCAGGAATTGAAGAGATTTTGGCGATGGAAAATGTGTATGTTCATCTGTATGGAAAAGCACAGACCAAACCCGGCCGCAAAATGGGACATATTACCTTATTGGGACGCGACCGGCTGGAACTAACCATGAAATCGAAAAGTGTAAAAGAGAAAGTTAAGGTCATCAGCGCTCCCTAAACAAAAAGATTGCGAAGGGAGTTAATCATTTGAACGTCTTGTTATTTTAAA
>JBGSNV010000410.1:0-14882 GCA_041739485.1 Chitinophagaceae bacterium
ATTAAAAGAGCATATTCTTTTCTGCTTCCATTGCCAAGAACACGAAGAAAGTTCAGACAAAATAGAATTTGGTGACGACTGCACGCAAAAAATGGAAAAGCTGCGGCTGTTCTTTTCCTCGATGGGTTTAAAGTTCGGGACTGAAAAGGCAATCGAATTTTATCCAGGCGAACGTTATAAAGCCGAGTCTGTAGCATGGCCAGTTGGTCAATCGAATTAGCTGCTTACAACAAGTGTGTTTGTAATATGGCGGCTACCGGAACTTAATCAGCAGTAGTTTTTCAATTTGGCTTCTATATCTTTAACCGGGTCCTTGGAATTCTATTGTCGCCACATCACAAACACTTTCCGTTGTGCGCATAATAAACACAATTTCCTAAATTGAAACATGAGTAAAGAGCATTCTAAAATTATAAAAGTAGCTAAAAGCAATCTTTTATACTCTTTGACCTCGCTTTTGCTTTTAGTAATAGGCCTTTGCTCAATGGTATTAATCTGGCATCCAACTTTTTCAAAAGGTTTTGTTTGGGTATTTATAATGTTGTTTTTTTCTGCAACAATTTCATCTTTGATAATCGCTGTACGCACAATGGAAAAAACCTTTAGAATTTTAAAAGTAAGCAAAATTCTTACTAATTCGGTAGCATTGGTATTGTCAGTAATTGTAATTCTAACAATAATTATTCTAGTAATTGACTTGTATGGCTAGCCTAATACTTGTCTGCGCCCAACACGAACTGTGCATAAAACCAAATAAATCAGGCATGACATAGAAACAACCATCGGCAGTGCATATCCAGGCTTTATATCCGGCCCACGGAATTCTGCCAGGCAGTAGTTCTAAACTTCGGCTTTTAGTTATAAATTTAGCTTCAGTTCCGGGCGGACAGTTGGTCAATTCCCCAACTGCACAAAACCCCGATCGCAATCTGAAAGCGAGTGTTGAAGAGCTCAAAACCTTAAACAGTACAAGTGCTTTGGAAAAAACCAATGTGTTGATGAAGTTACGCGAAACCCTTTTAGACTCGGGAGAAAAAACAAAAGTGACCGTGCCACCGGGACTTGTTGTGTACCCGAATAATACTTTATGGGCGATCCTTATGTCAAGCGCATTTTTTGCAGGATTTGGAGCATTTATCAGCATGCCCTATCGCTATGAAAAATCACAGAAAGCACGGAAAAACAAAAATCAGGTACAAAATGATTCAAGAATTGTATCTTAGTTTTTCATGGATAAAAAACCACCTCCGGGATCCTGTCTAAAACAACAGCAATCGAAACAAAAATGCCGTATTCTTATCTGATGTTCACACACCTGTACACGGTAGTACCTTGTTTTTTTCTGGGCACCTTTTTATTGATCATGAAGAAAGGAACACCGCTGCATAAAGGATTAGGTAAAATTTACATGGTTCTGATGTTGTTTACTGCTATTGTTACCTTATTTATGAAAGCGGAAATAGGCCCTGTATTTCTTGGGCATTTTGGTTGGATACATAGTTTCAGTTTTCTGACAATTTACACTGTACCAACAGCATATATAGCTATTAGAAAAGGCCGGGTAAAGACCCATCAAAGAAAAATGATTCTGTTATATTTTGGCGCCCTCATCATTGCAGGTGCTTTTACTTTCACACCTGGCCGGTATTTGCACCATGTTTTCTTTGGGTAAAAAGATAATACCTAAACAGTTGCTATGGTTTATTGGTTAAATTAAGGTTGATCCAAAGTACCATTCCTATGTATTTATGCCCTGATTGTGAAAGAACGCTGAAACACGCTAATCAATGGCATCATTGTGCCAAAGTGTCCATCCCTGATTTGTTTGAAGGCAAAGACCCCGAACTCGAATATATTGCAGATCAGATTCTGGCGCAGGTGTCTGAGTGGGATTCAGTTATTGTAAGTGCCACCAAAAACTGTCTTGTTTTTGTACATAATCAAACTTTTCTGGTAATCAGACCCATGCAAAAAGTTTTGGATATAAAATTTTACAGCGAAAAGCCGGTGGAAGGTAGCCTTATATTCAAGTCCGCTCCTGCAGGAAAGCGCTTTGAAAATCATGTGCGCTTAGGTAAAGGGCACACACTGAATGATGTACTTTTCCGGCTGATCCGACATTCCTACCAATTACTATAGCTCATTACGACATTAGAACCGAACCCTTTTCCTTTTAATATGTTCCTATAACGTCGCCGGTTATCTTCCCTCTCATAATAAAATCAGGTTTTTTCATGAATCAATTGCTCGATAAATTTTACCGTGCCTTCTTGTCTGCCGAAACCAAAGAGCGGGGCGAACGAGCGATCCTGGTCATTGCTGTAGCTAGTTTCCTGATTCATTTGCTGCTCATTTATCTTTCCAAAATGGATATCCTTTTTGGAAATTCAGAGTCCACATTGCTCAAGAATCCTATAGCAGCCATTTATACCCCCTTTTCTTTTATCCTTGTTTACGAGGTGTACCTGCTGATCTATTACCTGCCAAAATCCATCACAACCTATATCAATAAACAATATGAGATCATTACATTGATTATCATCCGACGTTTATTCAAAGACCTTTCTGCTTTGGAATTAACCCCCGATTGGTTCAAAAACAGCAATGACCTTTTATTTACATTTGATCTGATAGCCTCCTTGCTTTTGTTCTTTTTGCTTTATCTTTTTTTCAGACAAAGTAAGAAAAGCAATCCCGGAAGTAAAGCGGAATCGGAGTTACCTGAAAAGATTCGCCGGTTTATCAATTTTAAAAAAGTCCTTGCCACTCTTCTTGTACCGATTCTTTTCATTCTCGCTTCCTACACTTTGAGCAATTGGGTCTATGGAACATTTAATGCGCCCAACCAAATCACCTATTCCTTCAAAAACATCAATAGTGTTTTCTTTGATGAATTCTTTACCGTACTTATTATTGTTGATGTTATCCTTTTATTATTTTCTTTCTTTCACACCGATCAGTTTTACAAGGTAATTCGAAATTCAGGGTTCATTATCTCGACCATTCTTATCCGCTTATCCTTTTCGGTAGAAGGCATTACCAATACGGTGCTTATTGTATCCGCGGTTATTTTTGGCCTCTTAATTCTTACCATCCACAATCAATACGATAAACAGGGAGCCTCAGATACCTTGTAAAGTATAACGGATATTATATTGGTTAAAAAATTATATTGAAACAAATGAACCGGTCTGATTATGGAAAAGGATAGCAAAGTGCGTGGTACACTGAATGTAGAGGAAAGGGCTTATCTGAAAACCTACCTCAATTTTACCAAGGCAGAATTTCTGATGACCCTACAAGGGCTCCGCACAGATCAACTACATTATCGGCCGGAGGATAAGGGATGGAGTATTGCAGATTGTGCAGAACATATTGCCTTGTCAGAATTATCCTTTTTTGGTCTGCTTCAGAAACAATTGGAACGACCTCCAAGCCCGGAAATTCATGATCAGATTTCAGTAAGTGCCATGGACATCATCAACCGTTTTTCAGACCGATCCAAAAAAAATAATGCACCCGACCTTGTGCAACCGAGAAGTACATTTCCTGAGATTGCCATGACCATTGATTTTTTTACGAATCAACGCGACCGTTGTTTGCAGTATGTAGAAACCACTCAAGACAATCTGCATCACCGTTATTGGAAACATCCGTCTACCGGGTTGATAGATCTTTACCTTACAATTATACTGATGGCTGCACATAGTCAAAGGCATATATTACAAATGGAAGCAATCAAGGCATCACTCGGTTTTCCCGCTTAATTTTTCCCGGAAGGACCTACCATTTTAAAACAAAAAAAGCATCCTGCTCTTTACAAACAGGATGCTTTTTTGTATTTGATCTTTATAAATCAGGGACGGATTTGTCCGCGTACTTTACCAGCCGGATTGGCAGTTGAATGTGCATTGAAATAAATCGGATCATTTCTTAGCGAAAAGTAAGTAGCATCATCTACTGTTATTATTTTAGCAGTTCCAAACTCAGCAGCGCTTGAATAAAATCCAACAATAACCGGACCATTCACACCTGCAGCCCCCCTGTGTATATGCGCTGCGGTCATAGCGTCGGCAGCTTCCAGGTTGTTGATAGTAACTCTCGTATATACCTTTTTGTCAGCTGTCATTCTGATTTGTCCAAGACCGGTAGCAGTCGTAGTAACCGCTGGTACTTCATTAGCTCCCGTCATAGTTACATCGGCAGCAAGCTCGAGTGCCACATTAATCTGACCACGTACAAGGCCTGAGGCTGATTGTACAGAGTGTACATTAAAATAAATGTCATTGACATTATTCTTTAGGCTATCCACTAAAGAAAGAGGCAAATTTTCAACAGTTCCATTTGCATTCCCTCCACTAAAAGACGGATTCAAACCTAGAATAACTCCCCCGTTGGTAATTACATCTCCTGCATGCAGGTGAGCAGCATTTAGGGCATCTCCTGAGGCAAGGCCACTAACTGCTATGGTATACGTCAAACTATTATCGGAAAATAACTGCATGGTAGCAGTACCGGTTTCATTCCTGCCAAATACTGCAGGGTTCTCATTTTTTGTAGAAAGTGGTATACTCCATTCTTTTACGAGTGTGGCAGAAGGACCATCATTGTTATCTTTTGAACAGCTTGTCAGCGATAAAGTGGCTGCTGAAATAAATAAAAAGTTTCTGATCGTTTTAAGTGTTTTCATTTTAAATATTAATTTTTAGGTAAATGTTAAAGGGTTAAAATTTATAGAAAAGTAAGGTACGACATTATTCATTGGATGAGTTTTATAACCTCAATGAAATACAGGTATAATTTCAAGGTTTGGGTTTCCCTTCACATTTGCACGCAAACTATGTGAAAGAAAATTAAAATAAACTTCTTGATGCAGCACCTGGCACTTTTTTCCTAAAGCCATTATAACTGGAGAACTTGAATCCTTTTTTGTCAATTTTTTTTAAGAACTTACATCCATGAAATACCCACGTCCGAAGTTTCGGTCCGAAGTTTCGGACCTGCCGCACACCAAGCGCGAATGATCATTAGGCATCCGAACGCTCGGATCCATCCCGGATAGGCCGGGATTAAAATATGGCAAATTTAAAATACCACCGCAGGTGGTTAAAACTAAAAATACACATATGAAAAAATCAAGTCATTTTTTGAGAAATATAATCGTGGTTATTTTGTCTGCGGTTGTGGTACTGCTGCTTGTACTTTATCAGCCCGATAAAGAAATAGAAGCACTGAAAAATCAATATGCCGTCCCACCTTCACAGTTTATGGAGTTGGACGGCATGCAGGTGCATTACCGCGATCAAGGTCCTCAAAATGATTCCTTGCCGCTTGTTTTGCTGCATGGCACAGCTTCTTCGTTATTTACCTGGGAAGCCTGCACCAATGTCTGGAAAGAAAAACACCGGGTTCTCAGGATGGATATGCCCGCTTTCGGATTGACCGGCCCCAACTCCGAAGATGATTACCGCATTGCTACTTATGTGGGGTTTGTGCATGCTTTTTTACAAAAACTCGGCGTTACGAAATGCGTGATTATAGGTAATTCTCTGGGAGGATTGATAGCTGCCGCCTACACCGTCGAATACCCGGATGCTGTAGAAAAACTAATCCTGATTGACCCAGCTGGATACCCGATTGAAAATGCCAAAGGTTCGCTTGGCTTTACGTTGGGTCGCATTCCCGTGATTAAAAACCTGCTGACCATCATTACTCCTAAATCAATGGTGCGCAAAAGCATGGAAGATGTCTATGGAAACCCTGCACTTGTTACTGATTCGCTGGTGGAGCAATACCGGGATATGACCCTTCGAAAAGGCAACCGGGATGCATTGGTGGTACGGCTCAATATGCAGCAGGACTGGGATACGCTTCAGGTAAAAAAGATTCAGGCACCCACGATGATCATCTGGGGGCAAAAAGACAATTTGATTCCTGTTTCGAATGCTTATAAATTTCAACGCGACCTGAAACATCCGCATCTGGAAATATTGCCCGAATCGGGCCATGTACCAATGGAAGAAACCCCTCAAAAAGTGATTGCTCTGGTAGAGCGTTTTGTACAATCGGAGCATCAATATTAAATTTGGTTTCTGATCTGTTTTGATCGTTTTTAAAGGTAAAAAGCCAATAGGGCGCCTCTGTAGCTATTTCTTTTTAGGATAAAAAGAAGAGTTTAACATCGCTTTGAAGATTCTATCTCCCGATTGTAGAGATTACCCCCTTATTTTTTTTATATTTAAGATTCATTTTAATCAACATAAATCAATATTAATTATGGAGAAAAAAACATATGGTACACTCGCAGAAGCGATCAATGATTTAACCCGGGAAGGATATTCGATTAATTTTAATCTGAAAGAAGATTGCCTTGAATATGCTGATGATAAAATGCAATTGAAACCGGAAGAGTTTGAAATTGATCAGATTTATCGGTTTGAAGGCATGACCGACCCGGCAGATTCAAATATTTTATATGCCATTTCTTCGCATAATCATCAGATAAAAGGTTTGCTTGTGAATGCCTACGGTGTTTATTCCGATACTACTTCGGCCAAAATGGTGGAGAAGCTCGAAAAGGGTTGATTGTTAAATTACTCCTTCCAAATATTTACCGTGTGCGGCATTGAATAACTACAAGATAGTAAAGCGGGAACCGCTTACCTTTCCATAAAACAGCAATACATGGGGAGGCCAATCAGCCGGACAGTTTGGGTGCTTTCGCTCATCAGTCTTTTTACAGATATGGCTAGTGAAATGTTGTACCCTGTTTTACCGGTTTACCTCAAACATATCGGCTATTCCATCGTTTTCATTGGTGTATTGGAAGGGCTTGCCGAAGCTGTTGCAGGTTTAAGTAAAGGCTATTTTGGCAAACTATCCGATTATCGTGGCAAGCGGGTTCCCTTTGTACAATGGGGCTATGGATTTAGTGCACTTTCCAAACCCCTGCTTGCAGCCTTTGTTTTTCCGCTTTGGATTTTTCTATGCCGCACCCTCGACCGTTTGGGCAAGGGCCTCCGCACCGGAGCAAGAGATGCGTTGCTTTCAGCAGAAACTCACTCCGGCAACAAGGCAACTATTTTTGGTTTTCACCGTTCCATGGATACATTGGGTGCCGTACTTGGGCCCCTGCTTGCCTTGGGATTTTTATATCTGTATCCCGAGAATTATCCTTTGTTATTTCTGATTGCCGCAGTACCCGGTCTGCTTGCCATCCTGGCAACAAGGTTTCTGAAAGACAAACAATCTCAGGAACCTAAAACGGGTCCGGGTCCTTCCTTTTTTTCTTTTCTCAAATACTGGAACACGGCACCTGCCAACTACCGCAAACTAGTAACCGGATTGCTGTTATTTACGCTCTTCAACAGCAGCGATGTATTCCTTTTACTCAAAGGCAAAGAAGCGGGGCTGAGTGATACCGCAGTAATTGGGGTTTATATATTTTACAATGCAGTATACGCAGTTCTTGCTTTTCCGCTTGGACGGCTTGCAGACAGGGTAGGAGTAAAATTTATCTTTATAGGCGGGCTGTTTGCCTTTGCTTTGGTGTATTCAGGTATGGCATTTTCAGATACGCTGCCCGTATATATCTTATTATTTTTTATTTATGGAGTGTATGCTGCTGCCACAGAAGGCATTTCCAAAGCATGGATTGCACATATAAGTGCAGAGAAAGACATGGGGACAGCAATGGGAACTTTTACCGGTTTGCAAAGCCTCTGCGCTTTTCTGGCAAGTTCCTTAACCGGATTGGTCTGGTATCAGTTTGGAGCAAAAACAGCTTTCCTGATCACGGTAGCGGGTACCCTGATCACTATTTTTTTTCTTTTAAGATTACCCGCTCCCGGGAAAAAATAAAGGGGAAAATCTCCTGAAAAATTAAAGTCAAAGAGAGGCGCTTCGTTGTTTGTAAAGGATCTATTTCCTTTTCTTTCTTCCAAATTTCTTCAAATTAGCCAACGTATCTTTACCCGATGAAGATACTGCTGGTAGAAGATGAACCGGAACTTGCGAAAGATATCCTGCAGTATTTTTCAGATCATATTTTTCTTATTGAACTTGCCTCAACGCTTGAAGAAGCGCTTGATCGTATTCAACAGTTTGAGTACGATTGCATATTACTCGATATAGGGTTACCTGATGGCAATGGGCTATCCCTGCTCGAACGATTAAAATACTTAAAAAAAACGGACGGCGTCATCATTATTTCTGCAAAAGACTCCCTCGATGATAAAATAAAAGGACTTGGGTTAGGTGCTGATGATTATCTCACCAAACCCTTTCATTTATCTGAACTTGCCGTAAGAATTACAGCAATCATTCGCCGGAAAAAATTCACCGGATTGAACACCCTTGAAATTGGAGGGCTTATCCTCAACCTCGACGAAAAAGCTGTTTACTTTAATAATAAACCTCTTCTTCTTACGCCTTCCGAATTCCGGCTGCTTCAGTATTTTATGTCCTCCCAAAACCGGGTATTGTCTAAAACCACGATTGCAGAATATCTGTTGGGGGATCAATACGATTTTGTAGACGGGCATCAACTTGTGTACACGCATGTGAAAAACCTGAAGCGGAAACTTGCTGAAGCAGGTAGTCCGGATTATATAAAAACGATTTATGCCACCGGCTATAAATTTACTGTCCGATGAAGCTGCTCAATAAATCATTTCGCCCGTTTCTGATCTTTACGCTATTTGCTGTTGCCATCAGTATCCCGCTCTTTTATTGGGTGGTACAGGCCATTTATATCCGGGATGCTGACGAAAGCCTGCTGATTTCAAAGAAACAAATACAAACTAAACTGAATCAACTAAGTTCTGATCGGGCTACTCAGGATTCGCTGATTTCCATCATCAACCAACTTGAAATCGGGTATCAACTCACCCCTCTTTTTCAAGATCCCCCTGTCATTAGTGACCGCTATTTTACAGAAGAAAAATTTGATGCGGTTCATGGTCATGTAGAACCATTCCGGATATTGGAAACCACTATTGAAGTAAGGGGAATCCGTTACAGGCTGACAACCCGGGTAGATATGGAAGAATATTATGATGTAATACCCTATACCGCTTTGCTGGCCGGTGGCTTTTTCTTTTTGATTCTCGGAGGCTATTTTTGGGTGAATAAAACCTTGTCCAAAAAAATATGGACCCCGTTTTTAAAAACCCTCGATACGCTGGAAAATTTCAACATCAGCTCCGGTAAAAATTTACCGACAATGGATACAGATATCGTCGAGTTTCAAAAGCTTTCCGGCATCCTTCAAAATTTCATTCAACGCAATGCAGCCCTGTATGAAGAGCAGAAAAAATTTACTGAAAATGCAGCCCACGAATTGCAAACACCACTCAGTCTTATTCTTGCCAAAACAGACCTGATGCTGCAATCGCCCAATCTTACCAAATCGCAGCTTGAAAAACTGGATGAAATAAAACAGGTAATCAGCCGGATGAAAAAAATAAACAGCAACTTGCTGCTACTTGCTAAAATAGAAAACAGTCAGTTTGAAAGCGATGGCCCGTTGCTGCTAAAAACCATTTTGAGAGAAACCCTGGATTTTTTTAAAGACGTATTGGAAGCAAGGCTTCTGACAATTGATTTGCAAATAGAAAATGAGGAGCAGATTGTAGCTAACCGATTTATTGTAGAAACCCTTTTTCATAACCTGATTGGTAACGCTATCCGGCATAGTCCGGTGGGGGCTGTTATCAGTATTCATCTGTCAGGCGATCAACTGCGGATTGCAAATCCCGGTGCTAAAAAATTGTCGGAATCGGGTTTATTTAAACGTTTTTCTACCACAAACAGCCGGGGCGGACAGGGCGGATTGGGGCTTGCCATCGTCAAAGAGATCTGTACACAAAACAATTGGCAGGTAGCGTATGCTTTTGAAAAAGAAAGTCATGTTTTTCGGGTAATATTCTAAAAGTCTTCCAATTGTCTGTCGATTTTTGTATCCGAATTGCCTTACCGTAAAAGCTGAAAATACATCGTATATGAGGATTGGATATTGGATTGCGTTAGTGGTTGCTTTAGTATTTTATACTATGGCACTGACTCAAAATAGCGGTGTTACTATATCAGGAATGATAAAAAATAAAACCGATAAAACGCCACTGCCTTTTGTGAATATTATAATTAAAACGGTAGACAAATCCGTTTTCGTTGTGGGAACAGTAAGTAATGAAGAAGGTCGGTTTACTTTTTCCGGGGTTAAAACAGGTACCTATCAACTCGAAATCAGTTATACCGGTTTTGAGCCTAAGACGGAACCCTTACTCGTAGGTTCTCTGAGTGCCTTTCTCGACATTGGCACTTTTGAATTAAAACCCGATGAAAATGTTTTACAGGGGGTGGTAGTCGTAGGCAAACAAGAAGGAGTAAGCAGTAAACTGGATAAAAAAACCTTTTCCGTTGCCGATAATATCAGTCAAAGCGGGGGGTCAGTTTTGCAGGCACTGCGCAATTTACCGGGTATCAGTACAGGACAGGATGGGAAAGTGGAACTGCGTGGAAGCGATAAAGTAGCTATTCTGATTGATGGCAAACAAACTGCAATTACAGGTTTCGGCAGTCAAACCGGACTCGACAATATTCCTGCCTCGGCTATTGAACGTATTGAAATCATCAACAACCCTTCGGCCAAATACGATGCAAACGGCAATGCCGGCATTATCAATATCATTTACAAGAAAAGCAAACAAAACGGATTCAACGGAAAAATCGGTTTCAATACCGGGCTTGGTGCGCTTTGGGTAAAAAAAGAAAGCCTTCCGAATATCCGTCCGCAATATCAGGCTACGCCAAAGATCAATCCTTCTGTTTCGCTCAATTATCGTAAAAATAAAACCAATCTTTTTCTACAATCAGATTGGCTTTATACGGAAACGCTAAATAAAAATGAATTTATTACCCGAACCTTCGATGATGGAACGGTGGTAAATCAACAAACCGTACGAAACCGGAATACGCATTTTGTCAATAACAAGCTCGGGCTTGACTGGAACATCAATAATAACAATCAATTGACGGTTTCCGGTTTTTATGGTATCGAGAAAATCATCGATCGCGGTGACGAGCCTTTTTTCAACAAAGACCTGAGCACCCGCAACCGCTTATGGCGTTTTCTGGAAGACGAGTTAAAAACCACCGTGATGGCCACTGCAGCGTATCAGCATAAATTCAGTCAACCCGGACACGTTTTAAATATCGGATTCAACTACACTTTTCACCGCGAAGACGAAAAGTACAATTTCGAAAATATCCTTCCGACTTTTACCGGACTCGATTCGTTCAAGCTATTGTCGGATGAGCATGTGGCCGACCTGACGTTAGACTACGTCAAGCCGCTGAAATACGGTCGTATCGAAGGCGGTTTCAAGTTCCGTTACCGCAATATTCCTACCAACATGGAATTTAAACCCGGATTGAATTCTCCCTTAGATACCGGTGCCGGTGGTGCTGCAACTTACCGCGAAGTGATCCCGGCAGTTTATGGCAACTATGTATTTGAGAGCCGCAAACTCGAGGCCGAGATTGGTTTAAGGATGGAATACGTGGACCTGCAATACAAGGTGAATCCCGACCACAATACCTACCAAAGCGACGGTTACGATTATACGCAACCCTTTCCAAGTGTAAGGCTTGGGTACAAACTCAACGATGACAATAAGCTTTCGCTCTTTTTTACCCGCAGGGTAGATCGCCCCAATGAAGTGGATATCCGCATCTTTCCCAAATACGATGATGCCGAAATTATAAAAGTAGGAAACCCCGGCTTGCAACCGCAGTTTACAAGCAGTTACGAATTGGGTTATAAAACCAGTTTCACAAACGCCTCGCTGTATGGTGCCGTTTACCATCGCCGCACTACCGGTACCATTACAAGAATTGCTACACAGGTGCCTCCCTCCACATTGATATATAATGTATTTCAAAATGCAGGCAACAGCAGCAATACCGGTGTGGAACTTGTGTATCAGCAAAAAATATCCGCGCTGTTTTCCTACAATCTGAATGCCAACGTTTATCAGAATACGATTGATGCTTTTACCGTGCTCAATTTGTATCCGCAACCATCTATTTTCAGTGCAGATAAAGACCAACTAACTTCCGGGAATGTAAAACTGAACACCGAATTTCATTTTAAAAACAATCTAGATCTGCAATTGACTGCCATTTATCTCGCCCCCGATTTAATTCCACAGGGAAGAATCGACTCCCGGTTTTCGGTAGATGGCGGGGTTAAAAAACAAATACAACAAGGCAAGGGCGAAGTATTTTTAAATGCCACAGACCTGCTAAATACCCTTCGGATTAAAAGGACAATTACCGGCAACGGCTTTACCTTGCAAAGCACCGACTTTTTTGAAACGCAGGTTTTTCGGGTAGGGTATAGTTATAAGTTTTAAAGAGGACTTTTTTTAGAATAGCAGAAAAAAGTGAGTGAAACAACCCATGAATGAAAACTACGCATTTTCAATTTGCGGACAAAACTAAAAAATAGCCTGAAACACAGCACGAGGTAAGGAGCTCCGGGTAGGGTAATTGTGATGGATGCTTATCGATTAACCCCTGATCTGTGACAGATGACAGGCAAAATAACCCCTGATCTGTAACAAATTATATGTAAAATAACCCCTGATCTGTAACAAAAAACGTTGATATTTACCCCTGATCTGTGTAAATTAAGCATCAGTTTATCTTATGCTGTATGATCTGAACTCCTTTTTCAGATAACCTCCCTGAAACAATTCATATTGGGTAGTTATGATGTTTTCAATGGCCGAACTGTCTTTGACTTCCTGCAAGGCAAGCGTACTTATCAAAATACTTTCATTCGGAATATTTATATCAGCACCTTTTATTTCAGCCAAAGCATTACGTTTAGCCGCCGTTTTCTTTCAGATTACTTTGGTTTCTAAATCGAAATTCAAAGAAAGATGTAGTATTTTATATGCCATGATAATGCTTTTATCTCCGACTAAATTTATCCTTACCCCATTTTTGGGTTGTTACTAATGAAAGCCGAAATCCGGTTGTAGTATTGTTTATTAATTGCCCTATGTCTGACTAACCCCATAAAGCAAGAAACCTTTCTATCACCTGCCGACAAACAGGGCAAACAGAATCACCCCACTTCCCGTTTAAAGTATGCCCCGTTCGTGGGGATTCCGTATTTTTGAAAAAGGCAACGTATTTGCCGGCCGATCTGTTTTTTCCGGGTATAATACGCTGCCTTTCAACCCACATGGAAGAAGCACATCCTATTGATATAGAGGGTCTCGACGAAGCAGCCGTTGCCGCAGCCCGTGAGCAATATGGCAAAAACCAACTCATTTTTAAAAAAGAAAACCGGGTACTCGATGCCATCATCAGCATTGCCAAAGAACCTATGGTGGCGCTGTTGCTCGCCGCATCGGTACTGTATTTTATTAGCGGCGAAACCGGGGACGGACTATTCCTTGCCGGAGCCATAATCCTTGTATCGATTATTTCGTTGTATCAGGACGCCCGTAGCCGCGATGCCCTGGAAAAACTAAAACAATACGCCAAACCTGATTGCACACTGATCAGAAACGGGGAGCGGATTCAACTACCTGCAGAAGAGATTGTCGTTGGTGATTTTTTAATTGCCGAAGAAGGGACTTCGATTGCTGCCGACGGCATCATTGTGCGGTCCAACGATTTTTCGGTAAATGAATCGATTCTAACCGGAGAAGCCTTTGCCGTTTTTAAAGACAAAGATTCGGAGGACCCTAAAGTGTATCTCGGGACCAATGTGGTAAGCGGATTGGCAATTGTTCAAGTCACCGATATTGGAAACGCAACCCGGTTGGGCAAAATCGGTAAAAGCCTCGAAGACATCAAATCAGAGAAAACCCCGCTTGAAATCAAGATCAATGATTTTGTGAAAAAAATGGTCATTGCGGGTTCCGTGGTTTTTCTGATCGTATGGGGGATTAATTATTTCAAAAGCCATGATATCCTCGATAGCCTGTTGAAAGCGCTTACCCTCGCCATGAGTATTCTGCCCGAAGAAATCCCGGTGGCTTTTACCACTTTTATGGCGCTTGGTGCATGGCGGCTTATGAAAATGGGGATTGTGGTAAAACAAATGAAAACGGTAGAAACACTTGGCAGTGCCACCGTCATTTGTATTGATAAAACCGGTACAATCACCGAAAATAAAATGAGCGTTGCCGGTTTATTTCTCCGGGGAGAAAAAGAGGCTTTCGGGCTTGAGGATCCGCTCAACGAGCTAAGACTTGAACTACTCAGTACGGCAATGTGGGCAAGCGAACCCATTCCTTTTGACCCTATGGAAACCGCGCTGCATCAGGCTTATAAAAAACTGGCTCCACAAGATTTGCGTAGCAGATACCGCATGATCCACGAATATCCGCTTGGCGGAAAACCCCCGCTGATGACCCATATTTATACCGGCGACAACAGAGAAAGGGTCATTGCTGCAAAAGGTGCCCCTGAAGCTTTTCTGCAACTATGTAAACTGCCAGCCGAAGAAATTACAGATATAAACACTCAGCTTAACCGGTTTACGCATAAAGGATACCGGGTGCTTGGGGTGGCAAAAGCCGCTTTTACCGGAGAAGTCTTTCCGGAAAATCAGGAAAACTTTTCGTTTCAGTTTCTCGGGTTGGTAGCCTTCAACGATCCTCCGAAGCAAAACATCACTCAGGTATTGCAGGATTTCTACCGGGCCGGGATTGACGTCAAAATCATCACCGGCGACAACCGCGAAACCACCGCTGCCATTGCCGCCGAGATCGGTTTGCAGGGCCGCGAAAATCAGATCACCGGAGCCGAACTGATGGAAATGGACGATGCCACTTTGCAGGAAAAAGTGATGGAGCTTC
>JBGSNV010000412.1:0-5798 GCA_041739485.1 Chitinophagaceae bacterium
GATTCTAATGATTCCTTTTTCACCGAGTATATTTGTAGTTAATGCAATGCCTTCATTCAGATTTTTATAAGCCTCTACATCGCAGAGGTAAAGCCGGTGATCCCCGCCTTCCATTTGGTTACACACTTTCAGTTTCATCACCGAAAGCGCACCGGTAAGAACGGGAAAGCCTTCCCATGTTTCAAGCAGTTTTCTTTTTTCGAGCCTGCCAATTTTGTCGATCTTCTTTCCCGATTGTTTACCCAAAAGATTCACCAGATTGTATTGATCACTTCCTAGAATTTGTAGTACAAATGTATCCTGCTGCTCTATGTTCTCTATTGTTTGTGTTCCATGATATATTGCCACCATCATCCGCTTGGGTTGCATGCTTACGGCGCTCACATAGGTGCAGATATGCATATTGGGTTTTACACCGATACTGCTTACGCTGTAAACCGGAAGATTTACCCGGTTCCAGGGTTTCTTGCGGATCGAGGTTCTTTTTTCAACAATACTCATTTTGTTATCGTTTCTTTTCAGGCCTTATTCCAGCCATCCAGTTGTTTTAAAAATTGCACTGCATTGTCCAGATGACTTGTTCTTTTTTCAGGTTTCATCTTGTCAAAAGTGCCCACAAGCATGCCTAGTCTTGGGTTTTGCGTAAAAAAATCACGATGAACATCCATAAACCGCCAGAACAAACCATCCCAAATAGCTTGCCAGTCACCCTTTGGCCAGTCACCCATTTTCATCAGGTAGTTGCTCCCGCTTATGTAGGGTTTTGTAGTCATCAAACCACCGTCTGCAAACTGCGTCATGCCATATACGTTGGGAACCATTACCCAGTCATAGGCATCAATATACATTTCCATGAACCAACGGTATACTTCGTCAGGGTCAAACTCGCAAAGCAGGAAGAAATTACCCAGAACCATCAGTCGTTCAATATGATGGTTATAACTTGTTTTTAAGGCCTTTTTTATCACAAGGTCAATGGGTTCTATTCCGGTTTCTCCGGTCCAGAATTGTGGAGGTATTTTTCTGCTAAAGCCCCAGTAGTTTTTGGTGCGCTGCAAGGAGCCCTCCCTTTCGTACATGATGCGGATAAATTCGCGCCATCCTACAATCTGCCGGATAAACCCTTCCAAAGAATTAATCGGTATCTCTTTTTCCGAAGCTTTTTCAAGTGCTGCATCAATAATTTCCTGCGGGAGCAGCAGCCCGATATTCAACATCGGAGTAAGCACTGAGTGGTAAAGGTATTTTTCCTTTGCCACCATAGCATCTTCATATACCCCGAATTTCTCAAACCGGTGCTCCAAAAAATCATCAAGCCATTCCAATGCCTGTTGTCTCGTTATGGGGTATTTAAAATCTTCAGCCTCCCCATAATTTTGGGAAAAGTGTTTTTTTACATAAGCAATTGCCTCTTTGGTATCTGTATAGGGTTTTGGAAAAGGGTAGTCCGGCAACTTTTCTCCCTTGGGAAACTTCTCCCGGTTCTCTGCATCAAAAGTCCATTTGCCCCCCAAAGGCTTCTTGTCTTTTTCAAGCAGCAGGTTCCTTTCTTTTCTTTGGGCAATATAAAAATCCGTTTGATGGTATCTTTTCTTTTCATCAAAAAAAGCTCCCCCTTCTTCAAGGCTGTTTAAAAATAGCGGATTACCATACCAGGTTAAGGAGAGGTTAAAAGAATTACAGCAGGTCGTTATTCTTTTTTTCAGAAGATAGTCCACAGGATCGATTGCATGTACTTTTTTCAAACCTTTATCTGTCGCACTTTTCAACCATTTACGAATGTCTGCTTCTTCATTTCCGCCGGCTTCTACATAATCAATGGAATACCCGTTTTTTTTCATAACCTGCATCCAATGTTGCATTGAGGCTCTGTGCAGTACCAGTTTTTGTTGGTGAAAAGCGTATTGAGTAAAAAATAAATGTTCTTCAATCAAAACGATCCTCAAATCCTTATTAAAAACCTTGTGATCAGAAAATAACTGATTGGGAAATAAAAGCAGAACTTCTGTTGGTATATTTTGAGGAGTATCCTTTTTCATAGTTATAACAGCTACAACAATAATGACTTACCAATGTTTATAATGTTCGTCAAACAACAAAAAACAGGAATATCTCCGGTCTTCATAAAAATCGAATCATCAGTAGTTTACAAGCCTGAGGAAGGGAGAATGAGGGCGCGGATAGAAAAAATTTATTTATGGAATCATTGAAAGGTAAGAATGTGTTAGTAACCGGTGCCACCGGTGGGATTGGGGCTCATGCCGCCAAATTACTCTCTCAAAACGGTGCCATCCTTTTTTTAAGCGGAAGAAATCAGGAGAAATTGAATCAGGTAGCAGCGGACCTTTCCGTTCCTGCTGATCGGGTATTTGTTACCGATATGGCCAATTTTGAAGATGTACAGGAAATGGCTTCTAAAATTCATGCTGCGATACCTGCATTGGATATCCTGGTAAATGCCGCCGGTATAGGCATCATCAAACCGATGGATACATTGACATCCGAAGAATTCAGAAAAACACTCGATGCTAACCTAACAGGTCCTTTTCATTTGGTGAAATCATTTTTGCCCGAAATGAAAACCCAAAAGAAAGGATTGATCATCAATATCCCGGGTGTACTTGGCAAAGTACCTATGGCCGGGGCTGCTGCATATAGTGCGAGTAAGTATGGTCTTGTAGGCATGATGCAAAGCATTCGCGAAGAATTGAAGCGTACTGAAATTCGCATCACCAACCTCTTTATGGGGGGAGTGGATTCTGCCTTCTGGGACAATATTGATTTACGGGTGCAACGCGACAAAATGATTGTTGTAGAAGAAGCGGCTAAGGCGATCTGGTTTTTATGTCAGCAACCGAGAAGTGGCGTAGTCAGCGAAATGGTCTTACAACCTTTTAATCATCAGGCCATCTAACTGGTTTAAATTTTATACACTGAAAGAATCCCCCGGTAGTTTGCTGCCGGGGATTTTTATGCAATGGGTTTCACCCTTAAAAGGGAATCGGTTCAAAAACAGCGTCTAACCAATTATAAATAAGTCATTATTTTGCACTCTAATCATACTGCATATGCCGGTTACAGAAAAAGTTCAGATTTCATTTGATAACACAGAGAACGCCTTTAAATACAAATCGGACAAAGATTTGAAACAGGCGGGTTTCTTGTTTTCAAGTATGGGTTTTCAATGGCTGGTGCAGCTGGGGACCCGGATTACCCCCTGGGCCATCCGCAGTGGGTTACCGGTAAAAAACATCATCCGAAATACCATTTTCAAACAATTTGTAGGCGGAGAAACATTGGAAGCCACCAAACCTGTGGTGGATATGCTGGGCAGGTATCAGGTAGAAGTGATTCTGGATTATGGCGTAGAAGGAGGGGATGACGGAGAATCCGGTTTTGATCATGCGATGGACGAGTTCATCAAGGTAATTGACTATGCAGGCACACAGCCAAATATCCCCTTTATGAGTATCAAGCTTACCGGCATGGCTCGTTTTGCACTGCTTGAGAAAATTGATAATCTCATGCATCAAAGCACCAATACGCTGATCAGAAGGTACGAATGGGCATTGGAACAATTGAGTGAGGCTGAACGTGCAGAATGGAAAAAGGTAGTGGCGCGGATGGAAAAAATCTGCGAAGAAGCAATGGCTACCCGAATGGGGGTTTTGGTGGATGCCGAGGAAACATGGATTCAGGATCCGGTGGATGCATTGACCATTTTGATGATGGATAAATACAACCGGGAAAAAGCATTCGTTTACAATACTGTACAACTTTACCGCCATGATAGACTAGCCTTTTTACGCTCGATGCTCGAAGCAGCGAAACAGCGTGGATTTCTGCTTGGCGTAAAACTGGTTCGGGGTGCTTATATGGAAAAGGAACGCAAAAGATCTGAGGAAATGGGATACCCTTCCCCAATCCAACCGGATAAAGGCAGTACAGATGCCGATTTCAATGAAGCCGTTCAGTTATGCATCGATCATGTGGAAGCTATTGCCGTTATAATTGCAACCCACAATGAATACAGCAACCGGTTTGCTGCAGAATTAATGCAGAAAAAAAATCTGCCTTTGGATCACCCAAGGGTTCATTTCAGTCAGCTATATGGCATGAGCGACAATATTACTTTCAATCTGGCCGCAGCAGGTTGTAAGGTCAGCAAATACCTGCCTTTCGGGCCTATTGAAGATGTAATTCCCTATTTGATGCGCCGGGCACAGGAAAATACAAGTGTAGGCGGACAAACAAGCCGCGAGTTGCTTTTGATTAAAAAGGAACTCAAGCGAAGGGGCGCGTAAAATTTATTATGGTTGTGATACCTGCTGCAAAACCCATCCACACCAACCGGATGGGTTTTGTTTTTATTTTTTGATAATCATAAAGACAGCAGGAACAGGACGTTGGCCTTCTTTATCGCTTGGTTTAATGGTTTCTTTGCCATTTAAAAGCAAACAACTGCTGCCACCGCCATCAAGATTTAAGGCTTCCACACACCCAAGATCCCGTAAAGTTTCAGCCTCCTGTTGCAGAGTCATTCCGGCAGCTATACCGGGGTTCCTTCCTTCAACCATCAAAATAATCAGTTTATGATCGGCTGTATATCCCATCGCCGTTCTTGGATGCTTGTCTTTCTCGCCCCCAACAAACATGCGCTCCTCCTTTGTTGTAATGTTTATTTTTCCGTGTGAGATTAAAACCGGACCACCACCCATCGCAGTCTGCATTTTCCATTTTTTCTGAATACCATTTTCCCTGCTCAGATGAGCTTTCATATAATCAAATCCGGGATCGGGTAGGGGACCTTGCAAGGTGGAAGGCTTATTTTGAAGAGCCATGGCATAGGGACGGCTTGAATCATTAGAAATCCAGGCTACATCTGCAGTTCGGTTTTTACGGATTCCGAGGGCGCCCCGGGTAATATATTGGTATAAACTATCAGATTTCCCTTTTACAGAGGTCAGGTTATAAGCCTTCAATTCGCCATCGGTAATGGCTACATTGACGTTGCTGTTGGTTTGAAAGGAAAAAAAAGTTCCGTTGACCACAAGTATGGGTTCGTTGCCTTCCTCGTAATATTGGGTAGGGGTTTTCCGCTTTCCGGTAAGTACTTCTGTGGTAAAATCAAGCGACCGGTCTTTCAGATCGGCGGTAATGTAAAAGCACCGGTTGGGTTGTCCTTCAAGGGAATCGGTACTTTCGAAGATCTGAACGGTACCCGGGAGTGGGGCATATTGATCAGAAACATTTTTCCAGGTTAGTTGGCTAAAGGCTGAAAAGAAACTTGAAAAGATTGAGAAACTAACTAAAAGTAATCGAAGTTTTTGGAACAGATCATTGGAAAAAGTTCTCATAAAAAGTGTGGATATTTTTACGGATATAAAAAACCGGAAAACATTTTTAAAACTGTTTTCCGGTTTGCAAACTTAAACAAATAAGCTTTCTTTTTTTTCCTGTTCCCACATTTTCCGGCCGTAACCTTCAAAAACATGTTTTTCACTCCGGTAGGAAGATCGAACAAGTGGTCCGCTTTCAATATAATCAAAACCCATTTCGTAGCCAATGTTGCGCAGTTCAGCAAACTCATCGGGATGCACGAACCGATCGACCGGCAGATGCTTTCTCGACGGTTGCAGGTATTGGCCAATAGTCACCACATCTACCTGCGAAAAACGAAGATCTTCGAGTGTTTGAACCACTTCTTCCTTGGTTTCTCCTAAACCGAGCATGATGCCACTTTTGGTGCGGATCCCGGCTTGTTTGAGGGTACGCAGCACTTCCATACTACGCCAGTA
>JBGSNV010000416.1:0-9039 GCA_041739485.1 Chitinophagaceae bacterium
TTCCACATGATGTTGCACACCTCCTTTTTGCTGCATAGCAGGTACAAAGTTCCAGGTAGTACGTATAGAGTAGTATAAAAATAAATCTTTTAATAAGCTACCTTCCGGGTAGTCAAACACATCGTTGAACATGGCTCCAAAAAGGTTTAACTGACCGCGAACACCAGTACGGATAGGCATTATTGTTCGAGGTAGATTTGAGCTATACCCCTGATCAAACAAATCAAACTGTAATTCTCCTTGCAAAATATGGTAATCCCGAAACGCTAAATGCCCTCCAAAAAAAGATGCACCATCAAGATCATCCCGCTTTGGTTTTCTTTTTTTCGGCAGTTGATTTACCATGCTGTAATCTAAATCATGTTGCTGTAAACTGTCTGACTTCGAAAGTATTTTTTGGGTAAAAGATGGCAAACACACTCCACCAGATAATAAAATCAGGATTGATCTAATCTGTAAATATTTGATCCTAAACATGGCAGGATGTCTATTTTTAAAGGTATTCACTTTTGAGTTATGTTTTAAGAAATGCCAAAATACAAATCCGAAACAAAAAAAGAAAAGTTAAAACGATTATAAGCTCAAAACGCTACATCATTATTATGGATTACTACAAAATTTCGCAACCTTCCCGCTATAAATTGGTTGTACTTTCGCACTCACAGCTATGGCAACAACAGTAAAGAAAAAAACGCAGAAAACCAATGCGGAACCAATAGAACTTCCGGCAGTAAACCACGATTTCATTGAAATCCTGGGTGCCCGGGAACACAATCTCAAGAATATTGACATCAATATTCCCAAAAACAAGCTCGTTGTTTTTACAGGGGTAAGTGGCAGCGGGAAGTCATCGCTGGCTTTTGATACCCTATACAATGAGGGGCAGCGCCGGTATATGGAGAGTTTCAGCGCCTATGCCCGGCAATTTATGGGCGATATGGAACGTCCGGATGTCGATAAAATTTCAGGATTGTCGCCCGTTATCAGCATTGAACAGAAAACCACCAATAAGAATCCGAGAAGTACGGTAGGTACTATAACCGAAGTGTACGATTTCATGCGTCTGCTTTTTGCCAGGGCATCGGATGCCTACAGCTATAACACCGGAAAAAAAATGGTGAAATTCAGCGAAGAGGAAATCGTAGCTAATATTTTCGAAGAGTTTCATACCAAAAAGCTGTCGGTACTCGCCCCGGTGGTAAAAGGCCGGAAAGGGCACTACCGCGAACTATTTGAAGACCTGCGTAAAAAAGGGTACCTCAAGGTTCGGGTAGATGGGGAAATAAAAGACCTTACGGCAAAAATGCAGGTAGACCGCTATAAAATACACGATATAGAACTTGTGGTAGACCGGCTTGCAGCCACAGAGGATATGAAAACCCGATTGAGTCAAAGTATTCAAAAAGCCATGCAACTCGGCAAAGGCCAAACCATGATCCATTTGCAGGAAAACGACAAAGTAGTTTCCTACAGCAATACCCTGATGTGTGCCGAAACGGGCATCAGCTACGAAGAACCTTCCCCAAACTCCTTTTCATTCAACAGCCCTTATGGTGCCTGTCCGGCTTGTAAAGGGTTAGGTACCGTATATGCAATTGATCTGGTAAAAGTGATTCCTGACCCGGGAAAAAGCATAGCCGAAGGCGGTATAGAACCCCTTGGCGAAGAACGGGATGCCTGGATTTACAAACAGGTAGCCCAATTGGCCAAAAAGCATAAGATCAGCCTGAAAAAGCCGATCAGCGAGATTCCGGAAAGCCAGTTGAATATTATTCTTTACGGAAAAGAAGCACCAACTGCTGATGACCTTGGTTTACAATGGGACGATGAAGGAGAAGGAAATGCCACCGGCGGTTACTATGACTCGGTTTTTGAAGGGGTGATCCCTATGCTGAAACGCTGGTTCAACAGCAGCAGCAGCGAAAGTATTCGAAACTGGGCAGAAGGGTTTATGAAAATGACCACATGCCCCGAATGCGAAGGTGCCCGGCTAAAAAAAGAAAGCCTTTGGTTTAAAATAGACAATACCAATATTGCCACCCTCAGCAATATGGGGCTCGACGAATTGATGGAATGGTTTGCAGATATCGAGCAACGCATCAGCAAAAGACAGCAAACGATTGCCAAGGAGGTTTTAAAAGAAATCAGAGATCGCCTGCAATTTTTATTGAATGTAGGATTGAATTATCTTTCGATCAACCGGCCAACAAGAACCCTGAGTGGTGGTGAAAGTCAAAGGATTCGCCTTGCAACACAGATCGGTTCGCAGCTACAGGGCATCACCTATATTTTGGATGAACCTTCTATAGGGCTGCATCAGCGCGACAACCACCGGCTGATTGAAGCCTTGAAAAACCTGCGGGATATTGGCAACAGTGTGTTGGTTGTGGAACATGACAAAGATATTATGCTGGCAAGCGATCACCTTGTGGATATTGGACCGAGAGCAGGCCGGCATGGCGGTATGGTAGTGGCAAGCGGCACACCGCAGGAGGTACTAGCAAGCAACAGCGATACTGCCCAATACCTGAACGGACAAAAAAAGATTGAGATACCGGAAACCCGAAGAAAGGGCAATGGCAAACACATTGAACTAAAAGGGGTAACCGGCAACAATTTAAAAAATGTTTCAATTAAGTTTCCTTTGGGAAAACTGATTGTTGTGAGTGGCGTCAGCGGTAGTGGTAAGAGTACCCTGATTAACGAAACCTTGTATCCGCTGCTGAGCAATCATTCTTTTAAAGCAAGCCGGATGACAGCGATGTCTTTTAAAAGCATCAAAGGACTCGAACACATAGACAAAGTCATTGAAATAGATCAGAGTCCGATTGGGCGCACACCAAGAAGCAATCCGGCAACTTATTGCGGATTTTTTACCGAAATCAGAACGCTTTTCTCTTCCGTACCCGAAGCAAAAATCCGCGGATACAAGCCAGGTCGGTTCAGCTTCAATGTAAAGGGAGGCCGCTGTGATGTTTGTGAAGGTGGCGGCATGCGGGTGATTGAAATGAACTTTTTACCCGATGTATATGTGCACTGCGAAAAATGTCAGGGCAAACGATACAACCGCGAAACCCTCGAAATACGTTACAAAGGCAAAAGCATTGCCGATGTGCTCGACATGACGGTGGAAGATGCCGTAGAGTTCTTTCAGGCAGTACCCTGGCTACATCGAAAAATAAAAGTTTTGCAGGATGTCGGGCTCGGATACATTACGCTTGGCCAAAGTGCGGTAACCCTGAGCGGCGGTGAAGCACAACGGGTAAAACTGAGTACCGAACTCGGCAAACGTGATACCGGAAAAACCTTCTACATACTCGATGAGCCTACCACAGGATTGCATTTTCAGGATATACAGCATTTGCTGGAAGTGGTGAATAAACTCGTGGACCGGGGCAATACGGTTTTGGTGATTGAGCACAACATGGATGTTATAAAAGTAGCCGACCACATTATTGATCTCGGACCCGAAGGCGGGAATGGAGGTGGAAAAATTTTGTTTGAAGGTCTTCCCGAGGATCTCATAAAGATCAAAGAAAGCCATACAGGACGCTTTCTGATATTGGAAATGTAAGCTATTGTTTGCCTCTTGATTTTTCTTTACCTTTAAATGGCAAAAGATTTAAGATGGAAGATATTATTAAAGATTCTGCAGTTGCCTACCAAAAAAATTGGATTTCCCCTAAGGATTACCTTAATATGGAGTGGGAAAACGGGCAACGTTACGAATATTGGAATGGGGAACTTGTGGCGATGGCGGGTACTAACCTCGCACACAATCTGATTGTTTCAAATATTAATAACCAATTCAAAGCTAAACTTAATCATAAAAAATGTTTAAGTTTTCAGGAAAACGTTATGCTTCAAATGGGGGAATCCGGTAATTATTTCCTTCCGGATGTTATGCTAAGTTGCCACGATTCAGATCTTGATCTTAAAAATACCTTTTTAAAACACCCTTCCGTCATAGTAGAAGTGCTCAGCGATAGTACGGAACTCTACGATCGTTCGAAAAAATGGGAACAGTACCGGAAAATAAAGTCCCTTCGCTATTATTTATTGGTGAGTCAAAATGAATACCTCGTGAATATGTATCACAGGCCCAATGAATCCACGTTGTTTTCTTATCAATCTTTTACAGGATTAGATGAAGCGGTTGCATTTACAGAATTGGGGTTTGAACTTTCGCTTCGGGAAATTTATGATCGGATTGACCTTCCCGAAGCTCTTCCTGAGGATGCGCCTACCCAAGGCTGATGACATCTCCAACATTAATACTACCCGCACCTAAGGGTATAACATTTTGCCCGAACAACACTTTATTTCCAATTTTCCGGTAAGTGCTCAGGGTGGCAAGCGGCTCCTTTCCCTTGCTTGCTGTATTCTGATCAATTGTGATCATTACACAACGGGCACAGGGTTTTACGCCGGCCATACGTACATCTCCAATAGAAAAATCAGAAAAAAGATCCTCTTCAAAAGGAGTTCCACCCTCAAAAACAATATTGGGCCGGAACCGATCCATATCTACCGCAACATCGAGCCGGGCATTCAGATCATCCAGCGAAGCCTGCCCAATCAATAATAAAGGGTATCCATCGGATAAACTTGTCTCATCCTTTGCGGTTATGGCAAAGTCCGGATCAACCTTACGGCTATTTTCTTCGGGAAACCAAACCAGTTTGCAGGTTTTACCAAGATGATTTGAAAACCATTGACTCACATCCTTGCTTACCTCCTGCACGGTTACCATATCTTCCCAAACCATTGCTTCAATCATCTCACCGGAAGCTCTGTCGGGTATCATCAAAATACCCCCGCTGTACTCAATTATAAAGCATGAAGTTTCTTCCTGAAATATGGGTTTAAATAAAGCCAGTTCCGGTAAATTTCGTTGGGTCATAAACTGATGATTTTCATCCACCAGCATCCAACGCCGGTCGTATTGCAACCCTTTAGGCATTACAGTTGCCTGACTCAAAGCCATTCCTCCCAATGACTTAATGGGATAAATAAACAGTTGAGAAACAGTCCTGAAGCTCATTTGAATACTTTTGGAAGTCAGCAATTATTTGTCTTTGTAGGTAAGTTCTCCCGGAGAAACGAATTCATCAAAATAAATCCGCATCAATAATATAAAAAGCGATATCAATAAAGGACCAAATATGATTCCGAGGAACCCAAATAAATTTAATCCGAAAATAACACCAAAAACGGTGATAACCGGATGAATATCCGCAAGAAATTTTTGCAATACAAACCGAAATATATTATCACTTCCCCCGATAGCAATAAGCCCCCAAAGCGTTAAAGCGATTCCATTGCCTTGGTCTCCATTAGCAAAAGTCAATATAGCCAATGGCACCCAAGCTGCCATAGTACCTACAAAAGGAATTACAGAAGCAATACCAGTTATAACGCCCCAAAGCAAGGGCTCATCTACCCCAAACATGCTGTATCCTATAAAGGCAACAATGCCCTGTACAACACCAAGTACAGGTATCCCTACCGCATTACTCATCACCATTTCACGGATTTCGAGGATTACTTTGTCCGCGTTAGTTTTTTTAACCGGCAATGCCTTTCGCATCCAATTTTGCACATGCCCTACCCTCATCAATAAAAACCAGAGGATAAAATACATAACGACAAGATTGGTAAGCGTACTGAGCGTAGTAGAGATTACTTTCCCCCCTATGTTGGTCGCAAATCCTGATACTTTCTCGATATTGCTAACGGACAACAAATCAAAATCATATTTCTGTTGTAAAAAATCATCTATTTTATTTAAAGATGCCTGCAATTTTGAAGTATCTGCAATCACCGGTGTTATACGTTCTATCAACAAATTAATGACCCAGGCAAAAGGATATATAATCACAGCAAGACTCAGCAGCATTAATACAATAGCTGCAATCCAATGCTTCCATTTACGTTTATAGACCAGGTAAAGCATAGGTCGCCGCATCAAAACATACAAAACAACGGCTCCCAAAAATCCTCCCAGCATAAAATACATTTCCTGCCAAAGAATGATTCCCAGTAAAACAAGCGTAGCCAGCAATAATACCTGCCGGATTTTGTTGGGGTGAATATGGTCTATTGGTTGTTCCATGGGTTAAAATTGCTTTTAATTTTTCAAACCTATAATAATTTCACTATCTGTTTTCATTTTTATTTCAATAGGCGTTGTTCTGATAGCGAAAAAGGGTAAACCTTCGAATCATTCCTGAAAAAGGGATATGCCTTCATACTGAATCGGAGACTCCCGCCCTTCATTAGCAGTTGATGATCTATAAACCTTGACACCATTTTTCCCTCCCAAAATACTTCTTTTACATATCGGTTGTCTGCATCCTGATTTTCTGCCGTTATGGTAAGTCGTTTCCCATTTGGCAGCAGTATCGCTACCTTTTTAAATAAGGGAGAACCTAAAACATATTGATTGCTTGCCGGGGTAACCGGATAAAATCCCATTGCCGAAAACACATACCAGGCAGAGGTCTGTCCATTGTCTTCATCACCACAGTAGCCATCGGGGCTCGCTTTATACAAGCGATCCATAATCTCCCGTACCCAATACTCGGTTTTAAAAGGCTCACTGCTGTATTGATATAAATAAGGCATATGCTGAATAGGTTGGTTTCCATGTGCATACTGCCCCATATTCATGATCTGCATTTCTCTGATTTCGTGGATCACCTGTCCATAATAGCTCTCATCGAAAACCGGAGGCATTTTGAATACAGAATCCAGCATCGCTATAAACATGCTATCGCCCCCCATCAATTGCTTTAAACCTTCAATATCCTGAAAAACACTCCAGCTATAATGCCAGGCGTTGCCTTCGGTAAAATCTCCTCCCCACTTAAAAGGATTGAAAGTATTCGGGAATTGCCCGGTTTTGGAGCGGCCCGCCATTAGAAGATTGGGTTTGTAAAACAGATTTTTGTAGTTCATGCTTTGACGCAGCCATCTGTTCTGCTCCTCCTTTGGCTTTTGCAGGGCATTTGACAACTGATACAAACAAAAATCGGCATAAGCATACTCCAGTGTCCTTGCTGCACTTTCGTTGATCCCCACATCATTGGGAACATACCCCAACTGATTGTACCAATCGATCCCCCTTCTACCCACAGAACTAACCGGGCCTTCCAGTTCGGCATTTTTCTTCATCGCTTCATAAAGGGTTTCTATATCAAAACCACGCACCCCCTTTAGCCAGGCATCTGCAATCAACGAAGTCGAATTGCTCCCAATCATACAATCCCGATGTCCGGGACTTGCCCACTCAGGTAGCCAGCCGCTCTCTTTATAGGTATTGACCAGTCCTTCCATAATCTCTGCATTCAGCGAAGGATACATCAGGTTGAAAAAAGGGAAAACGGCCCGGAAGGTATCCCAGAAACCATTGTCGGTGAACAGCTTTCCCGGCAATACTTCTCCGTTGTAAGGACTATAATGCACGATCTTATTGTTGGCATCAACTTCATAAAATTTTCGTGGAAACAGCAATACCCTGTACAGGCAAGAATAAAAAGTGCGTATAGCATCTACATTGTCATCTTCAATCTGCATACGACTTAGCTCCTGATTCCAAATCTTTTTTGCTTTAGTAAAAATGGAAGCAAAGTCATTAGCCCCAATCTCCCGATTCAGATTTATAAGTGCCTGTTCTGAACTAATGAACGACGAAGCCACTTTTACTTCCACTGATTGAGCACCCACACCGAATCCTACAATAGCGCCTACATGTTTACCTGATATTTCCAGGGTATCACCGGAAAGATTTTGGCCGCGCCAGTTGTGCGCCATAGCAAAAGGCTTACTAAATTCAATGACAAAATAGTTTTTAAAATTTTCAGGTACCCCTCCACTATTGTAAGAGGTATAGCCTATGATCTTTTTTTCCTTTGGAATTACTTTTATATAGCCTCCCTTATCCATAGCGTCAATAACCAACCAGGAACTATCTTTTCCTCTAAAATCAAAGAAAAAAACAGCGCCCCTTTCCGTGGGGGTAAAAGCAGCCTGTACATGATGATCGGCCAGGTACACTTCATATCCATAGGGATGCGCCGATTCGGCTTTATGCGAAAACCAGCTTGCCCGGCTATTTTCATCCCAGCGCATCCTTCCGCTCACCGGCATCAGACTGAAACAGCCATAGTCGTTAATCCATGGCGAGGGTTGATGCGTTTGCTTAAACCCTCGTATTTTCTCAGCATTGTAACTATACATCCAGCCATCTCCCATTTTTCCGGTTTGGGCGCTCCAGGCATTCATACCCCATGGCAGTGAAACCGAAGGATACGTGTTCCCATTGGATAGACTATAGGAAGATTGTGTCCCCATGAGCGGATTTACCATTTCTTCCGGAATAACCTTTGAAGGAGATTGAGCAAATGCACAGAAACAGAATAACATCAGGGATACCGCCGTATATGAAAAGGTAAATTTCCGCATCCTTCAAAAATAATAGCAACCGGTTTGCACAGAACAAATATTTTTGAATTCCTAAAAAGCAAATCATGAATATAAGTGCACAACGAGAAAGATCGGAAATATTTGAGGAATTGAAAACCTACATTGAACAGTCAGGCTTCTCCATTGATTCTTTTGATTTCAACCGGCCAGGGGGTGGATTTTTTGTTTTAGCCGAAAAAGATGCCGATCGTTTTATTGAAAAATATTTTCCCGGATACACCAAGGAACAGTTGATGATTGGTGAAAAACTCAGTCCAAAATTTTTAGTAGTGGCTCCTGATAAAAGGCTTAGCTGGCAATACCATTTTCGCAGAGCTGAAATATGGCGGGTACTTGAGGGGCCGGTAAAAGTGGCTACCAACCTCACAGACGAGGAAGTAGAACCTAAAACTTATCAAAACGAAGAAGTGATTGTCCTTCAAAAAGGGGAACGTCACCGATTGATAGGCGCTGACAATTATGGAATAGTAACCGAAATATGGCAACATACAGATCCTGCTCATCCAAGCAACGAGGAGGATATTGTAAGATTACAAGATGATTTTGGGCGGT
>JBGSNV010000105.1:0-16568 GCA_041739485.1 Chitinophagaceae bacterium
ATTTTTTTGTTACTTTTTTTATCAAGAAAAAAAGTAAAAGATAAAGCTATGGCACCATTACCATGCGAAGCCTTTTCAGAGCAGATTGATGTACGAAATCCCCTTTAAAGCTTTTCCTCAAAATTTAAAAGTTTGAATGTGGATTCCTTCCCGAACAGCCTGGATTAAAACAGGAAAAATAAAAAAACAATAAAAATGAACCTATAAAACAGATGCCTCAAGTGTCTCCCAGGAAATCACCGGTAAATGTAGCCGAAATCGCCGCCCGGTGCCGCCGGCCGCGGTGCCGCCCCCGGTAACTTATTGTTAACTATGAATCCCAAAAATCTTTTCAAAAGCAATGCGGCAAACGCCTTGGCTGTGCCTTGATTTTTTTGTTACTTTTTTTATCAAGAAAAAAAGTAAAGGACAAAAGCAATGGCACCATTACCACCACGAAGCCTTATCAGAGTAGATTGATGTACGAAATCCCTGGTTAAGCTTTTCCTCAAAATTTAAAAGTTTGAATGTGGATTCCTTCCCGAACAGCCTAGATTAAAACAGGAAAAATAAAAAAAGCCTGTTACACAGCGCAGAATAGCTGGGTAACAGGCTTTTTGCTTTGCTAAAAGCGTTTATTTTTTCAATCCGATTTCTCTCAACCGCTCATCAAGGTATTCTCCGGCAGTAGCATCTTCATAGGCTTTTGAATGATCATCATCAATACAATTGCTGAGGCAAGCCAAACTCATATTGCCACGTGGATGCAAAAAGAAGGGGATGCTGAACCGGCTTGTACCCCAATGTTCTTTGGGCGGATTGACCACCCGGTGGGTAGTGCTGCACAAACGGTTATTGGTCAGTCGCTGCAGCATATCGCCAACATTTACCACAATTTGTCCGGGTAAGGCGGTTACTGCTACCCAATCCCCTTTTTTGGTAAGTATTTGCAGGCCTTCGGCACTTGCGCCTACCAGCAAGGTAATCAGGTTGATGTCTTCGTGTTGTTCGGCACGGATGGCGCTTGCCGGTTCCCGGGTGATGGGAGGATAGTGAATAGCCCGTAAAATGCTGTTGCCGTTGATCACATGGTCTTCGAAATAGTCTTCCTCGAGTTCAAGGAAAAGCGCAATGGCTTTCAGCAAAGCCCGGCCGCTGTTTTCAAAATTGCGGTAGGCTTTTAAAAGCGTGGGCGACAGCTCCGGAACTTCATTTACGGATACATTGTCCGGATATTCACTGGCGATAGGATCTTCATCTTCTACGGTTTGGCCGTATTGATAAAACTCCTTCAGATCGGGTGCTTCGCTTCCCTTGGCATGCTCCCGGCCAAAACTGGTATAACCTCGCTGTCCGGCAAGTTCAGGGATTTCATATTTCTTTTTTAGCTCAAGAGGCAATCCAAAAAATCCCTTTACATGGGCATATAATTCGTCGATTAAATCTTCAGGGATACCATGATTTTTTACTGCAACAAAACCAACCTCTTCATAGGCTTTACCAAGGTCTTCCACAAAGAATTTTCTTTCCGCTTCTGTGCCGCGGGTAAATTTGGCAAGATCAACAACCGGTATACTCATAATGCTTTTGTTTTTGGTGCAAAAAGACAAAGGTAAAACAGAACAAGATACAATATTCAGTTGGTAACAGGAAACAAACCGGTAATACCCTGTTGGGAAAAGCCTGTGTATAATGGATTTTGGCATATTTATAGCGGGGATGATATTATTGGGTTTTACATAATATTTTGGGTTTAATTTGCAAGGTCCCTGCTATCAAATACGCACAAGGGAAGCATGTTTCCCATTCTGTTTAAAAACAGTGCGTATGGGCATTGACTTTGATATTGTTTAGAATGTAAACACCATGGAAATCTACAATTCATTTACAGTTATTATTGTACTCGCTGCAATTTTCGGATATATCAATTTCCGCTTTTTAAAACTACCCGGCACCATCGGGGTTATGTTGATTGCGTTGGTTGCATCGCTGATAATTGTGGTGATTGGTTCTTTTTATCCTTCCTTATTCAAGGAGTCCGCAGCATTTACCCGTTCACTCGATTTTGCCACAGTTTTGATGAAAGTCATGTTGAGTTTTCTGCTTTTTGCGGGATCTATTCATATCAATCTCGATCATATCCGAACGGAACGAACCACCATTATTACTTTTTCAACGGTAGGCATCCTTATTTCTACATTTATTATCGGAGGGCTTGTCTATTCTTTTTGTAAGGCCTTTCAGTTGGAGGTAGGCTTTATTTATTGTCTGCTATTCGGAGCGCTGATTTCTCCTACCGACCCGATTGCAGTGATGGGCATTTTAAAGGAAGCCAATATTCCCAAGTCACTTGAAACCAAGATCAGCGGCGAAAGTTTGTTCAACGACGGGGTCGCGGTTATTGTGTTTCTCAGCATTTTCGAGATCATTCAGGTTGGGCTTGAGAACCTTTCTGCACTCGATATTTTGATCCTTTTTGTAAAGGAATCCGGAGGAGGTCTTTTGTTGGGATTAGGCATAGGATACATTGCCTACTGGGCCATGAAAACCATCGACAACTACAAGGTAGAAGTGATGATAACGCTTGCAGTGGTAATGGGTGGCTACATGGTGGCAGAAAAACTGCATATCAGTGGTCCGTTGGCCATGGTGGCGGCAGGCCTGCTTATTGGCAACAAGGGGCGTACCCACAGTATGAGTGATGTGACCCGCGATTATGTAGATAAATTTTGGGAAGTGATTGATGAAATTATGAATGCTATCCTGTTTCTGCTGATCGGATTGGAAATGTTGGTAATCAATTTTACACCGGTCTATTTATGGTTGGGAATCATCTGCATTTTTGTAGTGCTGTTTGCCCGGCTCATTTCGGTTTGGTTGCCCATTACGGTTTTAAAATATCGCCGGGCATTTGAGAAAAATGCGATCGCTATCCTTACCTGGGGTGGTTTGCGGGGAGGTATTTCGGTGGCGCTTGCGTTATCCCTACCCAAAGATATGTATGGCGAAATGTTTGTTTCGATTACCTATATCGTGGTGCTGTTTTCCATCATTGTGCAGGGGCTTACCATCGGAAAGGTAGCCAAGCGGCTTACAGGGCAATCCTGACTTAGTAATATTACGGAGCATTCCGTTCGTTGATTTATTGCTTACGGGTGATAATCAAATGTAACCCTGAACTCAGAACGGGCATAGCCCCTACTCCAATGCCTTTGATTGGAATTTGAACATAAGGCTCCAAACGTAATTGGGTTTTCTGTGATAGATTTTTTGTATACCCTGCACTTAAAATAAGTTGAGCAGCCGGGATACCTTCATTTTCGCGGTAGGTTTTCTGTAAGGCTTGCTCCTGCCCCGAAACCATTGCCTGATAATCATTGCTTTCCCGGATCATTACAAACGAAGAAATACCCCCTTTTACATAGAGCCCGTTTTGGCGGGAAGAAAGATCGTATTTCAGAGCGATTGGAATTTCTATCAGCGAGCAGTTGCTTTGAAGACTCATGATTTTCATATCGGGCGGCATATCTTCTTTTTTGGGTTTGAAATATTCACCGCTGCTGTAAAATCTTTTTTTGTCAAACTGTACACTGGTTTCAACAGCCAATCGGTCTCTAATTTGTAGACCAAAAAGAACTCCTGCGTTTAGTCCTGCTTTCGTCATCCCCTGGTTTTTTACCTGATTCAGTTCAATACCGGTAGTTAAACCCCAGTAGAAACGGGGATTAAAGGGGATTTTCTTTGCGTTTTGTGAAGGGACCGAAGGGTTAACGGCAGCCATTTTGTTTTTCAGATTTAAAGGAGTATTCAATCTGAAATCCTGCCGGTTCTTTTCTGATGAATGACTTAAAAGGGGTAGAGTTGCCTTTTGAATATTGTTTATAGCCTTCCCTGATACTGAAGCTAAATCAAGGATATCCTCTTCATGAGTGATTTGCCCAAAGCCTGTTGACAAACCTGTTTTAAGGAAGTTTGTGACTGGTACTCCTGAATATGTATCGAAAGCAATGCTATTCTCTGACATTTTTTTTCCTGCTTCCGCCTGTTTTTCATTTAATACTATAAATGCCTGAGATGGTTTTGAATTATTTGGAAAAAATCCGGCAATTTCCATTTGTTGGATATCGGTTTTTTCTGTTTCAGGCGCCCGATCTGATTCGGATAAAACTTGTGCTACGGAGTTGCTATTGCCCGTGTTCTCCCTGGTAAATTCAGCAGGCGACTGTACGGCTAGGGTTTGTTTTTCAGAATCAGGTTGGTCTGAACCATTCGTGATCAAAAAATAAAAGAGGAAAAAGCTTCCTGCGAAAAGCCCGAGAAGAAAAAGAAAGATCTCTCTTTTCCTGAGTGGATTAGACCCGAAAAAAGACTTTACAGGCTCTTTTTCTCCCCGAAGCTTGCTCCACATAGCATCCTCCCCATCGGGTTGTGTCCGAAGCGGATAATGTTCTCCTGCCTTCCTGAAAAGGTCGTCCATATGATCGTCTAAATCCGGCATTGTATTTCGTCTTCGTATTTCTTTATTTTTTGTTCTAATATATTTCTTGCCCTTGATAAGCAGGATTTGGAAGTGCCTACCGGGATACCTAAGATATCCGCAATTTCAATGTGATTATAACCATCTACCACGTAGAGATTAAAAACAGCGCGGTATTGCGGGGATAGTTCTTTAATAAAAACGATCAATTCTTTGTAAAGCAGTTTTTGTTCTGCATTTTGTGCCTTGTCTTCAATGTTCCATACATAATCGGGAATCCCTCCGATTTCAGGAGTCATTTTGTTTTTTCTTAGTTCATCAATTGACGTGTTAATTACTATTCTTTTCAGGTAGGCCATCACCATTTTCTCAAGGTCGATTTCATTACCGGGTTTAAATTGTTCTATCTTGGTAAAGAACTTTATGAACCCATCATTGGCTACGTCCACAGCTTTATCGTACCGGTATATATACCGGAAAACCGTTTTCAAAGCAAAGCCATAATACCGATCGTAAAAAATCTTCTGGCATTTATGGTCTCTCTTCAAACATCCATGTAGTATTGTACTTAGATTGTCCAAATAAAAGCTTTTACATCTCTTAAGAAATCTCCCTTACCTTTCAAAGGGTAACATACAAAAATTTCCTATCACAATCTTAATACGGGCAAATATAAAAGGGGGTTGCAATTGAAGAGAAAAGAGCATATAAACAGATTCCTTCCCAATTGTATGGTTTTCAGATTGGTCGGGTAGTACCTGTCGATAAAACGAAGGCAGAATGAAAAGCCATGTTCGGGATAAGAGTTTTGTTTACGGCAGATAGGCAATAATCACTGCTTCGGCTTGTCTTAAGCTTAAATATTATCGAGATACTTGTACCCGCTGCCGGTATTCAGGAGTAGTATTTTTTCTTCTCCGGAAATGATTTTGTTCTTTTTCAAATGATCGAGCGCCTTCCAGGTAGCTGCGCCTTCCGGAGAAAGGATGATGCCTTCGGTGGCTGCTATTTCTTTTACACCAGCTACCAGTTCTTCTTCAATAATGGTGACAGTGGTTCCGCCGGATTGTTCAAGTACCTCAATCATCATATCCATACCAAAAGGGTAAGGAACGGCGAGTCCGTTGGCAAGCGTGGCTCTTGGTTCAAATACAAGATCTGGTTGATTTCTGCTTTGCAGGGTATGCTGTATGGGTGCACAGGTTGCAGCCTGTACGGCCATCATTTTCGGGAGTTTACCGGTCAGCCATCCAAGTCGCTGCATTTCGCGGAAGGCTTTCCATATTCCAATCAGCCCGGTACCGCCCCCAGCCGGATACAGAATTACATCCGGTAGCTGAAAGCTTAATTGCTCAGCAATTTCATACCCCATGGTTTTTTTGCCTTCAATGCGATAGGGTTCCTTCAGCGTGGAAACATCAAAGAAGGTTTTGTCGCGGTTGAGTTCCGCTACCTTTTTGCCACAGTCGCTAATCAATCCTTCCACCAAAATCAGGTTGGCACCGTAGAGTTCGCATTCCTGTTTGAAAATCAGGGGCGTATGTTTGGGCATCACAACGGTACAACCCATGCCTGCTTTGGCACAATACGCCGCCAAAGCTCCACCCGCATTGCCCGCTGTAGGTACAATGCAGGCTTCCACCCCCAATTCTTTTGCTTTGGATACCGCCATACTGATGCCTCTTGCTTTGAAGGAACCGGTTGGGTTATTGGTTTCGTCTTTTACCTGCACCTGATGGTAGCCGTATTTTTTGGCCATTTTTTCCAATGGATAAATGGGTGTCATGCCTTCTCCAAGACTTACTATATGCTCTTTCTTAAACACCGGCAGCAGGCTTGCATACCGCCACATGCTCTCTTGGTTCGTAAATAATTGGCGCGGAGCATACCCTTTTTGAATCTTATAAACCACCACAAGGGGTTTGTTGCAGCAGTCTGCAAAACGCTGAACCGTATGGATGTCATACGTTTTGCCACATTTTGAACAAGCCAGATGACTTGCCAGACTATTGGGTTGGAAGATCGATATCATGCGGCAAAAATATCGCCATTCCCCTCGTTCGTATAATCAAAAGTATTATTGTCTATAACCTCAGGTTATATCAATTTCTTACTGAAACGGATAAAAGTTTTGCTCAGCGCATTGCTTTCACTGCCATGTCTTTGTATAAAAAAGAAATTACGCATGATCTTAAAATCGGGAATAGATAACTGTACAAGCTCGCCGGATTGTAATTCTTTACGGATAGCGCCCCATGGCAAAAAGCCAAGACAAGTATCTGCAATCAGAAAATTTTTGAGGGCTTCGGTACCGGCAAGCCTAACCTGTACATTCAGTCCTGAGAGTTTCATTCCTTGTTTTTCAAGGGTAGATTTCAGCGAGGCTAAGGTACCTGAACCTTGTTCCCTCAATACCACGGGATGGGATTGTATATCGGCAAGTGTTATATTCTTTAACCGGGCCAAAGGACTTCTTGCGCTGCAGGCAGCTACCACTTCATCGGAGGCAAAGGGTGTATAGAGTAGTTGTGCCTGTTTTTTGCGCCCCTCCACAATACCAAGATCAATTTCCTGATCTATAAGTGCTTTGGTGATGGTATCGGTATTTCTATTCAACAGACTGATTTTTACCTGCGGATATTTTTGATGAAATGCAGACAGGATTTTGGGTAGCAAATACAAGGCAACGGTCGTACTTGCACCGAGTTTCAGTTGCCCTCTTGCCTTTAACTCATCGTTGAGCTGACTGAGTTCGAATTCAAGATCATCCTGTATTTTTTTGGCGGCCTTCAAACGGTTGAACAGTAATGTACCCGCAGTACTCAAGTCAATTGCATGGCCGTTTCGCTCAAAAAGCGAAACCTGATAGTTGGCTTCAAGTGCTTTGATATGCTTGCTTACTGCGGGCTGACTGATAAACAGCACTTCGCTTGCCTTTGAAAAGCTGAGCTGTTTGGCTACTTCCATAAATACTTCGTGCCTAACCGAAAGCATGGAGAACGTTTATGATGGATTGCCGTACTCTATTTGAGCAACCGAAGTTCATACAAATCTTTTCTGCGGTCCTTCAGGTTGGTAACACTACCATAGGAATGCAGTTCTGTCAGCAGTGTCAGGTCTACATCGCTTACAATGATGGTTTCTGTATTGGGACTTGCCTCTGCCTTAATGCCATTAACCGGGAAGGCAAAATCACTTGGCGTAAACACCCCGGATTGGGCAAACTGCAGATCCATATTGTGAACCTTAGGCAGATTGCCCACATTGCCTGCAATAGCCACATAACACTCGTTTTCGATGGCTCTTGCCTGTGCGCAAAACCGCACCCGGTTGTAGGCATTCTGTGTATCGGTAAGGAAAGGCACAAACAGGATTTGCATCCCCTGATCGGCAAGCAAACGACCTAGTTCGGGAAACTCCACATCATAGCAAATCAGCACCCCGATTTTTCCGGCATCGGTTTCTATCACTTTTATAGAATCGCCGCCTTTCATCCCCCATTCGTATTCTTCGGAAGGGGTCGGGTGAATCTTAGAATACTGATCAATTTTACCATTGCGATGCATAAAGTATCCTGCATTGAACAGGTCGCCGTCTCTGATTTCGGGCATGCTGCCTCCAATGATATTTACATTATAGCTGATAGCGAGTTTGCTCAATGCATCTACAAGAGGTTTGGTGTAGGCAGCCAGTTCGCGTATCGCTTCATGACCCGGCAGGTGGTTGAAACTTCCCATCAGTGGCGCATTGAATAACTCGGGCAATACCGCAAAATCACAATTGTAGTCGCTTACAGCATCTACAAAATACTCCACCTGTTCAAGTAGTTCATCGATGCGGTTGTAAGGACGCATCTGCCATTGAATCAAACCAATACGGCAGTAATTCTTCTTTTGATCCATTGGATTGCTTTCCGGCTCGTAGTACACATTGTACCATACGAGTAAAGTCGCATAGCCCTGACTTTCCCGGTCTTCGGGCAAATAGTTCTGAATAATCCGTTTAATCTGAAAATCATTGGCAAGCTGAAAGCTCAGCGTTGGATCGAATAATTCGCGGCTTTTCACCTTTTGGATATAATCCTTAGGGCCCATTTTTACAGCACTCTTGCCATAGTTTGGTATGCGCCCACCTACCACAATAGCCCGCAGGTTCATGCCTTCGCACAACACCTTCCGGGCATCGTACAACCGACGCGCCAAACGGAGCCCGCGGCTTTCGGGGTGAATAAAAACTTCAATGCCGTACAGGGTATCTCCTTTTGGATCGTGGGTATCAAAGGTGTAATTTCCGGTAATCTGCTTGTAGGTATGTTTATCGCCAAAGCGATTATAACTGACAATGATACTGAGCGCACAACCTACTACTTTTCCATTGATAGTGACCACCACCTGCCCTTCAGGAAATTTATGAACCAACCGCGCAAGCGATTCTTCTTTCCAGTGTTGTCCGCCCATACTTTGATAGGCATCTATCATCGATTCTTTGAGGTGCTGATAGTCATCGATGGTAAGATTTCTTACCTCAATGCTTGCATTTTCTATACTTGCATTTTCTATGCTTGCGTTATCCATAAGAGCTAATATACATTGAAAGGGATGAAAATAAATGAAGAAAGATGTTAATACGGCTGTTTGTAGAGGATCTGACCACTTCTGACGCCTGTGTGTCTGCCTGCTTCTACCGTAATTTTTCCGTTGACCAATACCCACTGAAACCCCTTGCTGTATTGGTGTGGCTGTTCAAAGGTAGCCGCGTCGGTTACTGTTTGGTCGTCGAACAAAAGGATGTCGGCAGCCATACCTTCCCGCAGCAAGCCCCGGTCGTTGAGTTTAAAACGTTGGGCAGGAAGGGAACTCATTCTTCGTACCGCTTCTTCAAGCGAAATAACCTGCTCTTCCCTTACATATTTTCCCAATACCCGGGCATTGGTGCCATACCCTCTTGGATGTGGCACGCCTTTGCCCCAGATGCGGATGCTTGCATCGCTTGCAAACATGCTGAACGGATACTTCATGATATACCGAACGTCGTCTTCGCTCATGCCATGGAAAACCATTCCGGCACCGCCTTTTTCCATCATATCGCAAATGGTTTCTGCTTCGGAGGCAGTTGTATGGGGCCGGGTCATCATTTTATTGATGGCTTCCACACTTTTGCCATTAAAAGCAGTGTCCGGGCCATAATAAGCTACTACGGCATAATCCCAGTGTTCCAGACCACGTCTGCTTAAGCTCCTGATCATACTGTTTTTAATGCTGTCGCGTAAGGCAGGATTCACCAGTCTTGCTTTGATGCTGTCTTGTCCGTCGGCAAGTGCCCAATCGGGGAACAGCGTACTCATCGAGGTACTGCTTGCCGTATAAGGATATTGATCAATGGTGACATCCACCCCACTTTTCCGGGCGCTTTCTACAAGCCCGAGGGTTTCGTTGCTCCGGCCCCAGTTTTGTTGACCGCTTACCTTAAAGTGTGAGATCTCTACTGGTATAGAAGCTTGCTCTCCAATATAAAGGGCTTCGCGGATAGCGGGTAAAACGCTGTCGCCTTCGCTGCGCATATGCGTGGCATAAACACCCCCGTGTTTGGAAGCAATTTTTGCCAGCCGTACAATTTCGGCGGTAGGGGTATAACTTCCCGGGATATAAATAAGACCGGTGGAAAGCCCAAGGGCACCCTCCTGCATGGCTTTTTCCATGATGCTGTCCATCTGTTGCATTTCTGCCTCTGTGGCCGGGCGGTTGGCGCGTCCCATTACTGCCCGTCGAATATTATTTTGTCCCAACAGGGTGGCGGTATTCACGGAAAGTTTCACACTGTCGAGCCACCGGTAATACGTTTCTACTTCCAGATTGGAGGAACCGCAATTGCCGGTAATGACTGACGTAACCCCATCATAAATGAAATTGGTGGCTTCAGGATTTTCGGCCTCATCGCCTTCAATATGGGTGTGTACATCAATAAAACCAGGTGATGCAATCAATCCCCGTGCATCAATCTCCCGTTCTCCTTTCCAGCCGGATAAACTGCCAATTGCTGCAATCCGGTCGCCTCTTACCGCAATGTCGCCGCGAAACCAGGGATTGCCACTGCCATCTACGATGCGCGCATTCCGAATGATCACATCCGCTTTTTGCTGACCATAAATGACCGTCGAAAAAGGCAGGAGAATCAGGGAATAAATCAGGAATCGTATGGTTTGCTGTTTACTTATATTCATACTACAATGCTACTTATTTTTTTTGAGTGGTGATATTGGTGACAAATGTCATTGAAAATGGAGGGAGGAAAGATAATCTTTACCGGGATGAATCTCAGGGTTCTTAACAATGCTTTACAGAGCATTTAAAATAAGTAGCTATGACAAAAAATATGGGAAGCGCTGATCGGATTTTCCGAACTTTAGTTGCAGTGGTATTTGCGGTGTTGTTTTTTACAGGTACGGTGACCGGAATATTCGGGTGGGCACTTGTGATATTTGGTGGCGTTTTCCTCGCTACAAGTTTTATAAGTTTTTGTCCGCTTTATACAATTTTCGGATGGAATACCTGCTCCCGGAAATAGCCGGGATCCTAAAAGCTCAGGTTCAGAATCCCGCTGATCAGATTGAATAAAAAGTAGAGCATAAGTATGCCGAAGACCCCCGAAAGGATCATGGGCAGGTGTTTACGGAGCATGTTTTATGTTTTAAGTGTTTTCACCAAAAGGATTACTCTTAAAGACAAACACATGCTCCGTTATGCTGCTTATGCTGCGCTTTAATCCAGCGCGCTGTACAACATCACCTTGAATTTATCATGGATTTCGCTATGAGAACTCGGACTTTGGTTTAAAAATACCTGCCCTACGATTTTCTCTCCCGGATCAATCCAGTAAGTGCTGCTGAATGCACCGCCCCAGGAATAAGTTCCTTCAGATAAACCCAGTCTGGAAGATCCGGTTTCTGTAAGTATCTCAAATCCCAAACCAAATTTTCCATTAGGTCCCAGACTCAGGTTTCCGATCTGGTTTTGGGTCATCATTTCTACCGAATTGCGGCTAAGGATTTTTTTACCATTATAGGTTCCGCCATTGCGCATCATTTCCATAAAAATAGCATAGTCGAGTGCGGTGCAGGAGAGACCGGCCCCACCCGAAAAATAAGTGCCTTTGCTGTTGGGATAATTGCTCATCCACTCACCGTTGCGATTGATACTTTCCCCCGCATCCACTACCTTGCCTGAAGGATCTTCGGTGATCAGGGTTACAAGCCGGTTTTGCTTTTCGGCAGGCAGGTAAAACCAGGTATCGCTCATGCCAAGCGGCGCAAAAATCCTTTCGCGGAAAAACTTATCAAGCGGTTGGCCACTTACCACTTCCACCAAATAACCGAGTACATCAATGCTCAGTCCGTAGGTAAACCGCTCCCCCGGCTGATGCATCAGCGGGAGTTTGGCAAGTTTGAGCATATCCGTTGCAAGCATCCTGCCGGGTTGTACGCCAATGCCTGCTGTTATATCCGCTTTGGCATAAATGGCGTTGGCTTCGCGGCTGCCTATCTGCGCATAGCTGATGCCAGATGTATGAGTAAGTAGCTGCCGGATGGTAATTTCCGATTTGGCAGGCACCGTCGTGTAGGAAGAGTCTTCCGGATTGAATTTGTCGAGTACCACCGGTTTGCGAAAAGCCGGAATGTATTTACTGACCGGGTCGTCAAGCAGGAATTTACCTTCTTCAAACAGCATCATCACAGCGGCACTTGTAATGGCCTTGGTTTGCGATGCGATCCGGAAAATATGGTTGGTTTTCATCGGAGTTTTTTCGCTGAGGTCGCTGTAGCCAAAAGCTTTGTGATAAATGATTCTGCCATCTTTAGCGGCAATGATGGTTCCTCCGGCAATCCAGCCGCTGTCGATATATTGCTTGAAAAGCCCGTCTATTTTCTCCAGTCTTTTGGCTTGTGCAACAGTCGTAGGCGATGTTTCCGGAAGCGTTAATACCTGAGCATACCCGGAAAAACCAGTAAAAAGTATGCCTGACAGTAGCCAAAGGCCGCGAATCGTTTTTACCATAAAAGGATCATTTTAAAAAGAGTGGAATATTATTGAAGTACGAGAATTTTTGATTCCAGTGGTTCGAGAGATACGTCAATCCGGGCATCGTTATTGGCAACGGCAAGTGTTCCCCGGTCTGCTGCGCCAAGTGCATTTTTCATGCTGTAGCTACCTTCCTTTAATCCCCAGTCATCCTGAATATGCTTGGGCAAACTCAGGGTACCTTGCCAGCTACTATCTGCGCTGAAATTAGAAATGATCAGTAATTTCTGTTCATCACTCCACCGTACAAAGGAGAAAAGCTTTTGGTGATAGCTGCCGTTGTTGTAGCGGTTGTGGGCATGTACGTCATCATATTTACCCATAAGCGCCGGGCTGCTGATGGTGAAATTGAGCAATTGATTGTAGAACAAGCGCAGGTCCTTTTCTGCGGGGCTGAGTTGTCCTCCGTCAAACCGGCCGCCGTTCATCCATCGCTGATGGTGCGGTACCCCGATGTAATCAAAAATACTTGTTCGGGTCGGGCTTCCAAATCCGGCACTTTCAGCTCCGGGTTCTCCTACTTCCTGTCCAAAATAGATGAGGGTTGGCGAAGTACTGATGGTAGCCGAAACCACCATGGCAGGTTTTCCTTTTTCGGCCATGCCGGCAAAATCGGGGCTTGCAATCCTTTGTTCGTCATGGTTTTCCAGAAAATGCAGCATGTGATGTTCAATATCCGCAAGTCGTTGCTGAATAGGAACAATATTATCGGTACTTCCGGGGCCCTGCATGATGTGTTTGAGCGTATCGTACAATTCCACTTTGTCGTACAGGTAATCCATTTTGCCCTTAAAAATATAGTTGCGGTACTCAGCGGGGTTATACACTTCTGCAATCAGCGTGGCATTCGGGTTTTTCGTTTTAATGGCACTGTTCATATAGCTCCAGAATTCGACCGGAACCATTTCAGCCATATCAAACCTGAAACCATCTACCCCTTTATCGAGCCAGAACAAAGCAATATTCCGAAACTTTACCCAGGATGCCGGGACTGATTTGTCTTTCCAGAATGCCATATGTTCTGCAATGGATTTCCGGGCAAAATCATCAGGAAGCGTATCAAAATCATAGCTTCCATCCGGGCGTACCCCGTAGTTTATTTTTACGGTTTCGTACCAGTCGTTGAAATCAGGTTGCGCCAACCTGCTGCCGTTACCGGTCCATTTGGCGGGTACTTCTTCAAATTGGCCATCTGCAAGCGGGTGGAGTTCCCCGCCAAGCGGCTTGTACCCGTGATGTGCCGCAGGTACCCGAAAACTTTGCCCGGGGATATAATAAAAATCATTGTCGCGGTGGTATTCAACGGTTTTATCATCCTTTTCGCCAAATCCGGTTTCACCGGGGGGAATGCTGATGCTTTCGTATCGTCGGGCCACGTGGTTGGGTACAATATCAATCACCACCTTCATGCCGGCTGTATGGGTTCTTTCAATTAGTGCTTCAAATTCTTCCAACCGCTTGTTGACATCGGTAGCCAAATCGGGGTTTACATTGTAGTAATCTTTTACAGCATAAGGGCTGCCTGCTCTTCCTTTTACCACATCGGGGTCATCGTTGCTGATGCCATAGGCGGTATAATCGTTGATAAGGGCATGATGCGGCACACCGGTATACCAGATATGCGTCACACCGAGTTCGTGGATGGCGTTCAGGGCCGTTTCGGTAAAATCGGCAAATTTCCCTACCTCATTTTCTTCCACGGTTCCCCAGGGCTTATTAGTGGTATCGGTATTGCCAAAAAGGCGGGTAAATACCTGATAAACTACGATCTTCTTTTCCTGATCCACTTCGGTTTCTTTTTTTTGATTGGTACAACCTGTAAGGGCAAGCGAGGATATCGCTGCCAGCAGGTATAAGCTGTTTTTCATGCTTGAGGCAAGTTTTCAATAAAATGGAAAAGTACCATATTCAGTTGAAATGGTGGAGAGAAATCGGAGAAAGGATGCACTTCTATGGATTAAGAAGAAGCTTGGGTAGGAAAAGGTGTTGGAGTTGATGGATTGATGGGGTTTATTGAGTGGATTAGTTAATTGAGTTAATTGGGCGATTGAGTTCATAAATTAAATGCAGTAGTTTAAGGCAACTCTTTTGGAATTCGGGTTTTAAGCATGGTCTTTATTTTGACTGCTAGCTTTTGCCGAAGCCATGTGTCTAATCTAACGTACAACCCCCAACGCCTTGGTTTCTATATTTCGCAAATGCAAACATTTCGAAACCGGAAACCCCCACATACGACTAATCCAATGCTTTTTTTACCACCAATTCCTTATAACCAAAAGTACTATCCGTTTCCCGGTGATAAACATGTTCCGGATCTTCGCCAATCACCATTTCGAGCGTGGTGTAAACAAGATTGCTGTCGAGTAAATGCCCGCCAATTGTTTGCCCGGTGCTATCGCTTACGCTTATGTGCAAGTGGTTGCCATTTATACTGAGCAGACCGGTTAGCGATACCACTTCAAAATGTCCCTGCCCGGTCACCCCTTCCGGTTGATTGGCAAAACGAATATGATATTGGGTAAGGCTTCCAACCGCTGAAAGTATAAAACCTGCCTGAATATTTTTTTCAATAACAAATTTTCGAAGTTCCGGAAACACATCCTGTCCCGGAAGCAAACGAAGGGTATGTACACGTAAAGAAGATTCCATAGGAGGGGTGTTTTTACAGCCTGAAAACAATAATAAAATTCCTAAAATGCATACAAATAGCCGCATAACCTTATATTAGTTTCCTACTATTTCTCCAAAAAAACCACTGAACCGGCTATTCACACGATAAATTCCACAGCGGTTAGATTCACGTAAATGGCTATTGGAGTTTTCAAAAAACAAACCTACGTACTAACTCTTAAATCCCTTTTCGTTTTTTGAAACGCCTCCTGCCAATCCTCCCAATTATCATGCATATTATCCTTTACCGGGTGATGTCCCCACCGACCGGAACCATGCATACAATCCCCTACCGGGTGATGTCCCCACCGATCGGAACCATGCATACAATCCATTACCGTTTGGTGTCCACTGACCGGAACCATGCATACAATCCACTACCGGTTGGTGTCCCCACCGACCGGAACCCTGATGAATTTATTCCAATCCTTTTTTCTGTAATGGGCTATTTTAATTACCATTATCTTTTTCTTTTTGTAGGAACACTTTCCCGCTTTTTACTTTTTTCGGAAACCGAAACATTGAAATTCAGCATCATTCCTTTGGTCATATCGGGTCAGGGTACAAAGCATCTCCTCCTCATCCACATCATTGTGCCTGCAAATTAAACAGAGGGAAGGCTTTTTTATCAGGTCAACATTTATCTCATAACCATCATCGGTGAAAAAGCCGGCAATTTTAGTAGGGTCCATATCATCAATATGTCTCCTTCCCTTTTTTTCAGGATCCCTTTTCTTTGTTGCGGTTTCAATTTCATAATCATCTTCAGGAAAAGAATCTCCAGTAATGCAGGTAAAGCAGCTATTTCCAACTGCTGCAGATCCAATCACCCAAATGTCATTTCCGCAGGAACACTTCACCCCATCGGAATATGCCTTTAAAGCAGCATTCAGGTTTTTTCTTAAATCGGGTTCCTTTTCTGATGGATTACTTTTTAAATGGACTTCAATATACTTGCCGATAGAAATTGGTATAAATCCCATGATAAAAATATTTTAATAAAAGTAAAAAATATTTTTTAAAACCCTACATCCCAATAATCGAAAAAATGGCCTCAGTAAGCAGTACCCCTGCTGCTTTCCACCTAAGCTCTGCCCTGAGCGGCAAACTTTAAGCATTACTCTCAAACTCTCTTCTTTTTCGTTCATTCATATGGTGTCCTTCCGCTATATTTGTTGAATGTTTTTTAATTTAACCAACAGGTATGGCCCTTGAAAAGGATCTGAAACAAATGCTGTCAGAAGGGGTGATTACGGCTGAAACTGCCCGTTCTATAGAAGATTGGTATCATCAAAAGTCGTCTCCTGATAACCGGAGACTCATCCTCATATTCGGGGTATTGGGTGCCTTATTGGTGGTAAGTGGCA
>JBGSNV010000260.1:0-7941 GCA_041739485.1 Chitinophagaceae bacterium
CTTTTTCCATGGCACTGCTTCTACTTCCTTTTAACAAGATCTGTGCATTTTCAATATGGGCTTCCTGCCACCATTTAGCGGCTTCTCCTGCGTTTTCAAAATATAAAAAAGGGGACGCATAGGGTTTGAAGGCCGCACCTACGAGTACGACAGTGTGCCAGAAGGATTGTTTGATTTGTTCAACAATTGCCTGATGTTCAAGAGCCGTTTCTTCACCGAGTTCAGCCATTGCACCAAGGATCAGCATTTTATTATTGCCTGAAAGTTTGCTAAAATTATCAATAGCAGCAGCCATGCTTGTCGGGTTAGCATTGTACGCATCGAAAATGATGGTATTGCTTCCTTTTTTCACCAACTGACTTCTGCTGTTATCCGGAGCATAGTTTTCAATGGCTGTTTTTATTTCAGTATCGGAAACGTCAAAATGTCTTCCAATGGTAACAGCAGCCAACACATTGTAAAGATTGTAGGCACCTACCATTTGGGTATGGAGTAGAAGATCGCTTTTGGAATCCTTTTTTACCGACACCTTGAGATAGGGTTCACTGTCTAGGACACTACCGGCTACTTCAACTTCACCGGAGCTGCCATACCAAACCGGTTGCTGGATTCCTTTCTCTTCGATCATGTGGTGGAAGTAAGGGAAATCAGAACAAGCAAAAACTTTACCCGATCTGTCGGCTAAAAAATCAAAGAGTTCGCCCTTGCCTTTTTTGATGCCTTCAACGCCCCCAAAACCTTCGAGATGTGCTTTTCCACAGTTGGTGATCATGCCATGGGTTGGAAGGGTATACCTGCAATAGCCGGCAATTTCTTTTTGATGGTTGGCACCCATTTCAATGACCGCAATTTCGGTGTTTTTGGGGATTCGTAATAGCGTAAGAGGGATACCAATATGGTTGTTTAAATTTCCTACAGTGGTAGATATCTTGTATTTTTTAGAAAGGACTGCATGTACCAATTCTTTGGTCGTGGTTTTTCCATTGCTGCCGGTAATGGCGATCACCGGGATGTTGAGTCGTTTTCTATGTGCATGTGCCAATTGTTGAAGCATGGACAGAACATCCTCACAATAGAACATGTCCGGTGTGTCCTTAAACCTTGCATCATCGGTTACAGATAGAACCGCTCCTTTTTGAAGTGCCTGCTCCACAAAGGCATTGCCATCAAATGTTGGGCCCTTTAAAGCGAAAAAAATGGAGCCTGCGGGAATATTCCTGGAATCGGTGGTTACGACCGGGTGTTGATTGAATGTCTTTAATAGGAACTCTATACGCGCATCTGTCATGGTGAAAAGTTGTCAAAGGCAAATGAAAGCAAAACTGTCTGAAAAACAAAAGTCCATCCCCGGGAGGATGGACTTTCGAATATATTTTTTAAAATGAATTATCTTCTTTGACGCTTGGTAGGCCAATGGTTACCTGTTCTGGTGCCGTTGCCTTCCGGTGCTCCGAAATAAGTCATTGCACAACGGAAACCAATGGTACTGCTGGCCTGATCTTCTTCAAGATAACGACGGGTACCCGGGCTTAACCAATACGGGCGATCCTGCCAGCTTCCACCTTTGATTACGCGGCTTTGGTCGCTGATCAAAGTGGTTTTGCCATAACCATAGCTTGCTCCGCTTAAATTGTCTCCATCAAGATAATTGATGGCGTATGCTTTTTGATAATTTCTTCTGTTACCAATATCTGCACTGTCTTCAATAACCATTTTCACACGACCTACACTGTCTTTTTCATAACGGTCTGCAGGATCTACTGCAAAAGAATCTCTAATGACATACTTTTTAAAGACGTTACCCCGGAAATAGTTGAAGTCGTCTCCTACTTCAAAAGTAAGAGGGCGAAATACGTCCGCTACCCCTTCGCTTACATTACCACTCATGTTGTAGATTCCGAATCCGTTGGGATAAAAGCTCTCTACCGGGGCAGGAACCGCAGAACGGTCATTCAAACCACCGGCAACTCCCATAAGGTCACCTGAACCTCTTTTAAAGTTAGCAAGCATTTCTCCCTGCCAGCTTCCACGTCTTGTTTCGCGAAGTCCGTTAAAATTATTACTCCAGCTATAAACCTGCTTATTCAGTACCACTTCCTCACCTCGTTGCTTTTCCTTCCGGCGAGGCTGTGGATTTTGGCTGATATAAGCGAGTGCTGCATATTCCCACTCCGCTTCGGTAGGCAGGCGGTAGTCCGGCGTAAGGATGCCATCTTCGAAAGTAACCTGTGTACGTGGTCGACCATTTGGAGTGGTCAAAGGATTTTTCTTGCTTTTGGCAGCCGCTCCCGGAGGAGGGGTAGTCAAACCAAGTAAATAAGCTTTGGTATTGAAGGCGTCTGCGCCTTTGCCATTCAGCGTTTTAATTTCGTTTTTGTTGATGTATCCGCCTTTTACAAGTTCCAGCTCGTTTACACGATCGGTACGCCATAAGGCATAATCGTGAGCTTGTTGCCAGCTAACCCCTACAACAGGGTAATTGTTAAAACTCGGGTGACGGAAGTAAAACTCAACATACGGCTCATTATTACCGAGTTCGGTTCTCCATACCAATGTGTCCGGGTAGGCAGATTGAACAATCGGCCGGTAGGAAGGATCGGCTTCGGGATCAAAAACCTGATTGATCCAGAAAAGGTATTCGCGGTAATGCACGTTGGATACCTCGGTTTTGTCAATGAAGAAAGAGTTTACAGTAATTCGCTTTGGAACGTTATTCCAATCAGCCATTACATCTTCCTGGGTAGCTCCCATAACGAAAGTACCCCCCTGCACAAATACCAATCCGGGTCCGGCTTTAATGTCTTTTGCTTTCGCTACGTTAAAACCCCCTTGGTTTTTATCATTATAGTTCCAGCCTGTGGCGGAGCTTTTGGCATATTTTTTCCCAAACATGCCGCCCTCTTTACAAGAGCCCAGGATCAAGGGTAATCCTGCAATGAATAAATACTTTACAAACTTCATGGAGCTCAACGGTTGAATAGTTATTTACTGTAACGAAACAATTGTATCAATATTGTAATCAAAAGAAAGACGAAAATAAGATATTGCCTAGTATTGGCTACATTTTTAACTCTTTGGTTGCAATTAATTTTAAAACGTGGTTGCGTGTTCTTTGTTCGGTTTACTCTACTGTAACACTTTTTGCCAGATTTCGGGGCTTGTCCACATCAAGATCAAGTGCTACACCAATGTAATAACTCAGCAGTTGGAGCGGTATAACGCTCAAAATCGGTCCCAGTGCCTCCGGAGCATCCGGTACAAACAAAACATCATCTGCCATCGATGGAATTTGATTATCGCCTTCGGTAACGATACAGATGACTTTTCCTTTCCGGGCCTTTATTTCCTGTACGTTGGAAACGATTTTCTCGTAATAACGATCTTTAGTAGCCACAAAAACCACCGGCAGATTTTCATCGACGAGGGCAATCGGACCATGCTTCATTTCTGCAGCCGGATAGCCTTCTGCATGGATGTAGGAGATTTCCTTCAACTTCAATGCCCCTTCAAGGGCAACCGGAAAATTGTATCCCCTGCCAAGAAACAGGAAGTCTTTCGCATTCTTGTATTTTTCAGCAACTGCTTGAATGGCATCGGTATTTTCGAGGATTTTAGCAACTTTCCCCGGTATATCAGCCAATTCCTGAAGAAGTTGCTGGTATTCTGCCAGGCTGATGGTATTGAGTGCCCGGGCAAGTTTCAGCGTGATCATGGTCAAAATGGCGAGTTGGCCGGTAAAGGCTTTGGTACTCGCAACCCCTATTTCCGGTCCGCTGTGGGTATAAGCTCCCGCATGGCTCATTCTCGAAATGGAGCTTCCTACCGCATTTACCACCCCAAAAATTAACGCCCCTTTTTCTTTTGCATTTTCAAGCGCCACAAGGGTATCGGCTGTTTCTCCGCTTTGAGAAATAGCAATAATTACATCGCCCTTATGGATAACCGGATTGCGATACCTGAACTCACTTGCATATTCTACTTCTACCGGAATCCGGCAATATTCCTCAATGAGATATTCTGCTATCAAACCCGCATGCCAGCTTGTTCCGCAAGCTACTATGATGATTCGCTTTGCTTCTTTCAGGTTTTCAATATAAGCTTCCACACCCCCCATTGTGATGAGTCCTTCTTCGGGATGTATCCTTCCACGCAAACAGTCATTGATGGTAGTCGGTTGTTCAAAGATCTCTTTCAACATGAAATGCTCATAACCGCCCTTTTCAATGGCAGCGAGTTCCATATCGAGTTTGGTAATAAATGGTGTTTGCCGCTCATTTCCGAGATTTTTGAGGACGAGTTCGTCTTTTCGGATAATAGCAATCTGATAGTCATTTACATACACCACTTCCTTGGTGTATTCAATAATGGGCGTAGCATCAGAAGCCAAAAAGTGTTCGCCCTTGCCTATGCCAATCACCAAAGGGGACCCTTTGCGGGCAGCAAGAATGGTTTCCGGGTCATTTTGGTCAATCAATAGAATGCAATAGGCACCTACAATCCGCTTCAGGGCAATCCGGAGAGCCTCTTCAAGCGGACATTCATTATTTATTTTAATATCCTCTATAAAATTGAGTAACACCTCGGTATCTGTATCGCTTTTAAATTGATACCCTTTCTGAACCAGTTCTGCTTTAATGCTGCCGTAGTTTTCAATAATGCCGTTATGAATCATGGCCAATTGACCGCTAGCTGAAACATGAGGATGGGCATTGCGATCACTTGGTTCGCCATGTGTTGCCCAACGGGTATGACCGATACCCACATGTCCGTCCAGCGATTTGCCAATCAGTTCTTCTTCCAGCGAGGCTACTTTTCCCTTTTTCTTGTAAACCTTGAGGTTATTACCTTCCAATAACGCAACTCCTGCGCTATCGTAGCCCCGGTATTCCAGTCTTTTTAATCCTTTTATTACTACCGGTAAGGCTTGCCGGTGTCCAATATATCCTACAATTCCACACATTGTATTCTGTAATTTTTGCCCGCAATATACTTCACCCTGTTTTAAACTTCCTTATAATGTAGGAAACCCATATCGGATCATGGCGAAAAATGTCCTTACAAAGCCCTGTTTAAGATACTGTTATTCAATATGTTGAATTATTTGCATACGCAGGTGGTTTGATTGAGCATCAAAAAACCGCATTTGTGGGGAAATAGAAAATAATCGTGGATATTCGCTTCAATATGATGAAAATTGCCGGTCTGACCCTTGGAATTAAGCTGAGCAGTGCCGTTTTATCTTTTCTTTTGATCGTGGCGATCTCGCAATGGCTTGGTGCTGAAGACCGCGGCTACTGCGGATTTTATTTGGTAGTTGTTAGTAGTGTTCTTGTAATAAGCGATTTTGCCGGTGGTGCTGCCTCTGCTTTTCTCATGCAGACCTATTCTCCGGCCGCTTTACATCGTTTCCAGATGATCTGGGCCATTTGGCCGTCTCTGTTGGTTCCTCTTTTATTTGTAATAACCAAACAAATCGGGCTTCATGAGGCTATGATATTAATGATTGCGGGTTGGCTGCATGCAGGGTGGTCCATGCAACAATATTTGTGGCTCGGCTTGAAAAGATTCAAGGTATTCAACTTTTTTATTCTTGTAGCCCCTTTGCTTTCTTTGAGTTTTTTCTTTTTGGTCTGGAAATTGGGTATCCGGGATAAAATGGCTTATTTGATAGCCATAACTTTATCATGGGCCATTTGCTTTACATTCAGTAGTCTTTTTTTCTGGAAAAAAAATATCTTCTCGGGACTATCACTAGATAAAGGCGGCTATAAAAAGGTACTAAGTGCAGGCGGTTTGAACCAAATGGTTCATGTAGTGGGTCTGATGAATTCGCGATTGATGTTTTTTATATTATCTGCTGGTTTGTTGGGAGTATATGCCAATGCGCTCACATTGGCTGAAGCGAGTTTTATGGTATCCGGAAGTTTGGGGCAGGTTGTGTACAGTCTTACGGCTTCTGCCAATGAGGCAGAATACAAGAAGAAAGTCTTACGAGTAGGTTGGTGGGGTAATGCGCTGCTGATGTTTGCGGGCTGCCTCTTTCTGTTTTTCTTGCCGGATTCTGTTTTTCAATGGGTTTTTGGGCCTTCCTTCGCCGGAATGGGATACTTTCTATTGCTCCTGTTGGGGGGTATGTTTTTGTATAGTCAGTTTCTTTTACTTTCATACTGGCAATCTGCTTATGGTCGATTTATAAATAATTTACGTGCTATTTTAGTGGGTTTCGGTGTTAACGCAGCCTTTTCTGTTTACCTTTTCCTTACTGACCAATATACTGTTACCACAGGTGCGCTATCGTTGAGTGTTGGATGGATGGTGACGGGTGTTATGGCTTTTGTTTTGTTTTACAGGGAGACAAAGTCGCTGAACATTCTTTTAAAAATCCCGGAACTTAAAACAGTACTTCATTTAGTAAGTGGAAAGAAACCCTTGTAAATCAGGCTTTTATGTGGAGGAGTTTCGTTTTGAAAAAATCATTTTGAATTTATTTATCATCTTTTTGTAAAAAAAAGGAATAATAATTTAATTGATTTGGCTCTGTAGGCAATAAGGGGCAATTTTGCACCCACTTATGCAACCTATTTCAATATTTTACCCTGAATTGGAACAACCTAGTAAAATTGTAATAACGATGCATCAAAAGCCTGATGCAGATGCAATGGGTTCTTCCCTGGGTTTAATGCACTTTCTTAAAAAGAAAGGTCAGGATGTATCAGTTATATCCCCAACCAACTGGCCCGGTTTTTTGAATTGGCTGCCGGGATGTAAGGGTGTCATTGATGCTGAGGCAAAGCGGGAAGTAGCAGCAGAGATGATAGAAAAGGCGGATATCATTTTTTGCCTCGACTTTAATAATTTGGCCCGTACAAAAAGCCTGGAGAAAAAAATAGATGCATCTTCAGCGGTTAAAGTGCTGATAGATCATCATCAGGAACCGCAAACCGAACAATTTGCCTATGGAGTGAGTGATACCGGTAAATGCGCAACGGCTGAGATGGTTTACGATTTTATTATCGGTTCAGGTCATCACAACCTTCTTGATAAAGAAATTGCTACCTGTTTGTACGCCGGGGTTATGACGGATACCGGTTCTTTTCGTTTCGCTTCTACTACAGCAAGTACCCACCTGATGATTTCAGATTTGAAGCAAACCGGATTGCAACACCATCTGATTCATGAAAATCTATTCGACACTTTTCTGGAAAACAGGCTGCGTTTTTTTGGACACGTATTGCTCAACCGGATGGATGTGGATTATGAGATGAATACCGTATTGATAGCGATACCTAAAGCGGATCTTCTGAAGTTTGATATCAAAACCGGGGATACGGAAGGATTGGTAAATTATCCTTTAAGTATGCAGGGGATAAAGATGGCTGCGATTGTGATAGACCGGGATGAGGAAAGGAAATGGTCATTCCGGAGCAAAGGGGATGTGGATGTAAATACGTTTGCCCGTAAATATTTTGAAGGGGGTGGTCATAAAAATGCGGCGGGTGGCCGCTCTGCTGCTTCGCTTGAAGAGACTGCCGCTTACTTCAAACAAGTGTTGCCTGAAATGTCGGATGTTTTAAAAAACAGTTATTTATAAAAAAAATCAATTTGAGTATATGTTAAAGAGTCTTCGTATTAATAGCTTATTTGTAGGAGCAGTTGCTTTTTTTGTTGTCGGATGCGGAAATGCAGACTACAGTCGTACACAGGATGGTCTTGTTTATAAGATTTTTAAGTCTGGTGAAGGACCCCTGATCAAACCCAAGACCTATTTAAAGATCAATCAAACCGCTTCGATCGGGGATTCCGTTTTATTTACGACCTATTCTTTTCTACCTGCTTATGGCTTTTTTGATAGTTTACCTACGCCAAGTCATGATTTCCTTGATATCCTGGATAAAATGCGGGTTGGAGATTCTGCAGTCGTTTTAAGATCGATAGATACCA
>JBGSNV010000063.1:0-18679 GCA_041739485.1 Chitinophagaceae bacterium
CCTGAGGATGACCCGCTGTATTTTTAGTCAAAATATTACGATACAGATCAATCGGTTCTACCGCATATACATTACCCTTTGCTCCTGTTTTTTCGGCAAAAAGACAGGAATAATACCCCAGATTTGCTCCGATGTCAATGATTTGACTTCCTGGTCTTATCATTTTTTCGACAAGATAATGGGTATCATAGGCGGGATTGTTTTTAAGCAAACCATTTTTAAATGCTATAAAAAAGGTCTTGCTTGTTAATTGCAGGTAGGCAGGCTGTCCCAATATTTTTAATAAGATCGCTTTGATGGTCTTCATGATCCCTTCTTTTTATTGGGTTGATCAATGAAGCGATAGGCAAACTGGATGGTTGGATCTGTCATATTCAGCAATTGAAAAAAGGCTTTACTTCTCCAGTAATATCTTGCAACAAGCGCTTTTACCCGGATTTCAAGCAATCTTTTATCCTCGTCAGATAGTTTTACAGCCGGCAGACTGTCCGTGCTCCCAAGAAGCTCAATCCGGTTAAGATCTGCCGAAGGAATCCGGTAGTTTTTATAAAAATCAACTGGGTTTTTATATTTTGTAATCTGATTCTTATCGCGGTGAAAAATACGGTAAGTCTCTTCCAGTAATTTACCACTATTATAGATGTCTACCAGCGAAATGGTAAGCCGCATCGAGTCGATAGGCATAGGGTAGTCGGGTGTTACCCCACCGCCTTCATAGAGTTTTTTTCCGTTTCGCGTTGTAAAGATCTTTTTGCCGGCGGTATCGGTTTGTAACAGACTGTTGCCGTTGTTATATCTTTCTGTTACCTCGTGCTGATAGGCCGATCGGCTTTCAGCATAAGGCTTTTGGATGCTTCGTCCAAGCGGTGTGTAATAGCGGGCTACAGTAAGTCGCAATGCTCCCTGATTGGCGAGTGGATACTGCTCCTGTACAAGTCCTTTTCCAAAGCTTCTACGGCCTACAATAATGGCCCGGTCGTTTTCCTGAAGCGAAGCTGCAAGTACTTCGCTTGCGCTTGCACTTTGCTCATCTATCAAAACAACCAATTGACCTTTTTCAAAAATGCCTGGCTTGGTGCTGTAAATAATCTGCGACTTGATCCCTTTGCCCCGCATGGAAACAATAGTGCTGCCATCTTCCAGTAATTCATCTGCAATATTGGTAGCTTCTTCCAGCAAGCCCCCTCCGTTACCTCTTAAATCAAGCACCATTTTTTTCATACCTGCTTTCTGAAGATCGGTAGCGGCATCCATAAACTCAAAGTAAGTGGTTTCGGCAAACCGGTTGAGTTTGATATAGCCTGTTACTGTATCCATCATATAATAGGCATCTACCGAGGGTTGGGGAATGCTTCCCCGCTGTACGGTTTTTACAAGTGTTTTTTTGTCTCTCAAAAGCTTCAGGTTAACTTTGGAATTGGCCTGTCCCCTTAAAAGTAACCGCAATTGAGGTGGGGTTATTTCTACACCGGCTATGGTACTGTCATCTACAGCAAGCAGGGCATCGCCTTCCTCTATTCCGGCGATATCTGCTGGTCCTTTTTCAATTACGGCTACCACAATCACGGTATCTTCTATCAATTGATATTCTACTCCGATTCCGCTAAAATTACCTGAAAGATCTGCAGAAACATCGGCCATTTTTACAGCGGGAATATATTGCGAATGTGGGTCAAGGTTGGCTATTAAGGCTTCTATACCCGAAATTTCGAGCTGATCGGTCTTAAGGGTATCTACATATTTCAGTTCAATAAGGTCGAGAACCTGTTGCAAACTATTGCCATTTGATGTTTTCAGAAATCCGAGTGATCCCCCATTATTTGCCTGATTCTGCCCGCCAAGTTCCCTGAAAAGCTGGTACCCTGTAAGCATTCCAAAAATCATCACTACACTTAAAAGCAGTGGTAGCCATGCTTGTATTTTCTTCATAAATGTCTTCGTTCTAATTGTATCCGGAAATTATCCGGCCGCGAAGGTACGAGAACCTGCAGGCATTGCAAGAATGTCCTGATTGGGAATGTATCCCTTTCCTTTGGCGGGGATCCTGTTTAGTTTTAGTTCCCTTTTACACGAAAGTTCTTAATATTGTTTTCTACAAAACGAATAAAATCATTTCAAATATGCTACTGATTGCAGATAGTGGGGCAACTAAAACGGCCTGGGCACTTGTGGGTCCCAGAAAAGTTTGGCATTTTCAAACGCAGGGCTTAAGTCCGTACTATTTCACGGCAGAACAGATAGCTGAAGTTTTGGAAAAAGAATTGTTGCCGGGTCTCAAGGGGAAAGAGATCACGGGGCTCTTTTTTTACGGAACCGGGTGTTCTAAAAAAGAAATGCAGGATCTGGTTAAAAAAGGGCTCCGGCTTGCTTTTCCCGGAAAAGCTCCCATTAAGGTGGAAAGCGACATGACCGGGGCGGCAAGAGCTTTGTGCGGTAAGGAGAAGGGGATTGTCTGCATACTTGGTACAGGTAGCAATAGTTGTGTTTACAACGGCAGAAAGATTACACGAAATAATCCGGCTCCGGGTTTTATACTCGGTGATGAGGGAAGTGGTGCTTATTTGGGAAAAAAGGTGATCCAACATTTTATCTATCAGACTTTTGATGAAGATTTGCTGCATAAATTCAAATTACACTATCAAACGGATTATGCCACCATTCTGGATCATGTTTACAAACAGCCCTGGCCCAATCGGTATCTTGCCGGATTTACCGGTTTTTTGAGTGAAAACCGGGGTCATTATATGATTGAAAATATTCTGGAAGATGGGTTGGCTGATTTTTTTATGACCCATCTGTATAAGTACCCCGAAACCTGGCTTTGGCCTATTCACTTTACGGGAAGTATCTCCTGGCATTTCAGGGATAAATTAAAAGAATTGTGCCATGGATTTGAGTTGCAGATGGGTAAGATATTGCAGGCTCCGATCGATGGATTGGTACAATATCACAAACAAAAATAAATTTGCGGTTTTTTGCAGGATTATATTATTTTTACGCTGTAACTTGCTGAAATAAGCCAAATTTAAGAGCAGGTTTTTCCTTTTATGCAGCATTTTGAAAGAGTAACTGAGCAGCCATCCCGATACCGGCATCTTGAACAAATGAGTATACACGATTTGCTCATTAACATCAATTCTGAAGATAAATTGGTGCCGATCGCTGTCGAAAAAGTCCTTCCCCAGATTGAAAAACTGGTTGAAGTGATTGCCGATAAAATGTTAAGTGGTGGTCGATTGTTCTACATAGGTGCAGGCACGAGTGGCCGGTTAGGTGTGGTAGACTCGAGTGAATGTCCTCCCACATATGGCGTTCCACACGGCCTTGTAGTGGGTCTGATTGCGGGGGGGGAAGATGCCATGTTCAAGGCGGTGGAGTTTGCCGAGGACAGCACCGAAGACGGCTGGATCGATCTCGAAAAACATAAGGTTTCTCCTGCGGATGTTGTGGTGGGTATTGCTGCAAGTGGTACAACACCCTATGTAATTGGTGCACTCAACGAATGCAGAAAGAGAGGTATTATTACCGGGAGTATTACTTGTAATCCCGGAGCCCCTGTAAGTGCGGCAGCAGATTTCCCCATTGAAGTAGTGGTAGGACCCGAATTTGTAACCGGAAGCACCCGTATGAAAAGCGGAACCGCTCAGAAACTTGTTCTGAACATGATCAGCACAAGTGTTATGATTCAACTCGGAAGGGTAGAAGATAACAAAATGGTGAACATGCAATTAAGTAATGAAAAACTGCTCGATCGTGGTGTGAAAATGCTTATGGAGAAACTGGAAGAGCCTTCCTACGAAAAAGCAAAAGATTTACTATTGGCACATGGCAGCGTAAAAAAAGCGGTGGAGTCTGTCACTTAATTTAGCAGGGTACTTCTTTTTTATAAGAAAGCTTCGTAACTTTTCGCTCTAAAACGAAGTGTATGAAACCCGTTCTTCTACTTTTTAGCTTTTTAGCTCTTTTTCCTGCCCTTAAGGCGCAGGATATTTATGCCGTAACTGATGCCAATCAGGGAGGAATTTCCTGGGGGATCCTCAAAAAAGTGAGTCTTCAAAAAGCGCAACCGGCTTATCAATCGCTTTTAAGCAATGCCTCTTTTCAGAAAACTGAAAATCAGACTGTAAGCTCCGGTAATGTTGCTGCTTTAAGCCACAATGTGCAGGCGGGGCAACTGCCCATGCATAACGGCGTAGCTGCTATTGCGGTGGACCGGAATCAAAACCGGATCTATTACAGTACTATGTTTGGTGGCGAAATGCATGTTTTTGATCCCGTAAGCAATCAATTGCAGGATTTGGGCAATATATATGACGAGGCTGCCTCCAAAGGAAATCCCATCGCCATAAGTCCGCAGAATCAGGGGCCGGTTATTACCAGAATGGCGCAGGGGGCAGATGATTACATTTACGGGCTTAGTAATGATGGGGCTCGTTTTTTCCGTATTTCTACCCATGCCGGCAAACCTGTTATTGAGCATCTTGGTGGCCTTATCAATCATCCCGCTAATGAGGGCATGGATGTACAGGCGAGTTGTACGAGTTGGGGTGGAGATATGGTGGCGGGAGCTGATGGAAATTTATACCTTTTTTCCATGTACCAGCATGCTTTTAAAATAGATCCTTCTTCGCGTGTGGCCACTTACCTGGGTAAGGTTTCAGGATTACCGGATGGTTTTACGCTCAATGGGGCTGCAGTTCTTGAAGATGGTCGTTTGATGCTTTCTTCTGCGGCTGTTTTTGGGAAATATGCTTTGATTCGCGATATGAAAACGCTCGAAGCAACCATGACAGAGGCTGCTGAATGGTTTAATACGAGTGATCTTGCAAGCACACATTTGTTGTTTTCAAAAGGCAATAATTATATCGGAATCGGGGATGAGAAAATAAAATTCATGGCGGCTGTTTTTCCAAATCCGGTTCGCAACGGTGAGGTGGTCGTTCATTTTAAGTCAGGTCAAACCGGCCGTTATGCGCTTGATTTGCTGGATATGGCAGGGGCTCCGAAATTGCAATCTCAGGTAAATCTTTCCGGAGAAGCTCAAAGAGTAACTTTGAAAACAGCCAGTTTTGCAAAAGGCATGTATTTGTTAAGGGTTATCAATCCAAATGACAAGCAAGTTCAAACCATAAAAGTTTTACTACAATAGTAACAAGTTGATTTTGGAAAAGGCCTGAAGCATACTGTAAATTTGCAGTATGCTTCTGTTTTTATCCTACAAACAAAGCCATACAAAATTTCAGGAGGAGTGATTAGATTATATGCAGGAACTGGAACCATTTTATCGGTGGAACGATTTATATCTGGCAGAGGAGGACGCAAAAAGCCCTTTCTATGGCGTGAACCACGATCAGTTTGAATATACCACCACCATTTACAATTATTATATTCATCCCAATTGGGATGACATGGGAAGTAAAACGCTATACCTGAAGGTTTTATATGCTGATTACCGCAAGAAATATGTGATTATCGAACTTTTAGGGGAATGGAATGATGCCATAGAAAATGATATTATGATCTTTCGCAGAGAGGTGATAGACCCTTTGATGGATATGGGAATTTCCAAATTTATTTTTATCGCAGAAAACGTTCTTAATTTTCACAACAGCGAAAAAGATGATTACGAAGAGTGGTACGTAAATGTAACCGATGAAAATGGTTGGATCGTTTGCCTGAACATGCCGGAAAGTACCCAACATGATTTCCGGAAAATAAAATTGCAATATTTTATTGAATTACGTGACATGCCGGAATGGAGGAAATATCAACCCGACGGTGTATTTACCATTATCGACAGTGAACTTAAAAAAAGACTTGCCTTTTAATTGCAAAAGCAGCAACAGATAGCATACCTCAAATCATAAAAGACAGGTGGACATTTCAATAGGAAACGCCACCTGTTTTTAATTGCCCGGATCTTTTATTGAACTGCTGTATTTGCATTGATGAGTCCCCAGCCAAAATTTCCGCTTCGCCCGGGGTAATTGCTTGATGAAGTGATCATTTTGCTGACCACTTGTTCTCTTGATAAACCCGGATTGGCAGACCACACAAGGGCGGCAATAGCAGAGGTGGTAGCAGTGGCTACCGATGAACCTCCCACAGTACTCGGGGCAAAACCGCTTTGAGCCGTGCTGAGTTGGGTTCGTCCATTGCTGTCTTTTTCCATAACCACTACAAAATCTACTTCATTGCCCTGATGACAGGCATCGCAACGGCTTCCATCATCCTGAATACCTGTAACTGCCCTTACATTGCTCATATTGGCCGGAAAGACCACTCCAAACCAGCCCGCACTCCACCCAAAAGATGTTCCTGCTGCTGCAAAAATGAGTTTTCCCCGGTTGTAGGCATAGTTCACAGCATCCCGTACATTGTTGTTGCTTGTAATATTTCCAATACTCATACTTACAATATGCACATCGCTGCGGTTACCGGCGAGAATAAGCGCATCTGCCACCCCCTTGTTTTCCCGGCTTTCGTTGATCAATACATCTGCCGAGGCTCTTACAGAAACAAGACTGGCATTATAGGCCACTCCAACAGGCCCTCCACTGCTGTTGCGGGGGCTCAAAGCCGCGCCTGCCATACTTGTTCCATGACCACATCCATCATTTGTACTGCTCTCAACAGATCCATAGCCAAAGCCAAGGAAGCCGGGTTTGCGAAGGGTTACCCGGCGTTCAACCGTTCTGCCGTTTGAAAAACCCGAATTAAGTAAACTGCCAAACAAACTTTGGTTCGGACTCAACCCGGTATCAATGACCATGACCTTTCGTCCGGTGCCAGTACTTGTTGCCCAGGCATTGGGGATACCATGAAATCCATAATTCCAGGATTGTTTGGCTCCCGGGGTAATGGTAGTAAAGTCAGCAGGAGAAGATAGCCCGGGTTCGGATACATTGCTACCACAACCACTACTGCTCATGGTGGCAATTGTTTCGGTAGTGCCAAAAAGCCCGGTATTTTCCGGATAGTAACCCATAGGGTCTGTATACCGAACGAGTCCGGATTGACGTAATTGTACTATAGTTTCTTTTTGCTCAACCAGTAAATACAAAACCGGCAACGTATTTTCTTCGTAAGCATATAGATTAGATTTTGTAAGGCCGGCATCTCTTTTTCGTTCAGATTGATAGACCATTTCAAGTACCTGCTCTCTTGCATTTTTCCAATCGGGGCTATTGAGGTCAATATCCTGAATGGTTTGCGAAAGGTCGCCGGTATAAGAGGCTGGTTTGTAACCAACGGCTATGGCCTTGTCACTTTGCTGAAGCGCGCTCCACACTTCAAGGGTATTGGCTTTACTCCAGTCGAAACTTCCGGTTTCGAGTACCTGTTTTTTAATGGTAGCATCTATAGATTGTCTGCTGAGTATTTCATCCTGTGGCGCTTCTTCGGAAGTCAGCCTGTTATCAACCTGCTTGGTACAGCCGGCAAGTAATGCCAGTAATACAATAGGAATTAGTTTTTGCATGCTCCTAGATTATTTGGTTTTTAAATGTTGTCATATGAAACCGGATAACCTTGTTCGCATTCTGTTTACAGAATGTTGGCTTCTTAGGACAAAATAAATCGTTCCTCTAATCTAATACCTCCATCTAAAGGATGCAAGCCTTTCTCTGTTTTTTTTTCATAATCCTGCAAAAAAAACGTATCCGTTCAATAGAAATAACGGATACGTTCAGAGCAAAAGAACGAAGTTCTTGCCTTTCATTTTTTAAAACCCCAAAAAAGATTGAAACAGGATTGCCCTTAAGATTGCATAAATAAGGCTTTCAATTCGGTAGCTTCATCTGGTTTCATTTTGCCCCCTAAGATCAAGCGAAGTTGCCTGCGACGAAGCGCCCCCTCAAACATTTTTTGTTCCTCGGGGGTTTCCGGAATTACCTGCGGAACCGGATGCGGATTATCATTGGGATCAAGTGCTACAAATGTAAAATAAGCTTCGTTGCTTTCGTACCGGATCTGATTGTGGGTATCTTCTCCCCAAACCCGCAGGTGAATTTCCATGCTTGTGGTGAAGGCCCGGGTGATCCGTCCTTCAATATGCACGTAGTGGCCTAATTTGATTGGATTCTTAAAAGAAATATTATCAACCGAAGCCGTTACAACGGCTGAATTACAATGTTTGGAAGCACAATATGCAGAGGCGATATCCATCCAGTACATTAAACGTCCCCCCATCAGATTTCCAAATGTATTGGTGTCGTTGGGGAGTACCAACTCTGTCATTTGATTGAAACTTTCTGCTACTTTTTTAATTTTCATAGGGTGCAAAAGTAGTTCAATAGCAGGTGGGTTTCAAGTAAATTTGAAGGAGGATATGCTGTTGAACGGAAGTTTGAAATGCATTTATATGGTAAAGCTTTCCATTTTCTTAAGCCATGCGTCATCAATATCGGCTCCGATTCCCGGAGTGGTTGTAGGAATCAGTTTCATTCCTTTGTAAGTTACTCCACCCACAACAGGGTCTTCCTTATGTCCGAGCAGGCAGGTATCCAGATCGTAAAAGCGAACATTTGGACAGGCCAATGCAAAGTGCACTTTGGCCGATAAACCAAGACGGCTTTCCAGCATGCCGCCAATCATATTAAAAATTTCAGCCTGCTGACAAACATCGTGAATTTTCAGTGCCTCCATTAAGCCACCTGCTTTAGAGAGTTTGATATTGATATAATCGCAACTTTTATTTCGGGTTAACCGAATGGCATCGTAATGGTCAAACACACTTTCATCAGCCATGATCGGGATTTTACTTATCCGGCGAAGCGAAGGCATTTTTTCATCGAGTCTCTTGTGCATAGGTTGCTCGCAAAACTCAATATTAAAGTCTTCCAGAGAGGTCGTTACCATGACTGCTCCTTCATAATCCCAGCCCTGATTGGCGTCCAGTCTTATTTTTATGTCGTTTCCAATGGCTTCCCGTATTTTGTAAATCCGTTTGATGTCCTCTTCGGGATCTTTGCCCACTTTTACCTTCAGGAAGTGTATGCTTCGGTGGTTGATAAGTTCCTTGGCACAATGGGCCATTTTCTCCGGGGTATCTATACCAACAGTAATATCGCTTTCGGGTTCAAAATAGCTGCCTCCAAGCAGAGTAAACAAAGGTACTTCCCTGATTTTGGCGGCGAGGTCAAACAAAGCCATATCAAAAGCACTTTTTATGGTGCGGTTGCCGGCAATATAAGCATCAAGTTCAGCAAGCCGGTCTGTTATTTCCCGGGGGTCTTTTCCCTTCCAGATTTTTGCGAAATCCCGGGCAAGCACAAAACAAGTGTCCTGGGTTTCTCCGGCTATCATAGGGAATGCAGAACATTCACCCACACCAGTCAGTCCTTCAGTGGTATGAACACGAATAAAAATATTTTGCGCAAAATGCATGGTACCGGAAGAAATGGTAAAAGGCACCATTGGTATAGAAAGGCGGTAAACATCAATCGAAGTAATGGTCATAGGCTACGGTAATGGCTGCGGAAAAGCTCGAAAATAGGAGAATGTGTGTGTTTTTAAAAAACTATTTGTCCATGGCATTGATGAGATGGTGTTTGCCTTTTAGCATAAATCTTTTACTTTGTTCAATGGCATCCATTACCTGTTCCAAAATGGTTTCGGCAGGGGCATCATAATCAATCACCATGGGTTTTTTAATGCGAACCGTCAGGATGCTGCCTTTCTTTTTAAAAGACAATCCTTTTTTGGTGAACGCCCGCCAGAATCCATTGATAACAACGGGTACCACAATAGGCTGGTGTTCCTTGATGATGTGTGCAGTGCCTTTGCGACCGGGCGCAAAAGGTTTGGTTGTGCCCTGAGGAAAGGTAATTACCCAGTTTTTACTGAGTGCTTCATGAATTTTACTAGTGTCTTTATCATCACGTTCCCGGGAAACATCCTGTCCCTTGGCACGCCAGGTTCTTTTTACAGTAATGGCACCGGCAAGCGCAAAAATCCGGCTCAGCAGGTTGCTTTTCATGGTTTCTTCTGCAGCCACAAACTTTACCCGGGTAAAGGGCCACAACAGGTAAAAAGGCAAACCCAATCTATTTTTACGATGCCAGGCATTGGCACAAAAAATATGGATGAAAGTAATGACGTCGGCAAAATAAGTTTGATGGTTGCTTACAAATAAAACATTCCGGTTGGGAAGATTTTTTAAGTGTTCCATTCCCGAAATTTCGGTCTTATTTACCAGATTCAATCCAGGCCAGGTAGCCATGCCAACAACTGCATAAACAGAGCCTTTTACGAGTCTGGAATCTGACAATTTTTCGGAAAAAGAAGACATACCACAATTGGTTTATATGACAGAATCTTTTACAAATGTAGGGTCTAAGTGCCAATACAAGGCGTTAAGGTGCAACTGCCTGCATCATAAGTCCGCAAATATAAGCACCATAGGTACCCAATGCATAACCTAATACAGCTAATAAAACACCTACGGGTGCTAAAGCAGGGGAGAAGGCACTCGCTACAATTGGTGCACTTGCAGCACCTCCCACATTGGCCTGACTGCCCACAGCTACAAAAAAGAAAGGAGCCCGAATGAGTTTGGCCACACCTATCATGATCAAAACGTGAAATAACATCCAGACCAATCCCACCAAAAACAATCCGGGACTTTCCCGGATGGCCATTACGTCCATTTTCATGCCAACCGTTGCTACCAATACATACAACAGCACCGATCCAACTTTGCTTGCGCCTACACTTTCCAGTTTTCTTACCGGTGTGAGGGCAAGCAACATCCCAAAAGTAGTAGCAAGCACCACAATCCAGAAAAATACAGAGGTAAGGCTGAACTGTTCAAGATAAGGTGCTTTTGCAGCAATCCAGGGCGCAATCCTGTCAGCCAGAAAATGGCTTAGCCCCATCACGCCAAACCCAACGCCGCAAATCATCATCAGGTCCGATGTCGCTGGAATTTTTGCATTTTTTAGCTGAAATAATTCCATTTTCTGCTTCAGGGTTTCAATGGCACTCGAGTCTGCTTTCAATTTTTTATCAATTTTAGAAGAAATACCGGCGCCATACAGCAAAAAGGCCATCCAGATATTGGCTACAATCACATCTACTGTAATCATGGCGCTAAAAACTTTTCCTCCTACGCCAAACACTTCTTTCATAGCGGCCTGATTGGCTGCGCCGCCTATCCAGCTACCGGCAATGGTAGTAAGTCCCCGCCAAACGGCTTCAGGTCCGGTGCCTCCTACCACTTCGGGAGCTACCCAGGAAAAGAATAAAATGGCTAATGGGCCTCCGATTACAATTCCGATAGTGCCGGCAAGAAACATAATGATGGCCTTAGGACCTAGTTTTTTTAATCCCGGAAAATCGATGCTTATGGTAAGCAATACCAGACTTACCGGCAAGATATACCGGCTCACAACGGGGTACAATTGACTTTTTTCTCCGTCAATTATTCCAAGACTATTAAATATAGAAGGAATAAAATAGCAAAGCAGCAACGAGGGAACGGCTTTATAAAATTTTACCCAAAAAGGGCTGGAGCTTGACGTTGTATAAAAAATGGCTGCCAGTATCGACAGTAATAAGCCCAGGACAGCAGCATCATTGGTAATAAGTGCAGTTAGAAAGAAATGGTGCATCATGGTATAAATGATTGGCGGGCAAGATAAGGCGGAACCCCTAAACAGCCCATTATTTGCGGAGGTCCATTTTTTTTAGGGAAAAAATGGAAGATTCCGTTTAGTGTTAATTAAAAAACAGACCATAAGCATTCGGGGAGAAGTTTGAGTTTTATCAGCCAATTTATCGGGCAAAAAAAAGACGACCGAAGGTTCGATCGTCTTTTCATTTTGTGCCCAGGACTGGATTCGAACCAGCACGCCCTTTACGAGCACCACCACCTCAAAGTGGCTTGTCTACCAGTTTCAACACCTGGGCTTTACCAGTCATTTCCTTAACCGGGGTGCAAATATCGCTTTTCAACGCATTGTGCCCAAAAATCTTTTTTTATTCCTGTTTAGCGGGGCAATATCATCCTGAAAGTAGTGCCATTTCCGGGTTCGGTCGTTTTTACAAACAATTGTCCTTTATGGTATTGTTCTACAATCCGTTTGCTTAACGTGAGACCAAGTCCCCAACCTCTTTTTTTAGTACTGTACCCCGGTTTAAATACTTCGGTTTGTTGCGAAGCGGTCATGCCTTTGCCGGTGTCTGTAACATCTACAACTACTGAAGTGATCAGGTCATTCAGCGTAACGGTAATGGTTCCGGAGCCTTCCATGGCATCTAAAGCATTCTTGATCAGATTTTCGAGGACCCAGTCGAGCAGGGTAGGAGATATTGCAATCCGGATGGCAGGTTCCTGATGAAGGATACTGAATTGCACTCTCCCGGATGCCCGGCGTTTCATATAATCCACCATTTTGTAAACAAGCGGATTCAGGTCTGTTTCTTCCAATTTTGGGGAGCTGCCTATTTTTCCAAAACGGTCAGAAACCAATTTTAAGCGGTCCACATCTTTTTCAATTTCTGCGACGGTTTCCGCCGGAATCGGTTCATCCCGCAAAACCTCGATCCAGCCCTGTAAGCTTGTAAGCGGCGTTCCCATTTGGTGCGCTGTTTCTTTAGCCATACCCGCCCACACCTGATTTTGAGTGCTGCGGTTTTGGGTGGTGATTAGCGAAAACAACAAAATGATAAAGAGGGTAACGAGTAATAATTGTACCAATGGATAGTACCGTACTTCTTTTTGAAGGTCGGTATTGCCATAGTAAACAAGGTATTTAGCTTCGGGGTCCGAGTTCAGTTCCCAAACGATAGGAGGGTTCTCGTCCCGAATTTTCTGCAGCATATCGGTTAGAAATCCAGGATTATTAGCCATTCCGAGCGTGTCGAGGTTATGGTAATCCACAATATTACCGGCTGTATCGGTAGCAATCAGCGGCATGTCCTCGTTTTGGCGAATCACGAGATTGGCCAATTCTATAGAAAGGGGCTCTGTGGTTTCAAGCAATGCCTTGTTGGCAGCAATCCATTCAGAGACCCGTTGTCGTTCTTCGGTTTCTATTTTTTTTGCGAGGTAATTGGTATAGTACAGCGTAGCCCCGATAATAAAAAGGGCTGTAACAAAAAAAAATGATTTCCAGTTTAGAAAACGATTGGTCATACCGGATAAAATTAAGTGCATAAATAACTATTCCGGTGGAAAAGTGAAAAACTATGATTTAAAAACTATTCTACTTCCTTATTTTTGCACTCTCGAAAAGAAAAATTATGGCACAGGCGATGGAACCACAAAAACACGATAAGGAATTCGGACGGAACTGGGTAACCTCTTCCCGGTTTTTATTTTATATGCAATTGTTTGCATTGTTGGCCTTTGTAGGTGGTTGCAGTTGTAATCTTTACAACCAAACCCGTTTTCAGGCAAAGCCGAAAGTGGAAGTACCTGAGAGCACCCAATATTCTCCTTCGTATAAATAATTTTTAAAAATTTGGGTGGTATTGTATCGACCCTTATTTTTGCACTCCCAATTGCAAAAGAGGGGTTTATAAACAGTTCTTAATTTCTCTGTTCAGGCTAATGCGGAAGTAGCTCAGCTGGTAGAGCATCACCTTGCCAAGGTGAGGGTCGCGGGTTCGAATCTCGTCTTCCGCTCTAAAAATCATCCCGAATTCGGTGCTTTCCGGTATCGGGATTTTTTTTGTCTTTAACTTTACAGCAGAAGCCCTGGTGGTGGAACTGGTAGACACGCAGGACTTAAAATCCTGTTCGCCGCAACGCGAGTACGGGTTCGATTCCCGTCTGGGGCACAAGCTTTAAATAAAGGACCTTCCGGTTTCGGGAGGTCTTTTAGTTCCTGAGGGGTTTTGATTAGTTTACCCTTAGAAAAAAGCGAAAGTTTTTAAATTTTTCAAAGCTTTTTCGGGAAATGGAAAAAGCTTTCCTTTGCATTTGAAAATGTAAACGATCCGGTAGCTCAGTTGGATAGAGCAACTGCCTTCTAAGCAGTAGGTCCTTGGTTCGAATCCAAGCCGGATCACATTTTTCCTCCCTTCAATTCCTGATTATTATTTTGTTTTAAAAAGGAATAATCCCTGCGTCTTGCGGTCCGATCCATGCTTGTAGCAAACCAAGGAAATCGATTCTTGGAATCAATTCTGCTCCAAGACTGAGAAGATGTGGCGTTTCCACCTGACAATCTATCAGTTTAACGCCTTGCTCCTGTAATTGCTCTATGGCCCAGATAAAAGCGGCCTTACTTGCATTGCTTTCTCGGGCAAACATACTTTCTCCAAAAAAAACTTTTCCGATAAGCATCCCGTACAGTCCACCCGCAAGTGTTCCATCCTTCCAGGCTTCAAAACTGTGTACATAGCCGCGGATATGTAGTTTTTCGTAGGCTTCTATCAGCTTCCCGGTTACCCATGTGCCTCCATCCTGCCCCTGCCTTGGGGTTGTACCGCAGGCTTCAATTACATTCCTAAAACAGCAGTTTCTGGTAAAAGAGAAGACTTCCCGACGCATGACTTGATTCATGCTTTTCGAGATTTTTATTTTTTCGGGGAAAAGGACGAGTCTTGGGTCGGGATGCCACCACAAGGGGATAGGCCCCTCGTACCAAGGGAAAATACCTTGCCGGTATGCAAGCAACAGTCGGTCAGGATCCAGGTCTCCCCCAATTGCAAGTAATCCATCTTCGTCTGCCGCCTCGGGTGGCGGAAACCAATACTTTTGTGTCAGGAAAACGGGACCATAATGCATAAAAATACCGGAAGGATGAGAAATCAGGAAACCACAGCCTCAATCGTGGCGTTAATCAACCGTTCGCAAATGGCATCGCACATGGGCTTTAGCGAATCATAATCGCCTTCTTTTACACCGTATTTTCCTTTGAAGTGAATCAGCATAGCGCATTGTTCTGCCTGTTCCTGACTATGTCCGCACACTTCAATCAGCGTTTCTATTACCCAATCGAAGGTGTTTACATCATCATTCCAAACAACCAATACATGACTTAGTCCTACCTCTTCCTGAAGCAGGATATCATCTTCAACCTCTTGAACCGAAAATGGCGCAGGATTATCTAATGCCTGTAACATCTTACAAAGTTATTACACTTTTCCCAAGTTTGAGCATCCTGTTGCAGTGTTTCTCCATCTGTTAAGCTTTGGTAAAACATGTGCATATGTGCAGAAAGCTGGGAAGTATTCCCGAATATTATCGCTTTAATTTGCGTTTAATCCGAGTGACTTTTTATTATTTCCCAGCACATTTCAAGCCTTTATGTATCAATATAACATGAATATCCGCTCCGTTTCAAGGGCTTACACACATTTACCATTCCTGACATTCCTGTACCTTTTCTTTGGTTTTTTTCCTTTGCAGAGTATTGGTCAGGCCACGTTTATTTCTAAAGATCCCTTTCAAACTTATTACGAAGCAAGACAGTGGTTTGCCGATGAGAATTATGCGTTGAGCTATCCGGTATTCAAGGAAGTGGATCGATTGATTGCCACCAACCCTACGGATAACCGGCAGATACAACGCGATGAAATTGCTTTTTACCTGACTGCCTCCGAGCTGATGCAGGGTAATATTGCCGCCGAACCTAATGCGAAGGCCTTTTTGGCTGGCAATAACAGTGTGGTGTATAAGGGTCAGATGGGTTTTTATCTCGGTAATTATTATTTCAAAAAAGAGAAATACCCCGAAGCGGTGGAAGCCTTTGCAAGTGCCACTCCGGATAATCTGACTAAGAATCAAAGCTATCAGTTGCAGTTTCAGCAGGGTTACAGCCTTTTTACCCAGAAAAAATTTAATGAAGCAAAGCCCCTTTTGAACAGTGTGCGGCGGGAGCCCGAAGCACCCTATTACATAGCCGCCAATTACTACTTTGGTCTGATATCTTATCAGGAAGGCCGGTTTAAAGATGCGTTGGCGGGGTTTGAAATTGCCGGTACCGATCCGGAATACCAACCGGTGGCACCTTACTATAGCGCAAGTATTCAGTATGCCCTTGGCAATAAGGAGAAAGGTTTACAACTTGCTGAAAAGGCTTTGCAAAACGGTAATCAGGTATATGAAGCGGAACTGAATCAGTTGATTGGACATGCCTATTTCGAGAAAGAGCAGTACGATAAAGCCCTGCCTTATTTACAACGCTATATAAATGCAAGTAAAAAAGTACAGCGATCTGATCTTTATGAACTTGCATTCTGCTACTATCAAAAAAAGGACTATGCCAAAGCAATTGAAGGGTTTAAACCTTTAAGCAGCGGACAGGACTCGCTGACGCAGCATGCTATGTATCTTTTGGGAGATTCTTATTTAAAAACCAATGAAAAGGCCAATGCTAAAACGGCTTTTCAATACTGTGCCTCTAATAGCAGTAACCTGGCTATTCGCGAAAATTCCTTATTCCATTGGGGAAAGCTTGCTCTGGATCTGGGCTTGGATAACGAAGCTACCTTGACGTTGAAGAAATTTACAACAGAATTTCCTTCAAGTAAATTTAATGGGGAAGCTCAGGATTTATTGGTTACGGCGCTTACCAATACAAGCAATTACAAAGAAGCCCTTTCACTTTATGAAAGTCTGAAAAAGCGAAGCGTTGCTACAGAGAATATTTATCCGAGAATTTTATATAACCGGGCACAGGAGGAAATCAATGACAAGCGCTTAGATGCTGCCGAAGGACTGATTGACCGTGCTATCAAGGCCCCCTATAATGCAGACGTATTGCCCTTGTTGAAGTTTTGGAAAGCCGAAATTGTTTTTGGTAAAAATCAATATACTGAGGCAGCCCGACTGATGAACGATTATCTCCGTAATCCGGTAGTAGCCGGCGAGGCCAATTTGCAGAATGCCAGCTACACACTTGCTTACAGCTATCTGTTGCTGCAGGATTACAAGGCGGCACAACGCGAATGGGAAGCTTTATTGGACAAACGGTTTTCTACACCGATGCAGCAGCAGGATGCAAGAGTGCGGTTAGCGGATACCTATTTTATGCAAAAGAATTTCAACAAGGCCAAACCACTTTATACAGAAAGCGTTGATAAGAATAGCGATTTTGCAGATTATGGGCTTTATCAACTTGGATTAATAGCCGGTGCAGAAAATAAACCTGCTCAAAAAATAAGTTATCTGCAATCTATTGATAAACAATATCCGGCGAGTGTTTTGGCGCCGATGGCCAATATGGAGATCGCAAAAGCCTACCTTGCAGATGAAAATTACCGTGATGCCTTGCCTTGGCTGTCAAGGATCATCAGCAGCAAAGCAGGGGAATCCCTGAAGCCGGAAGCCTTATTAAAGCAGGGTCTTTCCTACTATAATTTAAACAACAGCACGGAAGCTTTAAACAGTTTCAACACCTTGTTGAGCAAATATGGTTCAAGCCCGGAAGCTGACGAAGCGATTGATAATGTGCGCAGCATTTTTATTGAGCAGGGCAAACCCAACGACTTTATTGTATTTATGAACAATGCCGGTCGTAAACTCGATGGTAATGTAGCGGATTCGCTCACCTATGTAGCAGCTGAAATACAATTGAGTGAAGGAAAAAAGGATATGGCGCTGAAAGGGTTTACCGATTATTTGCAAAAGTATCCCGAAGGACGATTTGCCTTGCCCGCTACCTGGTATGTGGCCGATTTACAGCGGGAAAAGAAAAATATGGAGAAAGCTATTGAAATGTATGATCAGGTAATTGGCATGGCTCCGAATAAATATGTGGAAGGCGCTTTGCTGCAAAATGCCCGCTACACTTATTTCGATAAAAAGGACTATAAAAAAGCCTACGAGTATTTCCGGAAATTAAAGGATGTAGCTTCTACCAAAGAAAACCGGCTTGAAGCGATGCGGGGTTTGGTTCGTTGTCAGTATTATGGGGGTGATTATGCCGAAGCTAAAACCTATGCTACAGAGCTGATGGCAGAAAATGGGATTGGTAGTGATGATAAGATCTTTGCCAATCTGGTATTGGGTAAAAATGCCCAACAATCCGGTGATTATGGGGAAGCGATCCGCTATTATGAAACCGTAACCGGGTTAAACAAAGCGGCTTATGGTGCCGAAGCCGGTTATGGGATTGCTTTTTGTTTGTATGCACAGGGGCAGCTCGAGTCTGCAGAAAAGGCAGCTTTTGATCTTATCAAAAAATCGGGCAGTTATGTGGAATGGGTAACAAGAAGTTATCTTTTGCTTGGCGATATTTATTACAAACAAAAAGACTATTTCAATGCCAAAGCCACCTATAAAAGTATTGCTGAAAATGCATCTATTCCTGCAATGAAAACGGAGGCTGCTACTAAACTGGCAAAAGTGGAAAAAGAAGAAAGTGAGCAATCCAAAATTGGTCAGTAAGCTAACTCGCAATACCAATTTTTATTAGTTGTCGATTATTTGAAAACATAGCATAAGATTTAATAAATACATATATGAAGTATTTGCTGACGATATTTTTTTCCTGCACCCTTGGATTGCTGATTGCACAGGAAACAGGGAATAAAACCATTGAGATCACTTCCTCATTTAAGCCATCGTTAATTCCTCCGGTGAAAATCGAATTTAGTGCTAGTCCTGTAGTCAATACCGGTAAAAGACCCACTTTGAATTATCAGTTACCGGTAGAGAAACTTAGCTTTAATTTTAGTCCTGCACCGCTGAGACCTCTCGCTTACAACGATACCTCCAAACACA
>JBGSNV010000066.1:0-2534 GCA_041739485.1 Chitinophagaceae bacterium
CATTAAGCACCCAGCACTGTTGCAAAACAATTACCATTGGTAGTTGAGGAAGCACGCACATGAAAATTTATAAACTTAACGCTGATATATTTTTTGTTAGAACATTTTTTATAAAAGGTTGACATTGCTCAACCGCAAACACTATATACACATGAAATTGACGAATTCTCAAAAATTAGGTTTTTTTTCCTGCCTGCTGTTGATCGCCTCCTGTTTTTTAAACTGGGCATGGTATCCTGATTTACAAAAGCATTTTACCGCGTTTTTTACAGAAGAGAACCATTATGGCAAGCCGGGTAATGTATTTGTATTTTTTGCAGTATTCGGTATCATTTTTTATGTGGTCAACAAACCCTGGTCACAAAGGATAAATCTTATTTTCGGAGCGCTTTGTGTGGCTTTTGGTATTCGAACTTATCTGCTTTATACAAGTGGTTACGATGGTTTTGTACCGGAACCAAGGTTCGGGATTTTTCTGATGTTGATTGCTTCTTTTGGACATGTAATTGCCTCTGCTATCGGATTATCCATGGTGAAACAGCGTTTGCCGGATGTTAAGACCGAACAGCCTGTTGAATCTGCTTCTGCATAATAAAGTCGTTCATATAGAACCCTTTCCCGATATCCACATTCCTTTCACTTATAATCTCAAACCCCTGCTTTTTATAGAAATTCCGGGCTTCATTTTCCCGGTTTACCTGAAGTTTGAGGTGTGTTCCATTTTGGGCAGTCATAATTTCGTAAACGGATGCAAGCAAGGCTTTGCCGGCACCTGTGTGCTGCTTATAGGGAACTATGTACAATTTGTGCAGCTTCCAATAACCTGTTTTTTCAAGGGGCGAAATACCAGAGAACCCAACGGGCTTTTCATCCTTAAAGGCAAGCAGAAATATATGACCCTCCAGCAGTTGTTTCTTCAAGGCAGGTAGATTATACATCGCATTCAACATGTAATTTATCTGTCCTGCACTTAGTATTTCTGCATAAGCTACCGGCCAGATAAGAGAGGCAAGATGCCGGATAGTGGATAAATCTTCCTTTTCTGCTCTTCGAATCGTAAAAGCCATACTATTCCTCAATCAGGGTGATTTGAAAGTCGGGTGCAAAACGTTTTCGACCGGTCTTTTTGTTTTCAGCAATGATCTGCTCAAACATAATTTGCTCCCCGGCCTGCAGGTTTAGTTTAATCTCATTTTGCCAGGGTATCGGGATTTTTGTACTATCAGTTACTTCGGTGGCATTGTAGCTCATGATCGTCTTGCTTTTGCCGGTTTTCCAGTCATCATTCACCTCTTTGCGGTTCCAGGCAAAACGAAATGCAATCACTTTCCATTCAGTTCCGTATTGATCTTGTATTATCAAGTCACTATTCTGGAGTTTGAGAAAATCATTTACAAGTACCGGAGCTGAACCCGTCATCGGACCGAGTTTTGCTTTTAAATAAATAATTTTTGCTGTATCGGAGGGAGAGGCCGGGGAAACCGGTTTTAACGGTTTCGTCTGGGTCATACCTATCAATGTAGCCGAAAGAAAAAAGATTGAAATGACTATACGTTTAATCATATTCAAAATTAAGAAGCATAGGCTTCTATTCAGTGTTAAAAAAACGGACAACCACAGGTTATAACCCCTCAAGACTTTCCCGGATGTTTTGAATTCGCGCAATGGCATCGGCTTTTTTCTTTAGTTCGATGGCTACCACTTCCGGCTTGGCATTTTGTACAAATTTTTCATTGGAAAGCTTCTTTTCAACGCTGGCCAGAAAATTTTGCTGGTATTCAAGATCCTTTTTCAATGCCTCAATCTGCTGGCTCATATCCATTTCCTGCTCCGCTTTTACAAAGAACTTATCTTTTTCAAGCGCTACAGCTACAGCACCCGCAACGGGTCCGCTAGCCATAATAATATCCGCATTGATCTGATTGCCAAGTATTTGTACAAAAGAAGCATAAGTTTCCTTTAGGGAGGTTTCAATGGTCAATTGCACCCTGTCCTTGGGCTTCATCTGATTTTTATTTCGCACATCCCGGATTGTGGTAATCACTGTTTTCAGCAATTCTCCCTGTTGGAGTTTTTCGGCATCCGGATGTTGTGAGGCGGTTTCCAGGGTTTTTATACAAAGGTCATCATTTTCCGGTCTTTCTGCCAGTTCATGATAAATGCTTTCAGTAATAAAAGGCATGAAGGGGTGCAACAACAGCATCAGTTGTTCAAAAAATACGGTAGCCTGCCGGAGCATCGTTTCGTCAATCTGTTCTCCATATCCTGGTTTTATCCATTCCAGATACCAACTGCAATAATCATCCCATATCAGCGAATACAAAGTTTTTAAGGCTTCGCTCAAACGGAATTGCTTCAGCATTTCGTCGAGTTCTGCCGAAACCTGAGATAACCTTGCTTCAAACCAGGCGTTTGCAAAATCATGCTGTGAACCGGTACCCGCAGTTTGGGTACCTCTTTCTTTCCATAACCGGAGCAATTTCAGGGCATTCCACAATTTATTGCTGAAATTCCGACCCTGTTCCAGCGCGGAT